>CAVHIP010000045.1:0-16462 GCA_963636125.1 Oscillospiraceae bacterium | reverse complement strand
CTCTGTCCTCAAGTCCCAAATCACGCCGGGCAAGCTCTTCGGCAAGGATGTTATAGAAAACCGAATCTTCATAATCGGCTATGGCTTCGTGTATCCCTCCGTTTTCATAAGCGGTCGACGGGAAAAAATGGCCGTGATATGACTGCACAAGAGAATTCATGCCGTTTCCCGGACACATGGCAAAAAACTTTTCCTCAAGATTGTCATAATCCTCGAATCTGTCGTTTCCCCTGGCGGAGTTTAATATCCAATTTCCTATATAAATCATATCAAGCAGCCGCCTGAATTCTTTATCTGTTAACTCAATATTCACGCAATCGTCTCCTTGGTTTCGATATGACGGAACACCGAGAGCACGCCCTCGATGCCGATTGTCATTATAGCACTTCGCGGCATGAAATTCCACATATGAAACGCAACAAATTTTTGCTTGTATTAGGAATGCAATTGCGTTAAAATAACTCAGTCAGACTTTTTGATAGGAGTTTGTAATGGATTGCAGACCAATAGGCATTTTTGACTCCGGTCTCGGCGGCCTTACGGCTGTTATTGCTTTAAGAAAACTGCTGCCGGATGAAAATATAATATACTTTGGGGACACAGCACGTATGCCCTATGGAACAAAAAGCGTTCCCACGCTGCGAAAAATCGCCGAGCAGGATCTGGAGCTCGTTGCAAAACGCGGCGTAAAAGCAATAATCGCCGCCTGCGGCACTGTTTCAAGCACTGCGCCGGATATACTTGCCGGTTTTCGCATACCGGTTTTTAATGTGGTTGATTCTCCGGTGAAAAAAATTGCAGACACACACGATGACGCTCCCCTCGGCGTAATCGCAACGGAAGCAAGCATCAGAAGCGGCTTTTTTGCAGGCAGATTATCGGACGCGTGTCCCGGACGCAAAATAATCGCTTTCCCATGCCAAGATTTTGTTGGGCTCATTGAGAGCGGTCACACGGATTCTTCCGATTCGGCGGTTCGCGAATGCGTGAGAGAAAATCTGCTGCCGTTAAAGAAATCGGGGGTTTCTTCATTGCTGCTCGGCTGCACGCATTTCGGCTTTCTTTCCGATGCGATAAGCGAATACATGGGTACGGATGTCGAGCTAATAAGCGCATCCGAATGCGCGGCGGAAAGCGTATGCAATTATCTTATGAAAAATTCTCTCTCAGGCGGCAACGGAGAAATTTCTTTTATCACCAGCGGAGACAGGGAGCTTTTTATCCGCCTCTCTTCACAACTGCTCGGATATGACACCGCGCCTTATACCGTGCATGCCGAAATACCCGATGAAGCCAAGGAGGGCGATGAGGCGCCATGAAAGATGTAATTATTTCCATGCACAGTATCCACGGCTATGATCAGGATGACAGTCAGACGGTTGATTTTACTACCGACGGGTACTATTTCAGAGAAGGCGATGCCTCCTGCTTTTCATACTTGGAAACCGATGTGACCGGGCTGGATGGAACGCGCACAAGCGTTATTGTTAAGCCCGACTACGTTGTGGTTGACCGCGACGGATTTATAACAAGCCGCATGATTTTCAAAGAAGGCGAAAAAAACACTTTCCCTTACGACACGCCTTTCGGAACTGCAAACCTGGGTATAAAAACCAGGCGCATCAAGCAGCGCTTTGACGACGACGGCGGCGAACTTGAAGTGGATTATGTGGTCGATATGGAGCACGCACTTGTGGCAAGAAACAAAATTCAACTGAAGATTAGAGAACAAAGAGGAGTATGAAAGATGGCAAACCTTATTCAAAAAGCTAAAGACAGTATAAACGATATTATATCCGCCGCCTGCGTAAAAGCAATAAGCGCAGGACAGTTTCCGGATGGAACAATGCTCTCCGGCACTGTGGAAATACCCAAGGACACCGCAAACGGCGATTATGCGGCAAACCACGCGATGACCGGCGCGCGCTCACTTCATATGGCGCCGCGCAAAATCGCGGAGATACTGATTGCCAACATGGAGCTTGAGGGTACGTGGTTTTCCACAGTTGAGGCGGCGGGCCCGGGATTTATTAACTTCCGTCTCTCTGACAGCTGGTATGGAGACGTGCTGAAAACCGTTGCCGCCGAGGGAGAAAATTATGGGCGTGTTGATATCGGCAAGGGCAAAAAAGCAATGGTTGAGTTCGTATCGGCAAACCCGACAGGCCCTATGCACATGGGCAACGCACGCGGCGGCGTTTTGGGCGACGCGCTGGCGAATGTTCTGGACAGAGCGGGTTATGACGTATGGCGCGAGTTCTACGTAAATGACGCCGGCAATCAGATAGAGAAGTTCGCCTCATCGATTGACGCACGCTATCAGCAGCTCATAGAGGGTAAAATAGATATGAGCGATGAAGAGTACGGCAAATTTCCGGAGGACGGCTATCACGGCGACGATATCAAAGAGCTTGCGAAAGCTTTCCGCGATGAATACAGCGATGATTTTGGAAAAAAAGATGTTACCGAGCGCCACGCGGTAATGGCTCGTTTCGGGCTTGATCGCAACATTCCCAAAATGCAGTCCGATCTGCGCCGTTATGGCATTGAATATGACAAGTGGTTTTTTGAATCCACTCTGCATGAGAGCGGTTATGTCATTGACACGGTGAATGAGCTTGCAAAACGCGGATTCACCTATGAAAAGGACGGCGCGCTTTGGCTCAAAACATCGGAAATACTCACCGAAAAGCTTCTCAATGCGGGGAAAAAGCAAGCGGAAATCGACAAGCTTGATCTGAAGGATGATGTTCTTCGCCGCGCAAACGGTTTTTACACCTATTTTGCCGCCGACATAGCTTATCACAGAAATAAACTTGAAGAAAGAAAATTTGATTGGGCAATCAACGTTTGGGGCGCAGACCATCACGGTCATGTGGCAAGGCTCAAAGGCGCTCTGGATGCTCTCGGACTTGACGGAGAAAACCGCCTTGACATAGTTCTGATGCAGCTTGTAAAGCTTATGAGCAATGGGCAGGAAGTGAGAATGTCCAAACGCACGGGCAAGGCAATTTCCCTCACCGACCTGCTTGACGAGATTCCCGTTGATGCGGCGCGTTATTTCTTCAATACACGTCCGGAGTCTCCTGTTGTATTTGACCTTGAGCTTGCAAAACGTCAAGACAGCGAAAATCCCGTATATTACGTACAGTATGCACACGCAAGGATTTGTTCCCTCATCTCTGCGCTTCGTGAAGACGGGCACAATGTTCCTTCTGCGGCAGATGCCGATTTGACGCAGCTTACGGATGTAACAGAGCGCGAGCTTATCAAGCAGCTTGCCGCGCTACCGGAAGAGATCACTCTCGCCGCGCGTGACATTGACCCAAGCCGCATCAACAAATACGTAAGCGAGCTCGCCGCCCGTTTTCACCGCTTCTATAATTCCTGCCGCATAAAAGGAGCGGAGGAAGAATTGCTCTCGGCGCGTCTGCTTCTTGCCGATTGCGTGCGCAGAGTAATCGCGATATCCCTCGGCATTATCGGCGTATCCGCGCCCGAGAAAATGTGATTATTGTTATTTTCAATGCCGGCATTCGGCTGCAAGGAACGGAAAAATGATAAAAGCAGCAAATCTGAGCTATTCTGTTTCGGATAGATGTCTATTCCGCAACGCTTCATTTACAATTGAAAACGGCAGTCACACGGTGCTTATAGGCAGCAACGGTACCGGCAAAACAACGCTTATAGATCTGCTGCTTCATCCCGATGAATATCTTTTCAAGGGAAAAATCTCAAAAGAGAATATTCAGCGCGTAGGCTACGTAAATCAGTTTGTTGAGCGTGAAAAAGAACGGTCGATAGATGTCTATGACTATCTCTGCGAGGATTTTAAGCAGATTCAGGATCGGCTTGATAAGCTGTGCGAAGATCTCGAAAGCGATGAAGCCATGGACGAATATCAGCGGCTTATTGACGAGTTCACCGCAATTGACGGCTACAACCACGAGGCAAATATACGCAAAGAGCTTAAAACCGCCGGACTTGAGGATATCGCAGAGGTTGAGCTTGCCGATATAAGTGGGGGCGAATACAAGCTTGTGCAGATCATCCGGCAAATGCTTTTGCTGCCTGACATTCTTGTTATGGATGAACCCGACGTGTTTTTGGATTTCAACAACCTAAAAGGGCTCAGGGATCTCATAAACTCCTACCCCGGCACGATTTTGACGGCGACACACAACCGCTATCTTCTCAACCATTGTTTTGACAAGGTGCTGCAGATTGAAAATCAATTCATTCAGGAATATAATGGAAGCTTTATCGACTTCAGCTTTACTCAGCTTCAAATGAAGATCGCCTTGCAGGAAACATCGCTCAAGGAATCGGATTTTATTGCTTTTGAAGAGGGCGTTGTCGAGCGACTTCGCGATGAAGCTTCAAAGCATCCCGATTTGAAAAAGGGTAAAACCCTGAGAGCGCGGGTTTCTTACCTTGAGCGCTGGAAAGCGCGTCATGTCGACATGCCGTATATCGAAGAGCGCATGCCGTCTATCACATTTCCCGAAATTCGAAAAGACGGCAGCGCAGAATATGCCGTAAATGTCGCAGACTACAGCGTAGACTTCGGCAAACCGCTTTTGAAGGATGTTTCTTTTGCCGTTCTGCCAGGCGAAAAGGTCGCTCTGGTCGGTAGCAACGGAACGGGCAAAACGACATTGTTAAGGGATATTTTTAACAGGACAAACTCCGCCATATCCGTTCATTCCGGAATGAAGGCCGCGTTCTTATCGCAGTTTCACGGCGAAACGCTTGACGAAAATCAAAGCGTGTGGGACTATGCCCAAACCCTCGGTTTTGTCCGCGAAAGAGATGCGGAGGAATATCTTACAACAAAATACTGCTTTGATGAAGACATCCTGTACCGTCGCATAAGCACGCTGTCAGGCGGTGAAAAAAACCTCCTGCAGCTTGCCGGAATCGCCATGAGCGACTGTAATCTGCTTTTGCTTGATGAGCCTTCCGGCCACCTTGACCTGAGTTCTCAGAAAGCTTTGGAGACGGCTGTTAACGCATATAATGGCACCGTAATTATGGTATCGCACGATTTTTACTGTATTTCGGAATGTATGGACTACGCGCTCGTTGTCGAAAACAACACCGTCAGAAAAATGAGCGGCAGAGCTTTCCGCAAGATGATCTACAAACGCTACTTTGATTTTGATTACCTCGACCTTGAGCAGAAAAAGAAAGATCTGGAAACTCAGATCAACGCGGCGCTTAAAGCGTCCGATTATCTTCGGGCGCGTTCCGTTTGCGCAGAGCTTGAAGCCGTAGTTGACGCTTTACGGTAAAACACAAAAACCTTATTTGTCCGGCGCTTCGGGCAAAATGACAGAAACAATATCGGAGGAAAATCTATGACCGTTACTGCCGCCGCACTGTGGCTCAACTCTTTTTTTGCGGAGTTTGACTCGGGAATCACGCTTTTTATTCACCGTTTGTATGAAATAGGCGGAGGCTTTTTCACTCCGTTTTTTGAATTCATATCTCTGCTCGGGAAAGGCGGAATTTTTCTTATCGTTTTGGGTTTGATGCTTTTGCTGAGCAAACGCACCCGCCGCTGTGGGACAGCGCTGCTTCTCGGAATTGCCGTCGGTGCGCTGATAACCAATTGCTGCCTGAAAATACTCATCGCCCGCGCGCGTCCGTATGCCGATGAAAACAGCTTATATTACAATCTTTGGCTTCTTGTCGGACAAAATGTTGAAAGCGACAAGAGTTTCCCGTCCGGTCACACCACTGCCGCTATGGCGGCCTCAACCGCCGTTTTCTTCTCATGCAGAAAAAGATACAGCTGGACGGCGTTTCTGTTTGCAATATTGATGGGCATTGCGCGCATCTATCTTGTCGTTCATTTTCCGAGCGACGTGCTCGGCGGATTTATTGTAGGCTTCATCGGAGGATCGCTCGGAGCGCTTATCATGAAAAAGTTGCCGGATAAATGGTATTCGCTTAATATTATAAAAGAAAAGGAGTGACAGATCTGTTTGGTTTCGGTAAGCCCAAATTCAAGGGCATTGACAAGAAATATATAAACGATGCCGAGCATATTGACGATTTCAATTCCGGAGAAAAAATAGGCAGAGTTACCTTAGGCAAGCTATGTCTTTATTACAGAGATCTCGGTGTAAAATACTATGTTCCGTATGAGTATATCGACAGGCGCTTTACAAGAATATGCGAGTGTCAGCCCGACGACAGTCCGGCGTATTACTATTATCGGCTCATACTTGTTCACGATGAAAAGGAATTTGCAAACCTCATTTTCAACGAACAGAAGGATGTTGATCTTATACACAAAAGACTTTCGGAAATACGCCCCGAAATCAAATACGGCTATATTCCGCCTGCTGACGGAAAAAGAAGATATCTGTGCTGAAAAACGGACCGTGCATGGTAAAACTGCACGATCCGTTTTTTAATCCGGTTTTAGGCTTTTCCCGCAGCAAATTGCTTGTCCGCGCCATTACATTTTATATCTGGTGTATATGTGCTCACGGCATTTTTCACAAGCTCTTTAATATCGTCGCGGTTTGCATATGCCGCATCCATAAGATCCTGTATGTTCACGAGGAACTTTTTCTCGTCAAAGTCCAGCGGATGACCAACGAAAATGAGATTGTTGCGTGTTTTTTCAAGGCCTTCCTCTTCCATGAGCTTTTCCTCATATAGTTTTTCACCCGGACGCAGGCCTGTATATTCTATCTTGATATCTTCATCCGGTCTTAATCCCGAAAGCTTAATAAGATTCCTCGCAAGACTGTCAATCTTCATCGGATATCCCATATCAAGGACAAATATTTCTCCGCCTCCGGCGTAGACCCCTGCCTGAAGCACAAGGCTCACTGCCTCGGGAACGGTCATAAAATATCTTATTATGTCGGGATGGGTCACGGTGACGGGGCCGCCTTTTGCAATCTGCTTTTTAAATAGCGGCACAACGGAACCGTTGCTGCCCAATACATTGCCGAAACGGACCGCGACAAATTCCGTACTTGTCTGCCCGTCCCAATACTCCGACGGATTTATGTGCGTGCTGAGTACCGGAAGATCTGCGGCTCTCCCTTCTTTTATCATTTTGTCAAAGGTCTGTATAACCATCTCGCATAATCTTTTGGATGCGCCCATTACATTTGTGGGATTAACCGCTTTATCCGTCGAGATCAGCACAAATCGCTTGCACCCATGCGTCATGGCCGCATAGGCGGTTTTATATGTTCCTATGGCGTTGTTTTTTATGGATTCGCACGGACTGTCCTCCATAAGAGGCACATGCTTATGCGCCGCAGCATGAAAAACAATCTCGGGTCTGTATTTTTCAAAGACATTTTCAAGTCTCCTGCTGTCGCGCACAGATCCGATAAGTGTAACCAGATTGAGATGCGGATAGCTGTCCTTTAATTCAAGCTGAATATCATAAGCGTTGTTCTCATAAATATCAAATATAATAAGCGTTTTCGGATTATGCGCGGCAATCTGACGGCACAACTCGCTGCCTATAGAACCGCCGCCTCCCGTGACAATAATCGTTTTGCCGCTTATAAAGTCAAAAACCTCATCTAAATTGACTTCAATCGGCTTGCGCCCGAGCAGGTCTTCAATAGAAACGTCCCGTATAGATGACGAATCCACGATTTGCCCCATTTTCTGATACAGCACCGTAACCTGCTTTAGTTCGCAATCAGTCTCACTGCAGATACTCAGGATATCCCTGCGTTGCTCCGGTGTTGCGCTTGGTATGGCGAGAATAATCTTTTGAATGTGATATTTATTTACGTTTGAAAAAATATCGTTCCGGCCGCCTACAACCGGTATCCCTTCCATGTATCTGTTCCACTTGTTGGGGTTATCGTCTATTATGCAGCAAATACGGTCGGAATCAGCATGCGAGCGGTTCAAATCTCTCAATATCATTTGTCCCGCGGCGCCGGCGCCGATAAGCATGACCCTTTTTGTTCCGGCCGATCCGTGTCTGCCGCGCAGACCGAGCATTATTCTGTATGAAAACCTGATGCCCATCACAAAGATGAACTGCAGGATAATGCCGATGCAATAATATGTAATCGGCATGCGATCAAAGCCGACGGCAACTCCAAGAAGTCTTGCGCCAACCGTTGTCAGCGCAAGCTGAGCAACAAGACTGAAGGCGTTCGCAAGAAACGAAAGATATATCTCATGCGCCCCGGCAAAGCGCCATATGGTGTTGTACATTCTGCACAACTTAAAGATAATGATGCATATAACAGAGTATATAGGCGCAATTGTTTTCAGCGCGTCTATATAAAAAAACGGAATCTCAGCAAACCGACAGTCATACCGGAGCCAAAGCGCAATATAAAAAGCGGCGTTAACAGCCACTGCATCATATATTGCCATCCCTATGCTTATTATCTGCCAATGTTCCAACGGTAAGATACTCTTTTTATCTCTGTTAAACATCATCCTTGACCTCGTTTTGATGATACGCTCTTGTGGCGATGCCGCACAATACTGTTTTGTATTATATCATCCGACTTGTAATCATGCAAGCGCTTTAGGCCGCATCTGCACTTTGCTGCCCGATAGGCTTTTTCTCAAAATATGTTCGAGTTGAAAATTCACAAATACAGCTTGAAAAAATATGCGTACTGTCATATAATGCATGATACAAAATTATAGGAGGCAGGGTATGTTCGGATTTAAGAAAGCTTTTGCAAAAAAAGCAAAGAAAATGCGTCATTGCCGTGATATGCGGTTTTTCGCAATCGGCATTCTTGCAGGCGGCTGCGCTGTCGCCGCGGCATCCAAGCTTTGCGGCAAACTCAAATGCAAAAAATGCGTCAAAAAAATGCTCTCGGAGAAATAAAGTGAAACGCGTGACGGCAAAAATTGCTGTCACGCATTCTTAAAATAAAAGAGCGCGATTAAGAACGATATCGAAACATCGAATTGACACAGCGCGTCGGTTCGACGTTTCATTATTTTGTGCCTTGAAGCGCTTACTGCTCAAGGACATTGGAAAAATATCAACGCATTCGGACAGACGCTGTGCCGACATGCGCTTTTATTCAGTCATATCTGCAATGTTTTCCCAAAAAGAAAAGCTTGCGCACATAGAATTCAAAACGCTGTGAAGCTTACTCCGATTTACGTGATTTTTTTATGCTTTTTAGGTTAAATTCAAATAAGAACGATATAATTCAAAATACAGGTTACGGTGTTCTTCGAAAAAAGCGAAAAAACGGAACCATAATCAGATTATAACGTCTTATATCCTGCATCCGTTGATGCGGCGAAAATTTGTACTTAGTGAAATGAGCCAAGAAGATAAAAATGAAACGCAGTAAAGTATTTAACGCCCTCATTCTTTTGTTCGGCATTTTATGCATTCTATATTACGTCGGCATGGGACTTGCCGTGCGCTTCGGGCAGTCTCTTTTGTGGATATGGCCTGTCATCGGTGCGCTTTGCATATTGCGCTTTGCAATCGTTGCTCACAGTATGCGCACGGGAAAGCCGCTGCCTTTTTCTCAAAAAACAATTAGAATTTTCCGCATAATAATTGCCGCGGCGCTTGTCGTGTTTCTTATCGGAGAGGCTGTCATATGTACAGGCGCGTTTGAAAAGCCGTCGGATGGGCTTGGTTGCATAATCGTTCTGGGTGCGAAGGTCAACGGCACAAGCCCAAGCGGCGCGCTGACTCAAAGAATTTGGGCGGCAGCCGACTATCTCAGCAAGAATCCGGACTGCATATGCATTGCATCGGGCGGTCAAGGGGATGACGAGGGGATGAGCGAGGCGCAATGTATAAAAGACAATCTGATTGCTCTCGGCGTCGAAGAGTCAAGGATAATTCTCGAAGACAGGGCGACAAACACCAGGACAAATATAATATACAGTCTTGAACTGCTGCCCGAGGGAATCGAAAAAATAGGCCTTGTTACAAACGATTTTCACATTTTCCGTGCGCTTGCCACTGCGCGTAAGATTTCAAGTCTCGAGTTTTACGGCATTCCGGCGGCATCATCGGTATACGGTTTTATTCATTACGCAGTTCGCGAGTTTTTTGCAGTGGGCGAAGGACTTCTGAAAGGCGAATTGAAAATTTCGTGAAAACCTGCTCCCGCTTAATAGGACGGGAGCAGGTTTTTATTTCAATATCTCGCAATATGCAATATAACTTATTTTTTCCCGAGGGCATCCTTCGCGGTGTCGAGCAGAGTATCTAAAAGCTCATTTTTGCCTGAAGAGGAGGTTTTGCCGAGAAGAGAGCCGATGATGTCTCCAAGACCGGTCGATTCGCCTTTCAGCAGACTGACCGCCGCTTTTTTCGTGTCCGAATCGGCATCGCGATACAGCTCAAGAAGCTTTTTCTCGGATGCTGTCACTTTTACGGAAGTACTGCCGGAAGAAGTTTTCTTTGCAGACGCTGTCTTTGCCGAAGTTTTATATGTGGAATTCTTAGCCGCGTTTATAAGCGAGCTTTGCGTAACGCCGGTGATTTTTGCGATTTCCTTGAGTACCGTCTGCGTCAGCTCAAGCTCTCCGCGCTCCGCCTTGCTGATGTCATTAGCCGAAATCCCTTTTATTTTCTTCGCAAGCTGTTCCTGAGTCAATCCCGCTTCGGTGCGTGCTTCTTTGATAAGCGGACCTACCTTGTTTGCCATATTGTCAAACCTCCGTTTTTCAGATATTCGATATCTATAAAATAGCATATACTGCGTAGAAATTCAATAAAAAGGACAAAACGCATAAAAGAAAATAAAAACTCTTTTCAATGAAAGGCAAAGCTGTTATAATCGAAACACCAAAATATAACGGAGGCACAAAATGCAAGAAATAAGAGTCGGAATAATCGGCACGGGTATGATGGGCAATACGCATGCCGAAGCAATCAGAAGAATACCCGGCGCAAAAATTGTAGCGATCTGCGGCAGCAGAAGCTATGAAAAAAACAGAAAGCTGGCCGATGAGCTCGGTATACCCAACGCATACGCAGACTATAAGGAAATGCTGGATAAAGAGCAGCTTGACGTAGTTCATAACTGTACGCCCAACAACATGCACTATGAGATAAACCTCGAAATTCTCAAGAGAGGAATAAATGTCTACTGCGAAAAGCCGCTTGCCATGACAAGTGAGGAGACGGCGGAGCTCACGAGAATTGCCGCAGAAAAAGGCGTCAAAGCCGGTGTCAATTTCAATTACAGACATAATGCAACGGTTCGCGATATGAACGAGAGACTGAAAATGCCTGTTTCCGAGGGCGGCGCGGGCGATGTTTATCTTGTTCACGGCACGTATATTCAGGACTGGCTCATGTATGACACGGACTTTAACTGGCGCTGCGTATCCGAAGTGGGCGGCGCATCCCGCGCGGTTGCCGATGTCGGCTCTCATTGGTTCGACACGGTGCAGTTTATTACCGGTCACAAAATAGTTTCCGTTTATTCCAAATTCATTACCATTTTCCCGCAGCGCAAAAAGCCCGAAAAGGAAGTTGCGACCTTCACCACCGCGAAGAATGCAAGTTATAAAACAGTTGATATTGACACCGAGGACGCCGCGTATATCATGGTGAAATTTGATAACGGCGTTATGGGCAATGTGGTTGTCTCTCAGGTTTCCGGCGGACGGAAGAACGGCTTCCAGATCGATGTCGACGCCGCGCAGTATTCAATGCGCTGGTTTCAAGAGGATTGCGACAAGCTGCTTATCGGGACAAGAAACTGCAACAGCATTTACCATTCCGGCGCCGAGATGCTTCACGGAGATGCGGTGCGCTATGCCACTCTGCCGTCCGGCCATCCCCTCGGCTGGGCAGACGCGCTCAGAAGCGCAATCAGAGAGTATTATAACGATGTCAAGGGCGTTTCTTCAGGCAATTATGCCACTTTTGCCGACGGGGATTATATCGAACGCATAGTAGAAGCCTGCGTAGAAAGCAACAAGGAAGACAAGTGGGTTGACGTCAAGTAACAGACGTCTCAGGTTATACAATGAGGCAGCGGCGTATAAACATGCGGCGCTGCCTTAAAACATATTCTTTTCTTCCGTTTGCCGTATCAGCAACGGCTTGACGCGCAATCGGGCAAAGAATATAATGTTGTTACTATGATGCGCCGAGGCGATGCAATGAGAAAAAAACGAACACGTCCCGCCGTTGCAATTGCTTGTCTGATATTCGCCCTGTCAAGCTGCAGCGGTCACTTTTATGCGCCTGTTGAGGCAAAACCGAAATCTCAATATGAAAAAAGCTTTTTAACATCCGCAGACTGGTTCGGCGATGACGGCAGCCGCCTTACCTTCTCGGCAGAAGGCTCGGCCACGCTCAACGGCAGATTTTTACGCTGGACGGAGAGCGATGGGTGTGTTGAGTGCGTTTTCAATCCGGACACCTGCGTCGGGAAGAACATAAAACTCTATGAAAAATTTGATTACGGTTTGCCCACGCTTTCCGGGGAAAAAGCGACTTACTCCATTGCGAAGCCGCATTTTGAGGATGAATCTTCCGACATGGAGGACCTTGCAGACGAGCCGACCGTGGAGGAGCTTGCAGCATCGGAAGGTCAGCAGGCGGCAAATATGTGCTTCGGATTTATAGGGTGGAACTATAAATACGGCGGAAAATCGCCCGAAACCGGATTTGACTGCTCCGGTCTGGTCTATTATGTCTATGAGCAGCTCGGCTATCGCTTAGAGCGTGTGGCGAACGAGCAGGCAAAGCAGGGCATTCTGATAGGAAAGGAAGACATACAGCCTGGCGATGTCCTGTGCTTCGGTGCGCCGGGATATTGCAGTCACGTCGGTATATACGTCGGGCAAGGGTATTACATACACGCGATGGGCTCAGCATACGGTGTGGTGGCTTCATCCCTCGATGATCCTTATCTCAAGCGGCCGCAGTATGAGATACGCCGCTTCGCCGGATGCGATTGGCTGAAAGCCGAAGTAATAGACGCGGCGCTTGCATCCGGTCAGCCTGCGCCTACTCCGCCGGCATAAAATATCGCGCAGCCGTCCAAATCGGATGGCTGCGCATTATTTGTAATTACTTCGTTCCGAAAATTCTGTCGCCGGCATCGCCGAGACCGGGGACAATGTATGCGTGCTCATTGAGCTTTTCATCGCAGGCGGCGACAAAGATATCGACATCGGGATGATCATTCTGAATACGCGCGATGCCCTCCGGGCAGCCTATGATGCACATGAGTTTTATGTGCTTTACGCCGTCCTGCTTGAGGAAAGAGATGGCCGCAGATGCGGATCCGCCGGTTGCAAGCATCGGGTCAACGACGATAACATCGCGTTCCTGAATATCGGGGGGCATTTTGTAGTAGTACTTAACCGGCTCATGTGTCTCCGGATCACGGAAAAGGCCGATATGACCGACTTTTGCGTTGGGAATCATATCAACCATGCCGTCTACCATGCCGAGGCCGGCGCGGAGAATAGGCACAATTGCCAGCTTCTTGCCGGCGATGCGATAGCATGTGGCAGTTGCAACGGGAGTTTCAACCTTGATTTCTTCGAGTGGCAGATCGCGGGTTGTCTCATAGCACATAAGCTTTGCTATCTCGGAAATCAGTTCGCGAAAGACTTTGACGCTGGTGTTTTTATCACGCAGAACCGAAAGCTTATGCTGGATAAGAGGATGGTCAAATACTACGACTTTGCTCATGTTGAAGTTTCTCCTTTATAAATGTTTAAGGCAGGATGCGCAGTTTAAGCCGCAGTCTGCAACATGCAAACCGCGCTCTCCCGCATTAAGATTAAACAGGATCGGTTTTTGCCAAGCGCTCCCGACGCTCTCTTTCCGCCTGAGAAAGTCTCAAATAGACCGGCAGGAGATTATCTGCGTCATGTGGTTCTTTATCCGCCGCAGCCATGGCAACGCCCCAAGCGCTTTGCCATCTTATGTTCTCCGAGGCAACGGCGCATGGAACGGAAACAGCATCAAAATATGCTTTTGTAATCTCAACACCGTCACCGACAAGAAGCACCGGAGCGTTGAGTTTTTTTACTTCTTCGGCAAGCTCAGTAAGAGCTATGGGTCTGTCATCCGTGAGACGGCATGGCTTACTGTCCTTGATTTCAAAAAGAGCGTTATATACCTGAGAACGTCTCGCGTCCATAACAGGGCAGACATAGCCACCGACAGCTGCGCCGTTCCACGCCATAGCCTCAAGCGTTGAAACACCTATACACGGCTTGTCGGATGCCCAAGCAAGACCCTTGACGGTGGAAACGCCTATTCTGATTCCCGTGAACGAGCCGGGACCGTGCGCCACAGCAAATAAGTCTACGTCTTTAATGCTCAACTCGGCATTTTTCAACATATCCTCCGCCATCGGAAGAAGTGTACGACTGTGCGTGAGCGCGCTGCACTGGAAATACTGCGACAGAAGCTGCCCGTCCCGCATCAAAGCCACGGAAGCCGGTTTCGCGGATGATTCAAAAGCCAATATCAGCATTGCCCACGCTCCTCTATAGTTATCTTTCTGGTGGTGTCGTCAAGCTTTTCAATCCGCACGATTATCTCATCGCCGAAAAAAGCATCCTCGACATTCTCGCTCCACTCAACCGCGCAGACAGCTCCGCGATTTAAATAATCCTCCCATCCGATGTCAAAAAGTTCATCCGCATCGGAGAGTCGGTACATATCGAAATGAATAAGCTCCCTTTCGCCCAGATATTCGTTTACAATGGTAAACGTTGGGCTGGAAACGCGGCAGTCAAGCCCCATGCCCTTTGCCATACCGCGGACAAATGCCGTTTTACCCGCGCCGAGATCCCCATACATTGCCACAACGGTGCCGCCCGGAAGCGTCTTTGAGAAGCGTTCGCCAATAAGTTCGGTCTCATATTCACTTTTGGAAATATACTCTGCCATAGTCGGCTCCGTTGATGTTTCTTTTCAAATTCGTAATATTATACACCTTATGTCCCGTTGCGTAAAGAGAAATAATGTGCTAAAATACCTTTCGCGAAAAAAGTTATTTTTGTAAAATGAGTAAAATATTTGCCGAAAGGCGTGATAAAGATAAAAAATTTCAAGAAATATATAAAGATTTTTTTTGAACGGGCGGACATATTCCTGCTTGTAATGTGCATCATCTGCTCTGTGTACGGAATAGTTGTCGTAAACCGCGCGGTTATAGGAATGACGGAAGGCGGTGCCCTTTCAAACCCGACGAAGTATGTCATCGTACAGACTTTTTCGATGTTCTTGGGAATCGGCATGTTCGTGATTCTGACCATACTTGACTCGGATCTGCTCGGGCAGCAGTGGAAGGCGCTTTGCGCAATAAATGTTCTGCTCCTTGTGGCGCTTGTTATATTCGGTCAGGATGACGGCACCGGCAACAAAAGCTGGATCAGGTTTGCCGGTATAGGAATACAGCCTTCCGAAATCATAAAGGTTATTTATATAATCGTCTCCGCAAAACATATGACATATTTGAAGGAATATAAAGACATTAATTCCTTCCTGTCCGTTGTACAGATGGCGGGGCACTTTCTCATCGTTTTCGGTCTTATCGTCGTGGTATCTTCTGACCTCGGAAGCGCGCTTATACTGCTGGCCATCTTCCTCGTTATGTTCTTTGCCCTCGGCGTAAAGCTTTATTGGTTTGCAGCCGGCGGCGCTGCCGTTGCGGCGGCAATCCCTCTGCTGTGGACCTACTTTCTCAAGGATTATCAAAAGCAGCGGCTTATAGCGCCGTATGACTCGTCCATAGATCCCGACGGATGGGGCATCACCTGGCAGACAACTCAAAGCAAGCTCACTCTCGCTTCCGGAAGGCTTACCGGAGTTGAATCCGGACACAGATATACCGTTTTTACCGGCAAGCACACCGACTTCATTTTTTCCGCGGCCGGAGAAGAATTCGGTATGATAGGCTGCCTAATCATCATTGCCCTTTTGACGATAATCATCGTTCACTGCGTAAGAGCCGCCCTGAAAACGAGGCGTACTTACGATATGCTTATCTGCATCGGTGTTGCGGCGGCGGTTGCGTTTCAGACATTTATCAACATTGGGATGTGCATCGGCATAACTCCTGTTATCGGCATTACTCTTCCGTTTTTCAGCTACGGCGGCTCATCAATGGTTACGATGTTCGGCGCAATGGGACTTGTTTCCGGCATCAAATTCAAGCCGAAACCTCAACATGGATCTATGCTCTATTAATCAACAGATTTAGTGCGCTCTGCTCTTGGCGGCAGCTTTGCCAAAGTTCAACTATGTCGTGATTCTTTCACATATTTGATTACATAGTCCGCAAATTTCCTTGTGGCAGGGCCTGCTTTTCCCGATGCGGCTATCGCCATGCCTATGGTTCGGCGCGAAGCCGGTACAAGCGGCAGCTTCAAAAGTCTGTCGTGCCTGCCCTCTAAGAGCAGTTCCGGCATGATGCTTATCCCAAGCCCCTGCTCCACCATCGCGATTACCGCGTAGTCATCCTTCGTGTAGTAA
>CAVHIP010000044.1:0-16609 GCA_963636125.1 Oscillospiraceae bacterium | reverse complement strand
TAATAAATGTCATTGGCAATGACGCTGTCCGGCGTTCTCTTGCCGGAGTCATCGGTCTCCTTGTAGCATATAAAAACGTCATACGGATCTTCCTTCTGCGCCAACGATATAATATTTTTCTGTATCTCGTCAATCGCCGCGGCTTCTGCCTCGTATATGCCGCGCTGCGCGGAATCCGCGTATTTGAGCGCATTGCGATAATCCTCGTCGGAAACAACCGCGTCATAAGATGCCCTGTGGCAAGTCGGCACGCGCTTATAGGTTTTGGGATCTTCCACGTATTCAATGCCGTATTTGCACAGAATCAAGCCCCAGTACGCCTCTGCTTCCCTGTCATCGCGCTGCAGAATTTTCTCGTAAATCTGCGCCGCCCTGTCAAATTCCGACTTTATGCGAAGCACGTTGGCGCGGTTATACAAAATCTGTATTTCCTCGTCCTTGGCGGTCGGAACGGTCTGCTGTGTTCCGCAGAAATCACATGTGCAAAAAGACGCACCCTCTGTAACTTCCAAGCTCCCGCCGCACATTTTGCATTTGAATACTGCCATTTATCCTATTCCTCCCTGTTTAATCGTATATAAAACCGCTGATTTTTTTATTTCCCCGCCTTGCACTTTGTATTTCTCTCCGCCGCAAGTTGGGATATTTCATCGGCAAGCTCCGCGCAGTCGTCGCCGGATTCTATTTTTGATGAAAAGTCCGCGAATTTCCGCTCGATCTCCGCTTCGATGTCCGTCAGCTCTTCTCCGCTCATCGGGTCGGAATAGCGAAACGCCTCGTAGACCTTTTTGCACTGCGCCTTTGTCTCCGGCGTTCCGGCGCGGTTTATCAGATTTTCCGCGTCCGCCGTTATCGCGCGGATAAACGCCGTATTTGCTTTAATCTTCTGCTCGCTTGCGGAAACAAGCTCTGCCGCCGCGCTCGCTTTGATGACGGAAATTGCCGCGAAAGCGAGAATCACGGCGCAGAGAATAATCCCGATCCAATTCGGCAGATTGGGGATCGCCATGCAAGCCGCGCCGACTATGAAGGACAGAATAAGCGCGCTGTAGCTAATTGTTATAAGCGGAACGTTCAGGAAAAACTTCTCCCTGCTCTCCGATTTGAAAGCGACACCGGCGCAGATAAGCTGCCCGATAAACGCGAGCGTGATAAACACATAACCTGCCCAGAACGCCCCGCCGTATTTATTCATGCCGTAAAGCTCGTTCGGCGTGACGAAGCAGATTATATTAAAGAGCAAGAGCAATATTGCCCATGCGGCGGCGTATGTCTTAAATCCTTTTTTCATTGTCTTCGCTCCTCCTTTATAATATGTCCGCAAGAAGCTTTGCCTTTGCCGCGGCAAATTCTTTCTCGCTTATAAGCCCCGCTTCTTTCATGACGAGAAGCTTTTCTATCTTCGCCTTGAACGCGCCCATATCGTCGCCGGCTTTCGGAGACTCCGTTATGGTCGATTCCGCTGTCGCGGCGCTCATGGCGTTGTTTACGGCGCTGCCGACAACTCCACCTACCGCGCCTCCGACACCCGCCATCGTGCCGAGGCCTACGCCCATGTTGGTAAACTGCCCGACGGCTTCATTCTGCGCCACCTTTTCCGCAACATCAAATCCGCGCTCCTGCGCGTAGGTATAGCCCTCCTGCGCGCGCTTTGTCGCCTGCGCCTGAGAATCGATAACGACCTTCTGCGCCGCTGTCTGCGCGTAGATGATGTCCGTCTGCTGGCGGAGCTTTGCCTCCGCAATGTCCGCGTATTGGCGGAAGTGCAGTTCCTTGAAGCGCTCATACTGCCTGTCGCCGTCCGGCTTGGCAACGTTCGTGACGAAAAATTGCTCCAGCGACACGCCGTAATCGGCAAAGTCCGGAATGAGCAGGCGGTGAAGATCTTCCGAAAACGCGCTGAGATTTTCATCTATCTCAAAGATGTTGATCGCGTTGGCTTTCATGACCTGCGCGATATATGTCTTGACCCTTGTCATCAGAAAAGCGCGGAATATGCCGACAAGTTTCTGCTGCGTCAATGAATCCTCCGTGCCGACAAGTTTCAGAAGCAGCTTGCGGCTGTCCTCCGCGCGGAGAGACATTTCGCCCGATGCGCCGATGGATATGGGGAAGCCGTAGGTCGGCTCGATATACTGCACCTTGCTGTCCGTGCCCCATTTGACCGCCATCTGCACGGTTTTGTTGATGAAATACACCTCGCAGTGAAACGGCGTATTATCATCGGTTGTACGGTTGAGCAGCTTCCCGAGCTTCGGGATGTTCTGCGTTTCCAGCGTGTATCGCCCCGCAGGGAAAAGATCGAGCGCCTGACCATTCATGAAGAATATCGCTTCCTGCGACTCGTGAACGATAAGCTGTGTCAGCGAATTGAAGTCCTCGCAGGGATGCTTCCAGACAAAGGTGCTGTTGTCACCCTCGTATTTGATGATATCCGCAATGCCCATGGTGTTGCCCTCCTGTATTTTATATTCCGATAACAAAAAAGCGCACTCTTTCCGTGCATTTCACGTCAAGAGCGCGCATGATTTACTTGTTTTAATACAGCGAAAAGGGACAGACTTACGCCTTCTGTCTGTATATCCGAGTATCGCGCTAAACCGTACACAGCCGTCCGCCCCTTGTCAAGTATTTTCCGTGTTGTTTTATAAAACAATAATAACAGAAAATACAACAAAGCGCAACCGAAATAAACGCTTTACCCAAATAGCCTGTTATAATTCCAGCTGCATTTGAATATGCGGAATGCCGTCCTCCAAGAATTCGTCGGAGCTTTGGCGGAAGCCGAGCTTTTCATATAAGCCCCTCGCATAGACCTGCGCCTCGATGGTGATTTTATCCGCGTTGAATTTTGAGGCGGCAACGTCGATCGCGGCGGCAACGATTTTGCTTCCGAGACCGAGGCGGCGTTTAACCGCGATCACGCGCCCGATTGCCGCAGACGGGAACGCCGCCCCCTGCGGCAGTACGCGGGCGTAGGCCTCGATGCCGTCCTCATCCCGCAGCCAGACGTGATACGCCGCCTTGTCGGCATCGTCAACCTCCTGATATGGGCAGCGCTGCTCCACAACGAAAACGGAAACTCTCAGCTTGTAGATTTCAAACAGCTCTTCCGCGCTCAGCTGAGAAAAATGCTTGACAATAATTTCCATGCGATTACTCCATATACGGCAAGAATAAACGGAGATGCCCACAGAATCGGACAGCTCCGCTTATTTATATGTTTTTTACCTGATAGATCAATCAGAAAGGCATCTCATCATCGTCATCGGAGCTTTTCCCGTCAAGCTCGTCAATGTCGAACTCAAGCTTTTCCCCGCATTCGGGGCATTCGATGCTTCCGTTTTCGAGGGTTTCCTCGTCAAACGATATTTCCTTGCCGCACTTGGGGCAGACAACATCGTATATAACGCCGTCATACTCCTCTTCGTCTTCGTCATCATCATCGAACATGCCGCCGTCCCAGTCATCGCAGGCGTTGCATTGGAAGCAATTACCGTCGCAATCGTCCCGGTCCTGCTTTTCATCAGAATCATCGAGATCCAATATAAGCTCTTCAAGGTAGCCCAACTCTTCGCCGAGATCGTCAACAGTGTCGGCAAAGTCCATGCTTGTGTCCTGGAGGTCCTCAATCTCATGAGCCATGTCAGAGACTAAATCACAAAGAGCGCCCCACAGCTTGCCTTCCTTGGTTTCCGGATCTACGCCGAGACCTTCTGTAAGTCCTTTCAGATATGCAGCCTTTTCTACAACAGTCATTTTTTGAAACCTCCTTAATTTGTAATTCGGTAAGTTCTTATGATTCCGCGTGGGAATCTGATTTTATAATAAGGGGAGGCGCAAAGAAAACGTCTCCCTTTATTTGCCGTATGTATCGTATCATACTATTTTTCATTAAAATTTTCAATTTTAATGAAATCTTTTGAAGCCTGTAAGAGCCGCGCTAAAGCGCGGTTAGGCTTCAAAAGGCGTCTGATACGAAAACTACGCCGCTGCGGCGGCTATTAAAACATTTAATTGACATTAAATGTTTTAATCAGTTTTCAGTATCAAATATCGATTACGCGCGGGAAAGATATTCGCCGGTGCGGGTATCGATCTTGATCTTTTCGCCCGGCTCGATGAACAGAGGAACCTTGATTTCGGCGCCTGTCTCAACGGTGGCGGGTTTGGTGGCGTTGGTAGCGGTATTTCCGGCAAAGCCCGGGTCGGTTTCGGTAACCTCAAGCTCCACGAAGAAAGGAGGCTCGACGTTGAAAACCTTGCCCTTGTAGGAGTAAATGGTGCACTCCATATTCTCTTTGACAAACTTGAAATTGTCGCCGAGGACGGAAGCGTCAACAGGCTCCTGCTCATAGGTTTCGGGATTCATGAAGTAATAAAGATTGCCGTCTGCGTAGAGATATTCCATGGTCTGGCGCTCAACGGTGGCATTCTCAAACTTTGCGGTGGGGTTAAAAGAAGTTTCGGTAACGGCGCCGGTGATGACGTTCTTCATCTTGGTGCGGACAAACGCAGCGCCCTTGCCGGGCTTGACATGCTGGAACTCAACAACCTGCATGACGTTCCCGTCCATCTCAAAGGTAACGCCGTTTCTGAAATCGCCTGCTGTAATCATAAAATGGTCCTCCCATATTGGTTTGTAATTTTAACTTAATCATTCTACAGTATAATTCATTTTTTGGCAAGAGTTTTTTTGCCGCGCCGCGAATTAAGCGGCTTTTTTGCCGTTATATTCCGGTCTGCTCCTCCGTCGCGGCGGGGAAAGTGACGATAAATCTTGATCCGCGCGGCTTGTTCGGCCCTACGGCGATTGCGCCGCCGTGCAAGGTCACGCAGTTATGCACGATGCTCAGGCCGAGTCCCGTGCCGCCGTCTTCGCGTGAGCGCGCCTTATCCACGCGGTAAAAGCGCATGAATATACTGCTCCTGTCGCTTTCGGGTATGCCTATGCCGGTGTCCTCGACTGTTATTTTTATGTTCTCTCCGTCCTTCTTCACGCTGACGCTGACGCTTCCGTCCTCCACGTTGTATTTGACGGCGTTCTCCATGAGATTGAAAATAATGTTGTACATATCGTCCGTCGTTGCCATCACGACACAGCCCTCGTCAAGATCGCAGGAGATATGCACATGCCTCTCGTTGGCGAGCGGGCGCAATATGGCCGCCGCGTCAAGGGCGGTCTGCTTGACATCAACGGGTTCGGGAACGATGCTCATCCCATCGTCCATGCGGCTAAGCTCGAGGAGCTTTTCCGTCGTATGCTGAAGCCTTTCCGCCTCGTGCGCGATATCGGCGACAAATTCCATGACGGTGTCGCTGTTGATATTTTCGCTCTGAGTTATGCTGTCCGCCAGAAGCCTTATGGACGCGACCGGCGTTTTCAGCTCGTGGGAAGCGTCGGACACAAATTGCCGCCGCTGCTTCTCGTTGGTCTCCAGCCTCTCCGTGAGCAGATTGAACTCATCGCCGAGCTCGGTTATCTCATCGTGTCCGGTGGTGGCAAGGCGATAGTCATACTTCCCGCCCGCCACAATGCGCATGGATGCGACAAGCTCCTTGATTCTCCCCAGAAGCAGCCTTGAAAACAGCGCCGTCAGCGCAAGCGCGGCGAAGGCGATAATCAGGGAGAGAATCTGTATACGCGACTGGATGGACATGATGATTTCCGCCCGCTCGCTGTCATGCTCCGAGATATAAACAGCGCCGAGCGCGCCGCCCTGCCCGTATATCGGCATGGTGCAGCAGCTTTCAAACGCGGCGGCATTGAATTCGGACTTGAACACCGTCTTTCCCGTCAGGGCGGTAAAAACATCCTCCAAATCCGTCAAGATGCCGGTTTCGCCCATGTTGTCATAGAGCACGGTTCCGCTGTCATCCGTAACGGCAATGCGAGAAAAGCCGTTGATATCGAGCAGCTGCAGAACGTCCTGTATGCTGTCCCGATCGCGCCTTTCAAGGGATGCGAGCGAGGACGCCACCACGCTGACCTGACTTTTCAGATATGTCTTTTTCTCCTCGAAAACGCGGTCGCGGGATGCCGTGATGGGATAGATGTTCAGCAGCAGCAACAGCGCCAGCATAAAAACCGTGATAAACGACATCACCTTAAAACGGATACTGCGCATAACAAAAACCTTTCGAAATCGGCGTTAATCGGCGAAATAATAGCCCACGCCCCATTTTGTGATAATCATCTGCGGGTTTGCCGGATCGACCTCAAGCTTTTCGCGGAGGCGGCGGATGTGAACGTCAACGGTTCGGGAATCGCCCAGATAGTCATATCCCCACACGAGGTCCAGCAGGCTTTCGCGGCTGAAAACCTTGCCGGGGTTTTTCATCAGGAACGTGATAAGATCGAACTCCTTTATCGTGAGCTCAACCTCCTCGCCGGATTTCAGCACCCGCCGCTTCTCCTCGTTGACGCTGATGTGCCCGTAGGTGAGTTCATCCGGCTTATCCTCCTGCGCCGCGGCGGAGACGATGGTCGAGCGGCGTATCAGCGCCCTCACGCGGGCTTTAAGCTCCAGCACGTCAAAAGGCTTGGTAATATAATCGTCCGCGCCGGACTCGAAGCCCATGAGGAGATCGGCCTTTTCGCCGCGCGCCGTGAGCAGGATTATAGGCACGGTGGAAAAAGCGCGGATTTCCTGACACGCCTGCAGCCCGTCCTTCTTCGGCATCATAAGATCGAGGATGATCAGATCATAGTCGTTCTTCTCCGCAAGCGCGACCGCCTGCTCCCCGTCGTAACAGGCGTCTACCGTATACCCCTCGTTTTCAAGATTGAATTTTATTCCCTTTACAAGCAGTTTTTCGTCATCAACTACAAGAATTTTCACATTCGCCCTCCATGCCTCTTGCAAACCGTTACCCCGTTTCGATAAGCGAGCGGATGTTGTCATAGCGTCCTTCGCCTATTCCCGTAACTTCGGTTATTTCCTCGATATCGTCAAAATCGCCGTTTTCCTCGCGGTATGTAATGATATTCTCCGCCAGCGTGTCGCCTATTCCGGGCAGCTTCGTCAGCTCATCGGCATCGGCGGTGTTGATGTTTATCTTCTCCCCGGGGAGCATCTCCGCATAATCCGTGTCGGGGTCATCGCCGCCGCGCAGAAGTTCTTCCTCCGGCACACTGCGGACAATGGTATTTTCCCCGCTGCCTACGCCGCTGAGGATAAAGCACAAAATCACCGCCGCGAGAAAAACGCAGGCGACCGCCGGAAGCGTATGCAATTTTTTCATCTGCCCATCACCCCTTTGGAAAATCGCGGCATTATGCGCAAAACGCGCGGAAGTGTAATCGCCGATATGCCGCTATTGCTTTTTTGGCGAAAAAACCTTATAATAAACCCTACATGGCTTTTCAAATGCCTGTTCAATAAGTATACTATACCATATTCCTGCGAAAATGGGAGAACAAAATGAAAAAATTGCGAGTTTTCCCTCTGATTCTTCTGCTGTGTCTGGTTTTGTCCGTCGCCGCGCCCGGCGCGTACGCGTTGGACGACCCGACGGTTCCGGCGGAGGCTGTGCTTCTGGCAGATCTTGACTCAGGGGAAATATTATATGAAAAGAACGCGGACGAGCGGCGCTCTCCGGCAAGCCTTACAAAGATAATGACGGGGCTTTTGGCGGTTGAGGCGCTCGACAACGGGCAGTGCAGCATGACGGACATGGTCACCGCCGGTCAGGACTGTCTGACGGGCTTGGGGGACGACAGCAGCAACTCCGGCATCATGCCCGGCGAGACAATGAGCTTTAAGGACCTTTTCTATTGCGCGATGATCCATTCGGCGAACGAGGCCTGCAACGTCCTGGCGACATATATTTCCGGCAGCATAAGCGCGTTTGTGGATCTTATGAACAAGCGCGCGGAGGAGCTCGGCTGCACAGACACACACTTTCTCGATACCAACGGCCTTTCAAACGAAGGGCACTATACCACCGCGCACGACCTGTATCTTATCACGCGCGAAGCGCTCAAGCATCCGGACTTTATGACCGCCTGCAACACCGTATATTACGAGACGGAAGCGACCAACATGAACACGCCCCGTCAGATGTACAACTCCAACGCGCTTCTCACCACCGGCGGCTACTATGGCGACAGCTATGTTTATGACGGCGCGTCCGGCGTGAAAACGGGATACACGCGCGCCGCCGGATACTGCCTTGTGTCCACCGCGCAGAAAAACAGCATAAACGCGCTCGCCATCGTCATGGGGTGCAGCGGACAGCTCAACTCCGGCGACAATTGGGACGGCGAATACAACAACTTCGTCTCCTCCATAGAGCTCTATGACTGGGTGTTTGACAACTTCTCCTACCGCACCATACTCGACAGCGCGTCCTTCGGGGAGAAGGTGCATGTCGATCTCGCGGAGGGGGACGGGATGTTCACCCTGCGGCCGGAGGGGGATGTTACCGTCCTGCTTCCGAACGATGTGAGCGACGATGCCATTGAAACAAGCGTGACCGTATATGAAGACATGCTCGTCGCGCCTATCGCCGCCAACACGGTGCTGGGCGAGGTAAAGGTCAGCGCGAACGGCAAGGATTACGGCAGCATCAAGCTCGTCAACCGCAACGACATCGAGATGTCCAAGATCGAGTTCATCAAGATGAAGGTGAAGGAGTTCTTCGCGCAGAAATGGGTCATCGCGGTGATTATCATCATCATCGCTCTGGCAATGGTCTATTTCGTGCTTGTGGCGAGATACAGGCGGTTAAGGCGCAAGCATCTGCGCGAACGCCGCCGCGCCGAGGAGCAGAGGCGGATTGAGCGGGAAAAAATGCGCGCGAAGCAGCGCAAGGCGGAAAAAGAGTACGCGCGCCAAAGCCCCGCCGATGGCAGGAAAGAGCGCCGACATCCGCGAGGCGATTATGACGAGCCGGACTATATAAAAGTGGACCCGAACGAGCGTCACGACAAGCCATCGGATTTTGAAGAGCTGATGAGTAAGTTTGATAAGTATATGTAACTACCCGGGCGGCATCGCGATAAGCGGCGCCGCCCGAATTTTATTTCGGTTGCGCTTTGTTGTATTTTCTGTTATTATTGTTTTATAAAACAACACGGAAAATACTTGACAAGGGGCGGACGGCTGTGTACGGTTTAGCGCGATACTCGGATATACAGACAGACGGCATAAGTCTGTCCCTTTTCGTTGCTTCAAAACAAGCAAATCATGCGCGCTCTTGACGTGAAATGCACGGGAAGAGCGCGCTTTTTAGTGACTAAACAGGGAGGAATAGGATAAATGGCAGTATTCAAATGCAAAATGTGCGGCGGCACGATAGAATTTGAGCCGGGGTCTACCGTCGGCGTGTGCGACAGCTGCGGCACAAAGCAGACCTTGCCGAGACTCGACGATGACAGAAAGGCAAATTTATACGACAGAGCCAATCATTTCCGCCGCAACAATGACTTTGACAAAGCCATGGGCATATATGAGACCATTCTCAACGATGACAACACGGACGCCGAGGCGTATTGGTCGCTGGTGCTGTGCCGCTACGGCATAGAGTACGTGGAAGATCCGGAGACACATAGGCGTATTCCAACGGTCAACCGCGCGCAGTATACGTCCATTTTCTCGGATGAGGATTATAAATCCGCCCTGCAATACGCCGACGGCTATCAACGGGAGATATATGAGCAGGAAGCCAAGGCGATAGACGAAATTCAAAAGGGCATATTGGAGATATCCCGCAAGGAAGAGCCGTTTGATGTGTTTATTTCGTTCAAGGAGACCGACGCAAACGGCAGAAGGACGAGAGACGCCGTCCTTGCGCAGGAGCTTTACAACGAGCTTACCAAGGAGGGCTTCAAGGTCTTCTTCGCGCCCGTGACGCTGGAGGACAAGCTCGGCACGGCGTACGAGCCGTACATATTCGCCGCGCTGAACTCATCGAAGGTCATGGTCGTTCTCGGCACGAAGCCGGAAAACTTCAACGCGGTATGGGTCAAAAACGAGTGGAGCCGCTATCTCGCGCTTATTAAGAACGGCGCGAAGAAAACGCTCATCCCCGCTTATCGAGATATGGATCCCTACGATCTGCCGGAGGAGTTTTCGCATCTGATGGCGCAGGACATGTCCAAGCTCGGCTTCATGCAGGATCTCATCCGCGGCATAAAGAAGCTCCTTGCCGACGGTGAGCCTAAGCAGAGCGTCAAAGAGACCGTTGTCGTTCAAAACACAAGCGGAGCGGCGGTCACGCCGCTTCTCAAACGGGCGTTCAAGTTCCTTGAGGACGGAAATTGGAAAGACGCGGACGAGTATTGCGAAAAGGTGCTTGACCAAGATCCCGAAAACGCGCAGGCGTATCTCGGAAAGCTCATGGCAGAATGCAAAGTCCGCAATCGGGATCAGCTTGCCGACTGCGCAGAGCCGTTTGATAACAGCAACAATTACAAAAAAGCCATGCGCTTTGGCGACAAAGAGCTGACAGACGCCCTCAGCGGATATATCGTCCACATAAAAGAACGCAACGAGAATAACCGCAAAACCGGTATTTACAACGCTGCAATTGAAAAGATGAACTCCGCCGTCACGGAAAACGCATTCAAAGAAGCGGCAAATGAACTTGCAAGCATCGGTGGCTTCAAGGATGCCGACGAAAAGCGGCGGCAGTGCCTTGAAAAAGCGGAGGAGTGCCGCAAAAATGCGATATATGACAGCGCGATAAACAATATGACCGTCAACACGATAAAGAGCTATGAGGCCGCTATAGATAAATTTGAAAGCATCCGCAATTGGAGAAGTGCATACTGGAAGATTATAGAATGCCGTGATTGTATAGCGGAAATAAAGAGGAAAGAGGAAGCGAACCGCATTGCGGCCGAAAAGGCAGCAAGGAAAAAGAAAAAAATTTCCATAATCGCGCTCTCGGCGGCAGTTGCCGCAATTGCAATTTTTCTTATCATAACGAAAGTTATAATTCCGAACAATAATTACAACGCCGCCGTTGAGCTTATGGAAAGCGGCGAATACGAACAAGCGATCACGGCATTTGAAGCGCTGGACGGATATAAGGACAGCGCGGATAAAATCACCGAATGCAACTACGGAATAGCAGTTGATTTGATGGATGTCGGCAAATTTAATGAAGCAATTTCGGCGTTCGAAGCGCTTGATGGTTATGAGGACAGCGCGGATAAAATCACCGAATGCAACTACGGAATAGCTGTTGAACTGAAAAATGCCGGCAGGTATGAAGAGGCTGTTTCGGCGTTTCGAGAATTGGGCAGCTATAAAGACAGCAACGAGCAAATTGAAAATTGTTATATTGAGAAGTATGGCTTAGAAAAATGGGAAGAGATTAAAAATATCAAGGCCGGAGATACTTATATATTCGGCTCATATGAGCAAGATAACAACACATCCAACGGCACAGAGGAAATCGAGTGGCTGGTGTTGGACAGGCAAGACAACAAGATACTTGTTATCAGCAAATACGGCTTGGACGCGAAGCCGTACAACGAAGAGTATTATGATTATGGCAATTGGGAAACATGTACGCTGCGCAGCTGGCTGAATAATGAATTTTATAATACCGCATTTAGCGCGGATGAACAGAAGCAAATTCAAAGTACAGATGTATCTGCTGACGAAAACCCTAAGTATGACACAAATCCCGGGAACAACACGACGGATAATGTCTTCCTGTTGAGCATAAACGAGGCAGAAAAATATTTCTCGTTCAACAGCTCACGTCGATGCGCCCCGACTGATTACGCAATTGCGCAGGACCCATACACAAGATCTGGTTACAAAGTTGACGGCAAAGCCACCTGTATGTGGTGGCTCCGGTCGTCCGACCAGGACTACGCTGCCGGTGTCCTCGATGACGGCGATGTTGTCTACATTGTCTACAGCGGTGTCTGCCTCGATTATGGCTGTGTTCGCCCCGCTTTGTGGATAAATCTGTACTCTTAACTCTTCAAATCTTTAATCATCCACTCGGCATAGCCATCTTGGTTGACTTATTCCGCCAAGATGGCTATAATTTGTATATGGCAACACCGCACAATACGCCTACGGCACATGGCGGACAATTTGTGCCCTGATTTAGGAACTTTTTCTTGAAATACACAAAGTATTCCTGCAAAAAAGTTCCGTCATCAGAACCCAAATTCTCTCGCCATCTGCTCTTGTCGCATTATGCGGTATTGCCATAAGAAAAAACATACATCCGCTTGACGTGCAGATTTTTATGAGGTGACGCGAATGCTGAATATATATTTTGGCGATATGCCGGAGGCTGTCTATGACACTTCAACCTATTTCCGGCATGCTTACAAGAACAAATGGATCACCGACCCTATGACTGTTCAAATGATCAGGGATGTGGATAAATCCGAGGTGATCGGCGACAGCCTGATTCAAAGCCCGGTCTTAGGGGCGATTTCTCCGCTGCAATTATCCGGAGGCGTAAAAACGCTTATTCTGATTCATAAGGACTCCGGTAGAATCTTCAACGCTTCCAAATGCGGCGATAACTGCGCCAAATGGCTGCTGAAGATGGCAGAGGGAAAGAAAAAGGTCATCAACCTGCGCCACATCATGAATTTCGGAGACGGTGAATTTAAAATCAAAGTCTTGAACAACGGAAAGATCGCCGCAAACATGAAGGAGCTGGTTCTTCTTGCCGGCGAATATGTGTGAGGTCGGCATGAAGGGAAAACACACAGTCAAAATTTCGGACAAGCGGGTCAAGTACAGCTTTGAATTGGTTCGGAATATCACCGTTGTGCAGGGCAACAGCGGCACCGGAAAGACAACCCTGTTTGATATGATCGCGGCATAGGCGACCGCGGAGCGCAAGCTGAGTAAATTTCGGGTAAATGCTTTGCCCCGCACGGATAACTCCGCGCGGGGCATTTTTCATATCGTATTGCTAATTGATTACGCGGCGGGGACGTAGGTTCTGAAATTCATCTCGTACAGGCTCTTGAACGCGCCGTTTTCATCGAGGCCAATCGTCATGCTGAACTCGTTCTCACCATCTTCGAACTTGATTGTGCTGGCGCTGTCCAGCTCCCAAGTAAGCTCGCTCTCGGCGCCATCATAAACTTCTTTTCCGGTGCCGTCGGCATTGAAAATGAGGGTGTTCGCGCTGTTTTCCTGCTCAACAAGCTCCTTGCCGACAAAAAGCTGCGCTATCTCATCGGCGTTGCCGCGGATGTACGTGCTGCCGTCGGCATTGTTGACGGCGGTGAAAATGTCGGTAAAGACAATGTCAATCTCGCTCTGCCCATCGGCGGCGTCCTGATCGATGAGGTGGTTATCCGAGGTGACGGTGCAAAGCCATGTCTTTGAGCTCTCGCCGTCAACGAGGGTGCAGGCAAGGCCGGCATCGCTGTTGTCCGCCTTTTCGAGATATATATAGCTGCCGCCCTTTACGCCGTCTTTATACCACGCGTCGCCCGTGTGGCTCTCGTCATAGGATACGCCGAGATTGAGCGAGGCGGGATCGACAAGCGCGTCGGCATCTTCGCTCTCGACAATAACCGCGCCTTCCGGAACGGTCGCCGTTTCGCCGGAAGCGGGGCTCTCCGCGGCGGTCTCTTTACTGCCGCATGCCGCGAGGGACAGAACCATTGCAAGCGTTAAAACAAGGATAAGTATTTTTTTCATTTTTGCTCTCCCTTCAGTATATGTCAAAAATTTACATTGCGTTATGTAACCTCAATTATCATAACACATCTTTCGGAAATATGGAACAGTTTTCTTTGAAAATTTGATGTTTTTTAATATTATTCGGCGCGAGCATCGGGAAATTTTACGGCTCATTGCGTCAGAAGCCGTTCTATGACATGCGCAACGCCGCATTCGTTGTTACTCGGCGCGATTATATCCGCGGCTTTGAGCAGCTCGTCTATGCTGTTTTTCATCGCGACGCCGGTTCCGGCCTTTTCTATCATATCGATGTCGTTAAGTCCGTCCCCAAAGGCGATAACCTGCGACATATCCGCATTGAGAAGCGCGGCGAGGCGTTCCATCGCCTGCCCTTTCGTGGCGGCTTTACTGTTGACCTCAATATTATTGATGACGGAAGAAGTGGCGATTAGTTCCGGAAAAAGCTCGGGAATAAGCTTGAGCTGACGTGCCCGCTCGTCAAGATCGCGGAAATGCATCTGCATCTTCGTGACAGGGCGGTTTCTCTCGGCGAGAAATTCCCTGAGATTAGGCACGGGGCGGCGGATGCTTTTCATATAGGCGCCCATCGCGGGAGTCGACGCCCAGTCCTCAAGGACGTTATACATGCTCTCGCTCATATAGCCCATATTGTCCTGATAGCAATCATATATCACGGGCAGAGTGTCCATATACTCCGCGAGGCGAATCGCGAGAGACGGCGCTATCTCCGCGCTGAGAAGAGTTTTATCCTCCTGCTTGTCATAGACAGAGGCGCCGTTGCCGCAGATATAGTAGCGGATATACGGCGCGTCGGCAAGCTCCTTGGGCATGCCGGCAAAGATACGGCCGGAGCTCGGGACGATATATATTCCCTGCGAAGCGGCTTTCTCAACGGCGCGGAGATTGTCGGCGGGGATCAATTTGTCATCCGTGAGAAAAGTGCCGTCCAGATCAAAGCAAATAAGTTTATATTTCATTTCGTTTCATTCACTTCCTCGGCAAAATATTATGGCAGAAAAGCAGGATTCTTTCAAGATGCCATATTGCAAAACAATTGGGTTGAAAGGATACGAAAAACTGTGTATAATTGTGACACAAATATTCAGGAGGCGTGTAAACTATGAATCTGAGCGAAAAAGCAGCGCAGTTGAGAATTGACATTATCAACGAGCTGTACGAGGCCCAGTCCGGCCATCCGGGCGGATCTCTTTCCTGCATTGATACGCTGGTTGCATTATATTACAACGTGATGAACATCCGACCCGAAGACCCGAAATGGGAAGACAGGGACAGATTTGTCCTCAGCAAGGGGCACTGCTGCCCGGCGCTGTACGCGGTATTGGCGGACAAGGGCTATTTCCCCAAGAGCGAGCTGGGCACTCTCAGAAAATTCGGCAGCCATCTTCAGGGGCATCCGGATATGCGCAAGACACCGGGCGTTGACGCGAACACCGGCTCTCTCGGTCAGGGCATATCGATCGCAATGGGCATGGCGCTGGCGGCAAAGCTCGGCAAAAAGAGCTACAGCATCTATACCATGGTCGGCGACGGCGAGTGTCAGGAAGGGCTTGTATGGGAGGCGGCCATGGCGGCGGCTCACTACAAGCTTGACAATTTCACCGTGATACTTGACCATAACGGTTTGCAGATTGACGGCAAGAACAGCGATGTCATGAACCTCGGGGACATCTGCGCGAAGTTCGCGGCGTTCGGCTTCGACACAGTCACCGTTGACGGGCACGACATCGATGCGGTTACCGCCGCGCTCAAGGCTCCGCGCAATCCCGGCAAGCCGAAGTTCGTCTGCTGCGAGACTGTCAAGGGCAAGGGCGTTTCCTTTATGGAAAACAATCCCGCATGGCACGGCGCCACGATTAAGACGGCCGATTACGAAGCGGCAATGAAGGATTTGGAGGTGCAGTGATGGGTAAATCAACAAGAGAAGCATACGGTCTCGCTCTGGCGGAGCTGGGGCAGAAGAACGGCAAGGTCGTTGTGCTGGACGCAGATCTGTCCGGCTCCACAAAAACCGCCACCTTCAAGAAGGTCTTCCCGGAGAGATTTTTCAACTTCGGCATCGCGGAAGCGGACATGGTCGCCGCCGCCGCAGGCTTCGCATTCTCCGGCTATGTTCCGTTCACAAGCACCTTCGCGGTGTTCGGCACGGGGCGCGCGTTTGAGCAGATAAGAAACAGCATCGCCTACACCAACGCCAATGTCAAACTGGCGTTCACCCATTCCGGGCTCAGCGTCGGCGAGGACGGCGGCTCCCACCAAAGTCTTGAGGATATCGCGATTATGCGCACGCTCCCCAATCTGACCGTTTTCTGCCCCTGCGATGCCTCCGAAACGCGCAAAGCGGTCATGGCGGCGGCAGAGATAGAAGGCCCGGTATATCTGCGGCTCGGCAGGTCGAACACAGACGATGTTACCGACGAGAGCACACCTTTCGTTCCCGGCAAAGCCGTTGTTCTCAAAGAAGGCAATGACGCGGCAATATTCGCAACCGGTCTTATGGTTGTGAGGGCTCTCAAAGCGGCGGAGCTGCTTGAGAAGGACGGCATCAGCGCGGCGGTTGTCAACTTCCACACCATCAAGCCCATTGACAAAGAAACAATCCTCGCTTACAACAGCAAGGTAAAAGCAATCGTCACGGCGGAAGAAGCGTTCGTTGTCGGCGGTCTCGGCAGCGCGGTCGCAGAGACAATAGCGGGCAAGGGCGGCGCGAAGTTCACAAGAGTCGGCGTTGAGGACAGATTCGGTCAGTCCGGCGCGCCTGACGTTCTGTTCGAGCAGTACGGCCTAACCGCAGAAAACATTGCGGAAAACGTGAAAAAGCTGCTCAAGTAACAGGCTATAAATAAAAAGGATGCCGGAATACCGTGACATCCTTTTTATTATCTTTCTTATACTGAAAACTGATTAAAACATTTAATGGCAATTAAATGTTTTAATAGCCGCCG
>CAVHIP010000043.1:0-16649 GCA_963636125.1 Oscillospiraceae bacterium | reverse complement strand
AAGGCGTCTCATACGAAAACTACGCCGCTGCGGCGGCTATTAAAACATTTAATTGACATTAAATGTTTTAATCAGTTTTCAGTATGAGAAGTGAGGATTGAGGAGTTATGGTGTCGCTTCGCGACTTATTATAATCGTTCGCCGTAGGCGAACACATTTACTCCTCACTCCTAACTCCAAACTCCTCACTCCTAACTCCTCACTCTTACATAAGCCACACGTTGTATATCTTCCCCGTTGACTGCGACAGAAGCATAATCTTCAGATAGAAGTCCTCGCTCGCGCCGGAGATGTCGATAACGGTGGTCGATCTGTTTTGGTCGTATATCTTTTGATTTAATCCCGATAAAAAACTGTCGGTCGCGTATACCGACGCCGCGCCTGCGGTCAGATACTTGCTTGTTGATGTGACGCTTGTGTTGTACTCCGCGTCCACAAACAGATATTTGTATCTCCCCTTCGTTATCAGATTCTGGCATGCGCACCTCGGATACGTGTTAGGAGCGTACGCAAAAGCAATATGCCCGTTCGCCGCGTCAACTGTGGCGTATTCGCTGAGATACAGCGCGCCGAAAACCGTCGAGTTGTACCCCACGCCGGATTTAAACCAATATACGCCTGTGTCCTGCCAATCTCCGCCGAGATAGATTTTGCACTCTCGCCATACCCACGCGCCGGAAACATACTGCCACGCCTGCGCGATCGCGCAATGTACCTCATTCGTCTGCGTCATCGCGATAAGCTCAACCTTCGCAAGGTGCGTCTCCGCCAGCCATATCTGCCCCTCTGTCGGATTTGCCGGCTCGGCCGCCTGTATTGTCCACTTCGGTATGTCCGTTACGTCGCTGTCCACCCACACCGTCTGCTCCGCGGGATTTGCCGGCTCTGCCGGGGATACGATAACCGTGATTCCGGCAAAAGCCCCGTTGTACTTGAAATTGACCGCGTTTATCTCTTTCCACTCTCCGTTGACCCTGCCCTTTAATACCGCCATAGCTTCGCCCCCTTTCCTTATCCGAACAGCGCGTCAATCTGCGCCGCGGTTATCGCCTCAGTCGCCGCTCCGTTAAGTTTTACCGTCGCGGGCGCGTCGTCCGCCGCGGATTTCGTCCAGCTTATCTCTCCGCTCTCGCTGACAGTCGGATACCAGATTTCCGGCGCCGGCGCGTCGGTGTCAAGCCAGATGTCATACTGTTCCGTAGGCTCGTCGTCTCCGACATATACTCTGTCGTCGCCTTTCTCGCCTTTCTCCCCCTGAAATATTCCCAGAGAGATCCACGCGCCGCCCGACGCGCTTTCCCACATATACATCGTGTAGGGAGATGCCGCGCCGATTTGATAGATATCGCCCTGCGCCGGGGAAGTGACGGCGGATTTCAGCGCGGCAAGCGATGCGTAAGTGCCGAGGATGCTCATTCCCCTGCCCGTGTCGCCTTTTTCGCCCTTTTCGCCTTTCTCCCCTTTTTCACCTTTCTCCCCTTGGATTCCCCGCTCGCCGGTACTGCCCTTTTCTCCCCGCTCGCCTTTCTCGCCTGTATCGCCTTTGTCGCCCTTGACGCTCACAACTTCCGGCGCGGCGGAGTAGGTTGACTTCTCCCAGCTCAGCAAGCCCTCCGCCGAAACCGTCGGATACCACAGCGCGTCCGAGCTGCCTCCGCCTCCGCTGCTCGGCGCCGTCCACAGCTTGCCGTTCGCGTCCCTGCCGACCGCCTGTATCATGTCCTCCGTCTTGCTTGCCGGGCTATATTCGCTCTCCGTGATGACCGCGCCGAGATCGACAACGCCGCCCGTTCCCTTGCTCTCGCCGTTCATCGTTATGCCGGTTACCGTCCCGGCGTTTTTCGTAAATCCCCAGGCGGATATCGCGTCCGCGTCCGGTATCGCCGTGTCCTCCGCCAGCGCGCCCACGTCAGACGCGGTGAGCGTCACCTCTCCGGTCTTTCCGTTGACGGAATCGACCGCTCCTCCGCCTGTGAGCTTGCCGGCGTTCGTCCATGTTTTGTTGCCGGCGTCCCAGATGTAAAGCTCATACGGCGGCTCCGCGCCTATCGCGTAAGCGTCGCCGCTCTGCGGAGAATCAAGCCGCTCAAGCTCCGCCGCTGTCGTGAAAAAGTCCTTCACGCATATGCCGTTGAAATTGCCCGCTTTCAGCATGAGCGCGTTGAGCGCGCCGAACTCGTCCGAGGCTTCAATCGCCCCCTCGTCTATCGCGCTGCTTTCGATATAGAGAGTAAACTTCGGCGCGATAAGGAGCTTGTTTTCCGCGCCGTACAGCCTGACCTCGCAGTCGAGCCGTCCTGCGGCAGCGGTGGTTTGGGCGGTGATATCATAGATAACCGTGTCGTTTTCTATGGCGCAGTTGTTGAAAAGCTGCGTGCCGTCGCTTCTTCTCGCGGCGAAAACGGCGGCGCAGTCTTCGCTTATGTGATAAGGCCGCGCGCTGCGGTTGAAGCAGATTTCAAGGCGGCGCGCGTTCTCGCCCCGGCGCAGAGTGACCGCGCTCCCGCCGGACGGCGCGTCGATATCGAGGATAATTCTGTGCGTTCTGATATTCATGCGTCTCGCCCCCGGCTTATATGAATATATATCCGCTCTCGGACTTGGTCTTTTTCCCGTAGGCCTTGTCCCACGCCGCCTGGCTCTTCGGCCCCCACGCGCCGTCCACGGCTATTTTGTACCCCATATTGCGAAGCTCGCGCTGCACCGTTTTCGCGTCTCTGCCGTCCGGAGCGGTGTTCGGGTAATAGCTGCCGGATGAGCCGCCGCTCGCCTCATTCGGCTGAGGCAGCTCATAGCCGGGGGCGTAGCTGCCGGTCATGTAATAATATCTGTCGGCGCCGATAAGGCCCATGTTGTAGGCGGTCTTCGGGTTCGCGCTGATCCAGTAGTTTTTCATCTGCGCGGCGGTCTCGTCGCCGTAAAGCTCCGCATAGCCGGAAAAGTCGCCGTATTTTGCCCTTGCGGCGGCGTCGCTCCTCTTGTCGGACTGCGCGTCTCTCTCGTCCTCCGCCGCATCGCGCTCTTTCTCATACTCACGCTCCAGCGTGTCGTTATAATCGTCGAGCGCATCTGAATAACGGCCGTATTCGTTGTCGCGCAAGGTTTTGAGCGCGTCGTACTCGTCATAGAGGCGCTCCCCCTCGTCGGCATAGCGGCTGTAAGCGAGCTGATACAGCTCCGGTATCACGTCGCCGAGCTTGGTAAGATAGCTGTCGTACTGCTGCCGCCCGACGCTTTCGGAATAGCTTGAGGCATAGCCGCCTGTCAGACTCGCCGCCTGTCCGGCGCTGTCCTCCATCGCCGCCCTGCCTTGGGAAATGTAGTCGCTCTTGTATTTTTCGTACAGCGGATCGCTCTTCGCGTCATAGCCGAAAGCGCCGCGGGACTTGATTTTTTTATAGCTCTCATCGAGCTTTTTGTCATAGCTGTCATCGTAAACGGGCTTTTCCGCTTCGCCCGATCTCTTTTTGGTAGTCGGCATTTTGTCCTCCATTCTTTTGAAATGAGTGAGGAGTTAGGAGTTAGGATTGAGGAGTTGTGGTGTCGCTTCGCGACTTATTTATAATCGTTCGCCGTAGGCGAACACCTTAACTCTTCACTCCTCAATCCTCACTCCTCACTGTTTTAACTCCAAACTCCACACTCCACACTATATACGTATATTTCCGCCCTTTTCCACTCCCCTGCGGCGTAGACGTATATCTCCGCGCCGCGCCACGCGCCGTTCAGGTAAATCACGCCTGTATCCTCAGATATATCTGCCCATCGACCGGATCGCTGACCGCCTCATCCGGCGAGGCCGTCCCATAGGCGAGAGGGGAGAGCGCCGGAACGCCGCAGCGCATGCGCCAGTGATCGGGTATCTGCAGGGCGTTTCGCTCCGTCGGCTCCATGCCGAAGGCGACCGCCGTACCGGTTTCGTTGAACTTCATCGCCCAGCGCAGGCGGTAGAGCGGAACGGTATATGTCGCGCCGCCGCCGACGGTGTCTTTCACGGTGAGGCGGACGGTGAAGCTGTCGCCGGACAGAGAACCGCCGAGTATGGCGGGGCTTGCCCATCCGTCCGACCAGACGCCGTTTTCAAAGCCATCAAGCGCCGTATCCTCGCCGTAGCTCCCGCCGGCGGGGCAGACGGCCGCGCTCACCGAGCAGGCGTTGCCGGAAATATCCGAGCAGGCGGCGGAAAACCGCACTTTGTAAAACGCGCCGTCCTCCGCCTCTTTTCCGTCCGAGGCGCACCGGGATGCCGCTATCGATGTGAGCGAGGGCGCGACATAGGGATACGCCGTGAGATTTACGGTTATCGAATGAGAGATGCCGCGCGTGTCCGTCACGGTACAGATGAGCGCGCCGTCCGCGCCTATCACGTCGGAGAGGAGCGTTGGCGACGCGGAGGAAACCTCTTTTCCGCCGCAGCTTATTTTATACTCGCCTATCTCCGCGCCGCCGCACGCCGTCATGTCTATCAGTCCCTCGTCAAACCGTACCCTCGCGCGGCTGATTCCGGTCACGAATTGTGACATTTCGGGGTTTGAATTGACCGCGGTGACCGTGACGGCCTCGCGGTAGAAAACGGGGCGCATGTCCTTGTCCGCCGTGAGCGTGAAGCTGCCCGTGACCGGCGACGATACGGGATTTATGCAATACGCGTCGGAATAGCTCTGCACCGAAACCGTGATGTTCACGCTCTTCGATGTGATATCGCGGCTGAGCCAATCGCGCGGGCAGGTATATGAAAGGGACGAGGCGAAAGCGTCGGACACGGCGAGCGTCTCATCGCCGAATTTGAACGATGCCTTGTGATAGTTGTTCCCGACGCGGTTCATCGTAAGCGACAGCGCGCCGAGAGTCTGAACAGACGGCGAGAGATAATTAACGGAGCTTGCCTGTCGGGTATAGCTGCCGGCGCACACTATCTGCGGATTTACGCAGTTCCAGCCGGTGTAATACTCGGCGCCCGCGCTCGCCAGATAGACGAACAGATAATACGTCGTATTCGGCAGAAGCTGCAGCGAGGTCGCGGAGAGGACACAGCCGTAGCCGGAGGAGGCGGAATACGTCATCGCCGCCTTGCCGGAATCGGGGGAGACGCCGCGCGCGTTGCACCATTCGGCGGGATTCGCGCTTATCTTGAAGCCGAAGCTCTGCGTGCCGGCATAGTGGCCGTAAAATATGTTGCTCAGCCCTATCGCGACCTGCGATGCGCCGGACGCGCCGGTTTTGAATTCGTACCTGACGACATAGTTATTGTTTCCCGTGAAACCGCCCCAGCCCGCGTCTCCGCCGATGGCGGCGCCGTTTTGATAAAACATTACGCTCATAAAAATCCTCCGTATTATCCTCCCGTGTATTTGATGCCGAGGCCGCCCTCGTTGAGTACGCGCCACGCGCCGCCTATCTGCAAAGTGTCCTCGATGGCGGTGTTGGCGATGTGCAGCATGCCGTCAACGCTGTTGTACCAGCCGCGGCGGTGTCCGTCTATCCAGAACTGCCAGCCGGTGGAGGTGTAGAGCCCGAAGGTCTGCCCGGAGGAAAGGCGGTAATACTCCGCCCCGTCCGCGCCTTTGACTATCGCGCCGGTGAACTGCAGATTTTGCGAGATGGCTATCCCCGTGACCTCCTCGTTCGTCTCGGGATCGGTCACGATGCCGCGGCGGATTTCGCCGTCAAGGCTTGTCATATAGCTCTGCAGAATGGCGATGTTGTCCTCCGCCGAGCTTATGAGCGCATCGTAGTCATAGCTCTCGATTATGCCCCTGGCGCTCTCGCTTATGCGGCTGTCTATCTTCTCCGTGAACGCGCCGAATTCGGATTTCGCCACCAGCGTCGATGAGAGCGTCTCCGTCGCGGCATCGGTATAGAGCTTCTGCTGATCTCCGCTGCGGATTATATCCCCGCTCAGTCCGTCCGCGGTTTTCACTATCAGCGCCCTCAGCTCTCTCGCGCTTTTGCGTATCTCCTCGCCGCTGTCCGTCTTCGATATCGCGCTCTGCCCCTTTTGCGATACAGCGGCGGAGGAGGAAGCGAGCGATGCCTGCCCCTCTGCGGAATCGAGCGCGGTGTTGAGCTGCTGCGCCATTCTGACAAGATACGCCCTCAGCGCGGCAAGCTGCTGGGCAGATGTGCCGTTTAATATCGGCGGTAAATCGTACATACTCACCCCTCCGTCAGCTCCAGGATTACGGACAGCAGCTTCATTTCGCCCTCGCCCGCAAGCCTGATGCGCATATGGTCGCACCGCCTGACGCGGAGCGGAATTTCCACGCTGCCGAGAGAGTGCCTGTGGACGCGGCCGGCAAACTCCCACACACCGGAGGAATCGTACTGCGCGTATAGCTCCAGCTCGCTGCCGCAGTCCATCGCGGCGCGGATGAGAACGCGGCTTATATATTTCTCCCCCGCGTACTCAAGCCCGATTATCCCGCTCTCCGCATACCACTTTACTTTTTCCTCTTTTTCGCCCACGCTGCCGGTGAGCGCGATGAGCTTGTTGTCGGCGATGCAGAAAAGCTCGTCGTCCGCCTTGGCGAAGCACTCCGCGCGGAGATCGTCCTCCCGATACCAGAGAGAGCGCGCCATGTCGTAGACAAAGAGGGACGGTTTCTTCTCTCCGTCAAGCATGGAGATATAATATCTCTGCCCCAACACGCCCGCCGATGCGTTTGAGTAGCGAGTATCGCCCAGCGCGGCGGATATGCTCTCGGGAAAGCCGCCCTGATAGGCGCATATGTCGCTTCGGGATTTATAGAGCAGCGTCTCGTTTACCACGGCGAGGCTTTTCGCGCTGCCCTTTTCGACGCCTCGGCACACCGTTTCGTCCGCCTGATGCGCGCCGGAGGCGGACACGGTGATACGGTGCAGGCAGTTCTCCTTGAAAAATATGGGCGAGCCGAGATAGTTGACCGCGCCCGTCCACACGCCGTCCGAGCCGACGGAGGCTCGCCATGAGTCGGTGGAGAGTCCCATGAAGCGGTTCCAGTTTTTGAAATCGCCCAGCGCGCAGGCGTAAAGCTCGTTGATGTTGCCCTCTCCGTCGTTGCCGTATCGGCAGCCCCACAGTCTGTTGCGGCATTGGCAGACGTAATCAAGCTCCGGCACGCTCCGTCTGACGGTGACGCTCTCGCCGTCGTAAAATCCGGGGGAGATCGGCTCGGAGATGAGGATAATATAATCGCTCTCTCCCTCTCCGCCGCCGATGCCGTAGATTATCTTGCTCCCGTTGAGACTCTCGAAGCGCGCGCCGGACACCTCAACTCCGTCATACTGCGCGAAAGCCTTCGTTATCTGCCCCTGCGTCGTGAAGGTGAGCTTTGTGTAAACGCTCTCTATGCTTATCCACTGCTCGCTCGCCGCGTCCCAGCGGCTCAAGACCTTCTCTCCGGTGTCCAGCCAGTATTCCCCGGCGTCCGGCGCGTCCGGCTCATAAGCGCTCTCCGTCACGTCGGCGTATTCCTCGCCCTGCGCGCTGCACAGGCTGTATCCGACGCGGCCGGAATAGCTCCACGCCGCCTCCATGCTGCCGTAATCGTCGGGATCGGCGGTGTTGTAATAGACCTTGTCGGGAAAAACGCAAATGTACGCGCCCATGCCGACAAGCTGTTTTTCGCCGGGCGTGAGATTTGTAATCGGAGTCGGCAGAGAATTATAGAAAAGCGCGCCGCCGTCCACCCACGCCAGAGCGTCCTTCTCGATCATGCCGCCGGGGGATGAGAGAGTTTTGCACACGCCTCTCTTTTTCCTCGCGCCGAGCAGCGGATAACAGCCGCCGGAGAGATTTTCCATGTCGGCAAAGCTGCCCTCCGCGCCGCGAAGCCGCCTGTCGAGTCCGCAAAACGCCGATATCGCTTTCTTTTTGACCGTCTTTTTCTTCAGCGAAGGGTAAAACACGCTCTCGCCTCCTCACCAATAGTTTTTCTTCCGCGTCTTTGCCTCGTGCCCCCGGTTATACGCGTTGCGGAAGGCGGAGTACGCCGCCTCGAACATCGCCTCGGAGTTGTTGAAGCGGTCATACTCGCAGTTGGCGTAATCTATCCGCGCGCAGAGATAGTGGATATACATCTCGTCATACGGCTCCTCCGCCAAGAGAACAGCGTCCGAGCCGACGTTCTCCGCGTCGGCGGGGGCGTAGGGAGTAAATTTCTTGTCCTCACCGCCGCCGTATGCGTCGATTATCTCGCGCTTCACCCGACCGTCCAGCTCGCCGAGCCAGACAAGCTTGTCCGCGTATGAGTAATTGTTGGGCTTGAGGCGGTCAACGCGGTCTATCGCCTGCAATACCGTCATACGCCGGACCTATTGGCATCCTCGAATGCCATGATTTTTTCGAGCATTTCCTCTCTGTGGCGCAAAACCTCCGCCACGCATTCCGGCACCTCGACCTCGACGCCGCGCTTGATAAGCCAAGTGCGCTCATTGATGCCGACAAAAACATCCTCCTGCTCCCGCCTGTCGCGCGGAAGTCGAATTTTTACGGTTTTTTCGTTCTTGCTTCGTTTTGCCATTTTCGATTTTCCTTTCTTGTAATTAAATTAGAAATCAGGAACTCCTAACTCCTCACTCCTCACTGATTTTCAGTTTTCTTTCGCGCTTGCGGAGAATTTCGGGGAGACGGATTCTATGCGCAGGAGGTAGTTCTCGATGAGAAGCTCGGCGGTTTTGAGCGCCTTCCAGCCCACGGAGGAGCGCTGATCGAGCGGATCCGCCGCGCCGGATGAGCCGCGCTGCTTGACGATTATCTCAAGTCCGCCGCCGCTGACATCTGTAACGCCGTACGCGCCGTCGCCGAGGATGAGCGTGCCGAAGACCGCGAGACCGTCCTTGCCGCCCTCGCCGGGATAGATTTCCGCGTTGTCGGCGCAGGTGACGGCGGTGTCGAGCGTGAGCTTGTCGGCGGTGTTCGCCGTGACTTTGGCGAGAGCGCCGTTGATTATCACGTATCTGCCGGCAAGCGCGTTTTCCTCCACGCCGGCGGCGGAGCCGTCAAACGGCACTGTCACGGAGTTTGTCACACCCGACGCGGCGTTCACCCTGAGAGTTCGGCTGTCGGGCGCGAGATCTGCGCCGCAGTATATCTTCGCCTCGGTGGTCTGCACGAAGCGCACGCCCGCGATTTCGCCGATTTCGCCCTCGTAGAGGTTTTCCGGCGCGGCGTACTTGTGCGCGTCTATCCACTCGCTGTCGCGCATGAGATCATATGCGATGTACGGATGGATTATGCCGACATATTTGCCGTTGATGGGCGGCGTGTTCTGGGCGCGGAGCTTGGCGACGGCGCGCTGGATGAGCTCCACGGTTATGGGGCAGTCCTCGTCCAGCTCGGCGCGGCTTGTTACTTCCGCCGCCGTTCCGCCGCTCTGCTTTTCGGCGTAGATGACGTTGGTGCCGCTGTGCATGACGTTTCTGACAACGGTGTCGAGCGTCGCGCCGGCCTGTCTGCCGAGGAGCTTGGCAGATTCGAGGATGGTGTTGTCGAGCGCGGTCAGCTCAAGCACATCGCTCTGCGTGATGTAATCGCCGTACTGCGAAACCGTGCCCGTGACGGTGCTGACGGAAAGCTGCTTCCCGTCGGGGGTCACGCCCTCGGTCAGAGGCGTGGTCGCCTTGGCGAGCGGCGCGAATTTGCGGAAGCTGATGACCTTGCCGCCGTTTGCGGGGATGGGCCGCTTCTGGCCGAACTGGTCATGGATGAGGTTCGCGCCCGCCTCGTCAAGCAGCGTCATGTCATAAAAGGTCTTCATCTCCGCGGAAAGCCCCTCGGTGGTCTGTATCTCGTTTGCAAAATGCTGAAGATTAAATTTCATATAGATCTCCTTCTTTATTATTATTTGTTGGGTTGGTCTTAGGGGAAGCGAAAGAAAGTGAGGAGTTAGGAGTTAGGAATTAAGTGAGCGTCCAAATCTTTGATTTGGCATACGCGAACTTATGCCGTAAGGCAGGGGAGCCATGAAGAGCTCTTACTTACCCTTGCACAGGGGAGGCAAGATAAAATTCGTCGCGTCGGCGACACCTCAACTCCTCACTCCTCACTCCTAACTCTTAACTCTTTTTCAACTCCACACTGATTTACAGCGTGATTTTCTCTCCCCGGCGGACGCGGCGGATTATTTCCTGCCTCTCGCCGCGGCTCATGCGGGACGGGTCGGTTTTTACCGATGCGGCGCCGGTGTCGGCTATCGCCGATTCCTTCGGGCGGAGCGTGCCGGCAAGGATACGCTTTGTGATGTTCTCCTCCAGCTCGCTCGCGTAGCTTTTCATAAGCTCCTCCCTGTGGACAAGCTCATACGCCGCCTTCATCGGCACGCCGCATTTCAGCAGGCCTCGGAACTGCCCGTTTTTAAGCTCCCTGCTCAGATCGAAGCCGCCGTGGCTTTCGCGGGTCTCTCTCGCCTCGCCGAGCCATCTTTCATAGCTCCGCGCCGCCTTTTCCGCGATGTTCATCCGGGATACCCCGGCGAGCTTCGCCCTTGCCGCCTCGTCTACCTTCCTGTCGAAAAGCTCCTTGTATTCGCCCGTGATGAGCGCGTTGAACTTCTCCTCGTTCGGTTTTTCCGTCTCCGCCGCGATTTCGGCGGTCTCCGCTTCTTTTATCTCCGGGGAAGCTCCGGCTTCTGCGGAAACTCCCTCGGCTGCTTTTGCTTCGTTACTCATTTCTCTCCTCCACATGCAAATAGTCCGGATAGCTCTCCGCTATCAGGCGCAGGCCCGATTGCAGAACGGCATACGCCCCGGCGAACAGATCCTCTTTCCCCTCCCGTGGCCGGACATGCAGATACGCAAAGCCGTCATGCGTTATCACCGTGCGTTTTTCGATATATCCCGCGCGCTCTGTTTCCCTCGTAAAATCGATTTCGGCGAAAATCAGCGCGGATATACCGGCGCACACCACATCGCGGCCGGCTATGTCAAAGCCGCTGTGCCCTGCCGCCTCTATGTAAAAGCCCGCCCCATCCTTCCCGTAGGTTATCTCCGTCATACCGGCATCGCTCCCTCCGCCGTCCGCGCCCGAACCTTGTCAAGCCGCGACAGCTTTTTCTGATTGCCTCCGCCCAACGCTTCCGTGTCCGATGCGCCGGCGGAGAGGCTCTGCGCAAGCTCCGCTTCGCCGCACCGCAGGGCCAGCCGCGCGGCGAGAGAGCGCAGTCTCTCGTTCTCGCTGTAAACGGTCGCGTTTTTCTCGATGCGTGAGACGATAAGCTCCTTGCGGTCAAAGTCCATCATCTCGATGCAGGCGAGCGCGGCGTCGGCGGCCTTCGGCTCGAAAAATCCGGCGGAATAGAACTGCAGCGCCATTTCGTTTTGGCTGAGCTTTGAATAGGGCGATGCCTTTACGGGCGTGACATCCACATCGAACACCGGCAGGCGCAGTCCCATATCGCCGCTTCCGCCGAGCTTCTGCGGCAGCAGACCGGAATTTGAGAAGCTCACGAAATCCGCGCCGTTCTCGCCCGCTATGCGAAAACAGCGGGGCAGATCGTAAAACTGCCTCATAAGCTCTATCGCCATCAGCACGACTTTTTTATAAGCGCGGTACGCTCCGCGCATATTGTCTCTCGACAGCTTGCTCCCCGCCTCCTGCATCGCCGCTATCGCGCTCGCCGCCGTCGCTCCGCCTGTCGTGCCGCCGGAGGAAACGTCGCGGTTGCCGGTTGTCTCCTTTAGCTCGTCGATTTTGTTGTTGATGACGGTGACATAGATGCCGTCAAGGGACGTCCCCTTCACGGGCATGATGCTGTCCTGCCCGAGCGCGCCGTCCACATGCACAAAATCGCGCGTCAGATCTCCGTACTCCGCCTCGTTCACGCTGCCGTCGCTGCGGATGAAGTGGCGCGGACGGCAGTTGAAGAGCATGTTCTGCATAATCGCCTGATCGCCGCGGTCGATAAACTCCTGCGTGTTCTTGCCGATGTCCACATAGCCGAAGCCGCAGGGTGTGCCCTTCGCGCGGTAAAGCGTGTCGAAAACAAAGGGATAGAGCGCGTGCGCGTACCAGCCGTTTTCGCGGTATTCCGGCTCGTTCTCTGTGGCGAAGAGCGGCTCGCTCTGCCCGGGGATGAATTTGCAATAGTGCAATACGGTTTTCGTGCCGACGCGCTTTTTGTAATACCAGTCCACCACCACGCTCTTTTCGCTGACATCCACGGTGTCGTCGTATATATAGCTTGCCGCGTCAATCGTCGGCGCGGAGAGCTTGCCGCGAAGAAACGGATAATCCCGCTCCAGAAGCTCGTTATCTCGCAGCGTCATGTAGAAAAGATTGCGGCTCTGCTGGATATCGGTCACGCCGCTCTCCCAGAAGAGGTTGATAACGTCGATCTGCTCGATGTCTATCTCCCCGAGACCGTTGAGCTTGAGCGCGTCCCAGAACACGCCGTACACCCCCGTGCCGGAGATGAGCTTGTCGTCCATAACGCCGGAGTAGACGCTCTCGAAATCGCACTCGTCCATCACCACCGGCACGATGGCGGAGAGGAGCTTCGCCTCCTGCACATCCCCCTGCTCGCGCGGCAGTATCGCGGCGGAGGGGAGCGCGTCCATAGCGTCGGCGTGCTTGTTGGCGATGGCGTTGAAAAGCCACGCGCTTGTCGGCTCGACCTGCTCCTTCTCCTTTTTCCGCAGGCACTCCCACTGTCTGAGCTTGTACCACTGTTGGTTGTCGATTATCCGTTTTTCGAGATTTGCCCTCGCCGCCCGGTACTTCCTCAGCGTCTGATAAGCTGTTTCAATCTCCGCCCTCCCGATAGGCAAAGCCCCCGTCAATTGTTCTCTCTCCTCCATTTTTCCTCCTCACTCAATTTTTAATCCGTCGCGCCGGCGACACCATAACTCCTCACTCCTCACTCCTCACTGTCTACAGAAATTCCATTCTCCTCCGCGGCCGAACTTCCGCACTGTCTATGTCCAGCAGGAGCTTGAGCGCGCCTGCCCTCGCCGCTTCCTGCGAAACCGTCGGCTTTATGGGGCGGGACATGAGGAAATACCGCGTCTCGTCGGCGATGTGATCCTCCCCGTCGCTGTCGAGATCTTCGCCGAGCGTGCTGTCGTATTGCAAAAGCGGCAGGGTGCGGATAAAGGCGCGGCAGTTTTTGAAGATATACATCCGCGGATAGCCGTTCTCATCGAACGCGAGGCGATAGTGCAGCTGCATCCAGCCGGGAATCCTCGCGTTGTCGCCGCGGACGAAATATATCCCCCGCTTGGCGGCGCTCTGCGCGATGCTCTCGCCGCTCTCCCCGTCCCATATCGCCGGATCCGCCACGCCCGTGATGCGCTTGCCTTTCAGCCAGCGATGCTCCCTCTCCACCCTCGCGATCTCCGAAAACACCTTGTCCGGCGGCCAGCGCACACCCTCGTTCGGCGTGTCGGTACAGCCGTACATCTCCAGAATCCTGTAAACCGCGCCGTCATAGTCCACCGCCCACCAGCCGCAGGAAAACGGCCGATGATACCCCCAGTCGAACGAGCGGTAAATCTTCCACCCGTCCGGCACCTCGAACGGCTCTATCACGTGCGTGTATCGCCTGTCCGAATAATGCTCGGGCCGGTCGCGGAACTCCTCGAAAAACTGCCCGGTGAGAATGTCCCACGAGCCGTCGAGCCACGCTTCCCTCAGCTTCGGCGGCAGCGCCTCGAGCTGGCGTATATAATCCGGCTGCGCCCTCATGAGCGCCTTGTTGTCCCTCACGCCCGCCTGGATGAAGCTGTACTCCTCCCCGTCTTCGCCCGGCAGGAAGCGCCTGTCCACAAAAAGCCGCTTCACCCACGCGTGGCCTATGCCGTCGGGGTTGCAGGTGAGGTAGCACCGCTTGGGGAAGTCCGCCCTCGTGCCTCTCACACAGGCGGCGAGGATGCGGAACTGCTCCTCGGTAAACTGCGTCGCCTCGTCGATATAGATGATGTCGTACTCGGTGCCCTGAAAATTCGGCAGATCCTTTTCGCCGGCGCAGAATCTGAACGTGATGCGGCTGGAGTTGGGCAGGGTCAGCTCCTTTTTCGTGTCGCTGTAGGAATATGCCTCCTTCGGCAGGAGCAGGAGAAAGGGCTTGATGTGGTTGGCGTAAAGCTCGGGATAGCTGCGGCGGATTATCACCTGCGATATGCCCGGGTACCTCGCCGCCATCAGCAGCGCGTTTGTCCGCACCGCCCAGCTCTTTCCGCCGCCCCTCGCGCCGCCGTAGGCGACGTATTTGTGCCTGTCGCGGAAAAACATGAGCTGTTTTTTGTTGGGCGCGGGTATTGTCACCGTAATCAATGCCTACTCCACATCCCCTTCTATTTTTATAACCATGCCCTCGTCCCTGCCCTCGCCCTTGCCGGCCTTGTCGAAGATGAGATCTTTCATATCCTTGAGCGCGCCGGTTATCTGCTTGATGTCCTTTATGTCGCGCTCCTCCGCCATCGCCAGCGACAGCATCGTCTGCGCCCTGTCCACAAGCGTGAAGAACAATTCCTCCCGCTCCTTTTGCAGGGTTTTCGCGCTCCTCTTTCTCGGCTTCTTCACGCCCTCACTCATACTTTGCCCACAGCATCTTGGCGATCGGGCATTTTTCCCAGTCGCCGCGGCAATATCCGCTCTTGTATTCCTCCGCGCCCCGGCTGAACGCGTTGTGAATCCTGCTGCCCTCGGTCACGCCCTCGCAGTAGATCACGTTCCTGTCCTCCTCCTTGTAAAAGGGGCATTGCGCCTCGAAGCTCACAAAATGTCTCGCCATTTCCCCGTTCTCCTCCCTGCTTTTTTACATCGCCGCCGCAATATGTCCGCGGTACGCGCCTGTCTTTATACTCGGACAACGCCGCAGAATTCCGCCATTTAGTCACGAATTGTGACATAAAATGCTCAAAAAATACCGCATAATACTATTATTTCATTAAAATCTTCAATTTTAATGAAATCTTTTGAAGCCAGTAAGAGCCGCGCTTAAAGCGCGGTTAGGCTTCAAAAGGCGTCTCATACGAAAACTACGCCGCTGCGGCGGCTATTAAAACATTTAATTGTCATTAAATGTTTTAATCAGTTTTCAGTATAAATCCCTGCGGCGTTATCATGCTAAACTTCCGTCACGTTTTGTGACAACGAGAGGATAACACAGTTCACCCTCAAAGTCAATCCCCCGCTCAAAAAAAGTGAGGAGTTAGGAGTGAGGAGTGAGGAGTTAAGAATGGAGAGTTGAGAGTGAAGAGTGGAGTTATTGTGTCGCCGGCGCGACGGATTTTAAAGGCGCTTCCTGCGTAAGAGAAGCATTAAAACACAATCGAAATTTCAAAAACGCAAAACGAAACCGCTCAAAAACATAAAATTCATATGTTTATAACGTTGACAGCGGCGCTATCCGCCGCGAATTTGAAAAGTCGGTAAAATCTGCCCGAAAATATATTGAAAAGTTGGCAAATTGTTGCTATAATTCTATTGAAAAGTTGGGACGGAGGCGAGGAATATGCTTTACAGAAAAATTGCGGCGCTGATAGAGGAGCACCTGATGTCGGGTTCGGATAAAATTCTCCTTGTGGACGGCGCCCGTCAGGTCGGCAAGACCTATATCATCCGCAGCGTCGGCAAAAAGCTTTTTCAGAACTATATCGAGCTCAACATGGTTGAGGATTCTGTCGGCGCGAGGCTGTTTGCCGACACGCGAACGATTGAGGATTTTTATCTTCAGGTTAGCATGATCGCCGGCGACAGAATGAAGCAAAAAGAGAACACGCTGATTTTTATCGATGAGATACAGGCATATCCGCATCTGCTGACACTGCTTAAATTTCTGTCGCAGGACGGCAAATTCACATATATCGCGAGCGGCTCGCTGCTCGGCGTTACGCTGTCCGAAACGACATCCATACCGATGGGCAGTATACGCAAGACGCGTATGTACCCTCTCGATTTTGAGGAATTCCTGTATGCCAACGGCATGAATGAGCTCGCCGTTTCCGCTGTTCGAAAAAAGTTTGAGCGGCTTGAATCTCTTGAGGAGCCTGTTCACAACAAGATGATGGATCTCTTTCGGAAGTATCTCCTTGTCGGCGGACTTCCCGATGCCGTCAATGCCTATCTGGAGACAAAGAATATCCGCAACGTGCGCGAAATACAAAGCGAAATACACGATTATTACGCGGCCGACGCATCCAAGTACGATGCCGAGAGAAAGCTGAATATCCGCCGTGTGTATGATCTCATCCCCTCTAATATGGAGAATAAGAAAAAGCGTGTCGTCGCTCAATGCATTGAGGGGAAAAAAGGAAAAATCTTTGCCGACTACAGCGACGAGTTTGAGTATCTAATCGGCGCCGGCATAGCGTTGAATGTTCAGGCGATCTCCAATCCCGTATTTCCGCTCATAGAATCAAGCGGGAAAAATCTTCTGAAGCTGTATCTGAACGACGTCGGGATTCTGACCGGCATTCTGTACGGCAGCAATATCCGCGCCGTGCTCGACGATGAAAAAAGCATCAATCTCGGCTCGGTTTATGAGAGCGTTGTCGCGAGCGAGCTGGCGGCGCACGGACATAAGCTCTTTTATTACGACAACCGTTCAAAAGGCGAAGTGGATTATCTGATAGATGATTACGACAGCTTGTCCGCCGTTCCGATCGAGGTCAAATCCGGGAAGGATTATACCGTCCACAGCGCGCTTAATAACTTCGTGAGCAACGAGGAT
>CAVHIP010000042.1:0-16696 GCA_963636125.1 Oscillospiraceae bacterium | reverse complement strand
GCGGACGACAAAATGCTTCTGGCGTGAGAAAATATCACAAATAACCTCATCGGGAGAAATCGCTTTTTATAAACGACTTCCCCCGATATTTTTTCTCAATGCGGTTTTCACACAAACTCGGCGGAGATTTGCGCAGATCTTTACATTTTCTCGGTTGACTTTTTGCAAAGCCTTGCATATACTGATTACAAGATGTAAGCAAGTAATGTGATATGGGTTGGTGATTGTTATGAAGCGGTTTGCCATGCGGAAGCTTTTGGATTGGAAGAACGATCCGAATCGGCTGCCGATGATCATTCGCGGGGCGAGGCAGGTCGGCAAGACATGGCTGATGAAAGAATTCGGCAGCTCCTGTTTTGAAAAATGCGCCTATGTCAGCTTTGACAGAAACAAGCGCATGGAGCAGCTCTTCTCCGGAGATTTCAATGTTGACAGGATTCTGTCCGGCTTGTCAATAGAAAGCGGCGTGGATATTACGCCGGAGAATACGCTGATTATCCTGGATGAAATTCAGGAAGTACCCGCCGCGCTGCAGAGCTTAAAATATTTCTGCGAGGACGAGCGGCGCAGCTATTATATTGTGGCGGCAGGCTCTCTGCTTGGCATCGCAATGCATCAGGGGACGTCCTTCCCCGTGGGCAAGGTCGACACCATGGACCTGTATCCGCTGTCCTTTCCGGAGTTTTTGGAAGCAACCGGCAACATTTCTCTGCTGGAACTTCTCCGGAAAAACGATTTCGGCCTGATCAGCGCGTTCAAGGACAAGTATATTGACCTTCTCAAGCTTTATTATTACGTGGGCGGCATGCCGGCGGCAGTCAAGGCTTATGCGGAAAGCGGGAGTCTGCAAACCGTCCGCCGTATTCAGCAGCGCCTGATTTCGGATTACGGACAGGATTTTTCCAAGCACGCCCCGACTTCCGTGATACCCCGCATTCAGATGGTCTGGGACGGGATTCCTTCTCAGCTGGCAAAGGAGAACAAAAAGTTCGTCTACAGCGTTCTTCGCGAGGGCGCGCGGGCCAAGGATTTTGAGCTTGCGATTCAATGGCTGCTCGACTGCGGACTGTGCCATAAGGTCGGCAGGATTACAAAGGGCGGAATTCCGCTGAAGGCATATCGGGATATTCCCGCGTTCAAGCTGTATTTGGCGGATGTCGGATTGCTCTCCGCAATGGCGGATCTCGACGCCAAGACGCTTTTGACGGGCAACGCCGTGTTTACGGAGTTTAAGGGCGCTTTGACGGAGCAATATGTCTGCCAGCAGCTCATATCGGCGTTGGAAACCGTTCCGTATTACTGGTCGGCGGAGTCCTCCTCCGGCGAAGTCGATTTCGTACTGCAGCGCGGGGGGCAGGTTATTCCGCTGGAAGTAAAAGCCGAGGAAAATCTGAACGCCAAAAGCCTCAAAAGCTTCGTGAACACTTATCGCCTCGCTTACGGAGTGCGCGTATCCATGTCGGATTATAAGGAACAGGAGAAGCTGATCAATCTGCCGCTCTATGCCATCTCCCAACTTTGGGATGTCTGCGACGGCTTTACGCCGGAAAGCGAATAAATTTTAGTTGATATGCCCATCTCTATCCGATATATTGATATCAATAAGCATCCCGGCAACACCGGCGGCACCGTCCTGAACGGTAACCCCGGTCTTGATGTTGTCGGGATGCTTTTTGTATATACCGGTTTTGCGTTGGGTGTTTTGAAAAAAACGTGGGAAATTATCGCTTTCCCACGTTTTTTCGGCTTTGCCGTATCTTATCTTCTGAAGAACGTTTCATAAAGGGAAACTGCCTTGTCCGCGGCGCAGACAATCCATGCTTCCTTTGATTTCGGCAGCCTTTCCGGATTCATGGGCCACATATGGCAGTATATGACATCGCCTGTTTTGTCGTCGACATTGCAATAGTTTTTCGCGTTCAGGCAGGCGGTCTTGGCGTGCTTGAAGCCGTGCATATGATGCTCCCCGTTATCCTTTTTGTGCCAGTCATAAAGATAAAAATCGTGGAGCATCGCGCCTATCAGCAGCACACGCAGATCGGAGTGCAGGGAAAGCGCTTTATCTATGTCGTAGCTCAGTTTCGCCACATTCACGCAGTGCTCATAGGTGGAAACTTTCCCGTGCTGAATATAATTTTTCATTCTCCGGACGTTGCGGTCTGACTGCACGGCGGAGAGAATATCGTACATTTCTTTATATGATTTCATCGCTTTTTATATTTTTTTCAGCTTATTTTCAGCGTCTCCCACAGACTTGTGACATAAGCGAGCGTTTCCGCGTCCAGATTCCTGTAGGCGTACTTGTTGTAGAGCTCGCTGAAATCGCCGATTTCGGGATAGAGAATTTCCATGGCTTCCTCGCCGAGATCCTCTTGATAACCCGCGTCGTTAAATACGGCGGAGTTCGGGGAGGCGTAGTATATATACTCGGCGTTCGCTATCGCGGGCTCCGGGGAAAGCATATAATTTATGAATATCTCGGCAAGCTCCTTATGCTGACAGCACGAGGGGATGCACATCGCGTCGACAAAATAATTCGTCCTCTCGGGATAATAGAAGCGCAGATCGACGTTTTCGGCCTGATTGTCAAGCATCGTGAAGTAATCGCCCGCGTAATATGCCGCGATTGCCGCCTCTCCGCTCTCCATCATGTTATACACCTCGTCCATCACATAGCTTTTGACAAGCGGATTCTGAGTCTTCAGCTCCTCGAGCGCCTTGTCCCAGAGGGCGCGGTCTGTGGCGTTCACGTCCAGCCCGAGCTTATATTGCGCGGTGGCAAAGCCGTCTCTCGAGTTATTGAACTGCAGGATGCTGCCGGAATATTTCTCGTTCCACATGAGATCCCAGCCGCCGGCGTCGCTCTCGTCAACAACGTTTGCGTCGTATATTATGCCCACAACGCCGTAGGTATACGGCACGGTGTAGAGATTGTCAGGATCGTAATACAATCCGCGGAAGCTCTCGCCGATATACTCATAGTTTGGTATATTGTCATAATCCAGCGGCAGGAGCATATCCTCGTCTCTCAATCTGGCGATCATATAATCCGACGGGATGACGACATCGAAGCTCACCGCGCCGCTTGAAAGCTTGGCGTACATATCCTCGTTGCTGGCGTAGGTGCTGTAATTGACCTTTATCTTTTTGCCGTACGTCTCCTCGTACCACTGTTCAAACGCCTCTATCGTGTCGAGGGTATCGTCCGCGCCGTCGGAGATATATTCGCCCCAGTTGTATACGTTGAGGATTTCCTCCTTCTCCCCGTCCGCGCAAAACACGACGACGGCGATTATGGCGAGCGCGGCGGCTATCGCGTATCCGGCGGCGCGTTTTCCGGAGAGAGAGCGCGCCTCTTTTCTCGTTCTGCGCGGCTTCTGCCCGTCATCGACAATGTTGTTGAGAATAAGCAGGGCGAGGATAACAAAGAAAATAATCGTCGCAAGGGCGTACATCTTCGGCGTGACCGTTTTCTTCGTCATGTTGTATATTCTGATAGGCAGAGTCTGGAAGCCGTTGCCGGAGGTGAAGTAGCTTATCACGAAATCATCGAGCGAGAGCGTGAACGCCATTATCATACCCGTGACGATGCCCGGCATGATTTCCGGAATTTCGACCTTGACGAACGCCTGAAACGGAGTGCAGCCGAGATCCATCGCGGCCTCCGGCAGGGACTTGTCCATCTGCCGGAGCTTCGGCAGAACCTGCAAAATGACATACGGCAGGCAGAAGGTGACATGGGCGATAAGCATTGTGGCAAAGTTCAGGCTTGTCGCCGCGCCGAAAAGTCTGCCGACAAAGACAAACATGAGCATAAGGGATATGCCGGTGATAATATCCGGATTTATCATGGGGATGTTTGTCACCGTGTCCATCGCCGCGCGGATATGGCGGTTTCTCAGCTTGTTTATGCCGACCGCCGCCGCCGTTCCCATAACCGTGGAAATCGCCGCCGCGGAAAAAGCGAGTATAAGAGTGTTCCTGACGGCTCTCAGCGTTTCGGCATCCTTAAAAAGCTCTTTGTACCATTTGAGCGAAAACTCGGAAAAAACGGAGAGGCTCTTCGCGCCGTTGAACGAGAAAACGAGCAGGATGGCTATAGGCGCGAACAGGAAGATCATAATAAGAGCGGTATATATTTTCGATGCTTTTTTCATGTTTCCGCTCCTTTCAGCCGGCGGCTTTCTTATCAGCCAGACGCTGCATAAAAGCCATGCACACCAGCAGAATAATCATGAGAATAAACGCCATAGCGGCGGCAAAGTGGAGATTGTTCGCCGTATACTGCCCCTCTATCGCGTCGCCGATGAGGAAGAACTTGCCGTTGCCGAGCTTCTGGGAAATGTAGAAGGTGCTTATCGAGGGAATGAGCACCATGTTTATGCCGGAGATGACGCCGGGAAGGCTCAGCGGCCATATTACTCTTCTCAGTACGCCCGCGTTGTTGCAGCCGAGATCCTTCGCGGCCTCGAAGAGCTTTACATCCATCTTTGCCATGACGGAATAGATGGGGAGAATCATATACGGGAAATAGTCATAAACCATGCCTATGATAACGGCGGCTTCCGTGCCGATGATGTGGATTTTCCCCAGCCCCAAAGAAGAGAGTATCCCGTTGATAATGCCGCTGTCCTGCAAAATCGTCATCCAGGCGTAGGTTCTGATGAGGAAGTTCATCCACATGGGTATCATGATAAGCGTAATAAGTATTTTCTGCGTGCGGGCGGCAGAGCGTGAGATAATATACGCCATGGGGTAGCCGAGGATAAGGCAGATAACCGTGGATATAACGGCAAGCTTGAGAGAGCGGGCAAAGATAAGCAGGTAAGTGTGCACTTCTCCCGCGTCGGTCTCGGAAGTCGCGGTGAAAAATCTGGCGACATTGCCGAAGGTGAAATTAAAATCGCTGTCCGTAAACGCGTAATAGGCGACAAATATCAGCGGAACGACAATAAACAGCGCCGCCCACACCGAATACGGCGCGAGGCAAAGTCTTTGAATAAGACTCTTCTTTCTGTTCTGCGCGCTCTTCATTCTTCAATCTCGCTTTCCGCATCGCTCAGCTCGTCAAGCTCGTTCGAGAACGACGAATAGTCGCCGTACATGCCGGAGTACTTGGATTTTTTCATGACGTGGATGGCATCGGGCTCGATATACAGCCCGATATGCTCGTCTACATCGACAAAATCGGTGGTCTGTATCATCCATTTGAAGCCGTTTATATCGACGATAATCTCATAGTGAACGCCGAGGAAGGTGACCGATGTCACGACGCCCTTGAGCATGCCCTTTTCCTCCGGTACTATGTCGACATCCTCCGGCCTCACCACAATGTCAACGGCCTCTTTCTTTTCAAAGCCCTTGTCAACGCACTTGAAAACATGCCCGGAAAACGCCGCCTTGTAATCGTCCAGCATGACCCCGTCAAGGATGTTGCTCTCGCCGATAAAGTCCGCCACAAAAGCGTTCTGCGGCTCGTTATATATGTCAACGGGCGTGCCTATCTGCTGGATTTTGCCCTCGGACATCACGACGACGGTGTCCGACATTGAAAGCGCCTCTTCCTGGTCGTGGGTGACGAAGATAAAGGTTATCCCCGTCGCTTTCTGGATGTTTTTAAGCTCCTGCTGCATGTCCTTCCTGAGCTTGAGATCGAGCGCGGCGAGCGGCTCATCGAGCAAAAGCACCTTCGGCTTGCTGATCAAGGCGCGCGCGATGGCAACTCTCTGCTGCTGACCGCCGGAAAGGCTTGTCACGGAGCGATGCTCAAAGCCGGTGAGCGCGACCATAGAGAGCATCTCTTTGACCTTCTCGTCTATCTCGTCCCTCGGAACTTTCTTTTCGCGGAGAGGGAACGCCACGTTTTCAAAGACATTGAGATGGGGGAAGAGCGCGTATCTCTGAAAAACCGTGTTGACATTTCGCTTGTGCGGCGGCAGATCGTTTATATTCTCGCCCATGAAAATCACGTCGCCTTCATCGGGACTTTCAAACCCGCCGATAATTCTGAGCGTGGTGGTCTTTCCGCAGCCGGAAGGGCCGAGAAGCGTCAAAAACTCATTATCATAGATATCAAGGTTAATTTGGCTGAGCACGGTTTCGCCGTCAAAGGCCTTGCTGATGTTTTTCAGCTCGATAATTTTTTTCATGCGCGTTTGCCTCCGTACAACAAAAAATGACGCATGCATACGCATACGTCAAGTGTGATAACCGGAATTTATCTTTTACCCGCGTGTCGGCAGATAAAAATACCCCAATTGGTTTGAGAGTCTATGTAGCAAGAACTTACTTTTACTACTCTTATTGACCATTTCACAAGTTAAGTATGCTTTTGCAGCACGGTTTATAGTAACCAACTTATAAAACTTGAGCTTCGAACTCAATCAATAAGGCAACAGAAGTTGCCGCCGCATTCCGCGGAAATTCGGCATTCGACCCGGCTGTCCGTGTGGCCTCGGCTATAAATAGCGGTCGTATCTTGCTTCGGATAATCACTACCCAATTGAGACGGCTCATTTTAGCAATTTTTGCCGCTTCTGTCAAGGGATAGGACAAAGTTTTTGCGGTTATCGGGGGGAGAGTAAGTTCCCAAGCAAATTCCACAGTGAAATTTTCGGTTTATCGTCCGGCAAATCGGCGGCTCAACCTACAACGTCAGAGTCGTGTTCAATTGCCTGCTCTGACATATCGTATTCCTCGTCCTGCTCCAATCTTTCTGATCTGTCCGTCTTTTACCATTTTGCCCAAAACAGTCTCCACTGTGGTCGCGCTTACATCCGGCAGAATCTTGCAAATGTCTGATTTTGAAATAGGCGTAAGAGAATTCATCACTGTTGCTTCAACTCTTGCCTGCTTTGTGACCTTTCGGCTGCCCAGAACGGCAAATCGTTTGTCCAACTCCTTATAACACATATACAGTGTTGTCAAGAATTCCATAATGAATGCCGAGTAATCATTCTGCCCCTCATGCCAGCCGACAGAAGACTGTTTCAATGCCTCATAATAGTTGCCTTTTCGTTTGTTAATCTGCTCTTCAAATGAGATATATTTCCCTGCGTCAAAGCCATTTTTATATAACAAAAGAAGCGACAGTAATCTTGAAATCCTGCCATTCCCATCACGGAAAGGATGGATGCAGAGAAAATCAAGAATCACACACGGAATAAGCAGAAGCCGGTTGATATTCGGATCATCCCGCGCCTCTTGATAAGCCAGCACAAGCTGCTCCATTTCTTCCGGCGTATCTTTTGCAGATGTAGGATGGAACCGAACTCTTCTGCGCCCGTCCCTATCTTCTTCTATAATGTTATTATCAAATTCTTTGTATTGTCCGGCAAAGGAATATCCGGCAATGTTCATCATGATTGCATGAAGGCGAAGGATGTCTGCCTGCCTGAAATCTATATTCTGATAATCGGTATGGATTTCAGATAGGGCATCTCTATAACCGGCTATTTCCTGCTCACTGTGGCTCAACGGAGCGCTGCTCCCGTTTACAATTTCATTGATACGTTCATCGGTTGTAACAATGCCTTCGATTTCATTGGAACTCTTGACTGACTGAACCTTTGCTACGCGCGTCAGCTCCGTAAATACATCGGCAAATTGCTCTTTTCTGTTCCATGCCATAGCGCGGAGAGAGTAGATATCTGCTGTTACATTCAATAATCCGGCCGGAAGCATGCCGTTACGCAGGAACGAATAATCAAATTTGCGCATAACATCAGCCCCTTTCTGCATAATATTGTATCTCTTTTTATGCAGAAAAGCAATATGTTTCTGCATAAAAAGAGCGAGGTTTTATGCAAATAAATTTCCCAAGTAAATTCCTCAGTGGAATTTTGGAATGATACTATTTTTTCATTAAAATCTTCAATTTTAATGAAAACTTTTGAAGCCAGTAAGAGCCGCGCTTAAAGCGCGGTTAGGCTTCAAAAGGCGTCTCATACGAAAACTACGCCGCTGCGGCGGCTATTAAAACATTTAATTGCCATTAAATGTTTTAATCAGTTTTCAGTATGAAATTTGCGGTTATCGGGGCGTCAAATTTTTGTTTACATGAGGCTTGGGTTATTATATAATAACAAATTATGAACGAATGCCAAAATGAGGTAGCTGCGCAATCGCTCGCCGTTTTAATCTTTGACATGCTCGGAGGGGTTTCTTATGGACAACCGCACAAACAAGCAGAATTACTATCTTGACATAGCGGACGCTGTACTTGAGCGCTCCACCTGTCTGAGGCGCAAATACGGCGCGATAATTGTGCGCAGCGACGAGATAATCTCCACCGGCTATAACGGCGCCCCCAGAGGCAGGCGCAACTGCTCCGATCTCGGCGTGTGTACACGCGAAACGCTCAAAATCCCCTCCGGCGAAAGATACGAGCTGTGCCGAAGCGTCCACGCGGAGGCAAACGCGATTATATCCGCCTCCCGCCGCGACATGATAGGCGCGACGCTCTATCTCGTCGGGCGCGATGCGAGGACAAACGAGCTTCTCGGCGACGCCATGTCCTGCTCCATGTGCAAGAGGCAGATAATCAACGCCGGAATAGATAAAGTCGTCATCCGCTCGACCGCCACCGAATACCGCACCATACCGGTGTCCGACTGGATAGAAAACGACGACTCGATTTTTATGCTGTAAAGAGGTTTTATATTCATGAGTGAAAAGAAAACGGCGGGCAAATGGGTTGCCGGCACTTTGGCGGTTGTGATTTTGCTGCTGGCGGCATTCGCCGGCATATGCGTATATGTCGATCCCTTCTGCCACTATCATAAACCGCTCAGAGGATATGATTATTCCACCGCGGACCAGGCGCAATACGTCAACCCCGGTTTAATAAAAACATTCGATTACGACGGCGTGATTACGGGGACGTCCATGACCGATAATTTTAAAACCTCCGAGGCGGAAAATCTTTTCGGCGGAAAGTTTATAAAAGTTCCGCTGTGCGGCGGGTATTTCAAGGACATAAATTATCAGATAAACGAAACATACGCGCTCGGCAAGCATCCGCAATACGTCATCAGAAGTCTGGACATCGCGTCCATAGCGGCGGATAAAGACACTGCCGCCCGCGATATAGACACTCTCGATTATTTATATAACGACGACATTTTCGACGATGTGGATTATCTTTTTAACTTCGATGTCTTTTACCGCATTGTTGAACTGATGAAGCATCCGAAAGCCGATGACGGAGTATCTTTTGATTTTGACAAATACTGCAGTTGGGATTATCCGACAGGCAAGGATGCAGTGAAAGCGGTGTACTCAACAGGATATCTTCCGGAAAAAACGGTTTTCACTTCCGAAGACAGAGAGCAGCTGCTCGAGAATATTCACTGCAATATCACGGATGTCGCGAACGCTCACCCGGAAACTACGTTTATCTGCTTCTTCCCGCCGTACAGTATCTGCGTCTGGGCAAGGCTTCATACGGCAGGCAGTCTTCAATGGACGATTGATGCAGATCGGATTTTGGCGGAAGAGCTTCTGAAATGCCCCAACATCAAGCTGTTTGGCTTCGACAATCATTATGATATGATCTGCAATCTTGACAATTACAGGGATGCGTTTCATTACAGCGCCGATATAAACTCCGAAATTTTGAAAATGATGGCAAACGGCACGTCTATGCTCACGCCGGATAATTACGAGGATTATTTCAACGAAATCGAACATTTTTACGGCGAGTATGACTATTCGCGGATATGGGAGTGAGGACATTACTCAATACGCAAACAAGTTTAATCAGATCATCTTGTAAAGAGGTTTTATACAATGGTCAAAAAGAAAACGGCAGGCAAATGGGTTGTCGGCACTTTGACCGCCGTGATTTTGCTGCTGGCGGCATTCGCCGGCATATGCATATATGTTGATCCCTTCTGCCACTACCACGCTCCGCTCCGCGGATATGATTACACTTCCCTTGCAGCAGATTATGGTGCCAGCATGTACATGAACGATGGAATAATCAGGCTCTGTAATTACGGCGGAATAATCACAGGTTCTTCGATGACCGAAAATTTCAAAACCTCGGAGGCGGAAAGTCTCTTCGGCGTACGCTTTATAAAAATTCCTCTGGCCGGCAGCGGCTTCAAAGAAATGAATACGCAGCTTGAGCGCGTATACGAGAGAGGAAAGAGCCCGAAATATGTAATAAGAAGTCTTGATGACTATGCAATTGAGCAGAACAAGGACGAAACCCGTCGGGATTTATCTGAGGGCGAATATCTCTATAATAACAATGTTTTCGACGATGTGAATTACCTCTTCAACCTTGAAGTATTCTTGAAATATACCTGCTATATTCTTTCGCACCCGTCGAATGGGGGGGAGAATCATTCCTTGATTTTGACAACTATTGCAGCTGGAGTTATCCGACAGGCAAGGAAGCAGTATTAAAAAATTATACAGCAGGATCTGTTACGGAGAAAACGGTTTTTACTCCGGAAGACAGAGAGCAACTGCTCGAAAACATCCGCTGCAATATCACGGATTTTGCGGACGCTCACCCCGAAACTACGTTTGTCTGGTTCTTCCCGCCGTACAGCATCTGCAATTGGGAAAAGCTGTCCACCGCAAACAGCCTTCAATGGACGATTGAGGCAAATCGGACTTCGGCGGAAGAGCTTCTGAAATGCCCCAACATCAAGCTGTTCGGATTTGACAATCATTACGATATAGTCTGCGATCTTGACAACTACAAGGATCCAAAGCACTATTGCGCCGATGTAAACTCCGAAATTTTGAAAATGATGGCGGGCGGTACCGGGCAGTTCACTCCTGATAATTACGAGGACTATTTCAGCGAAATTGAGCGTTTTTACAGCGAGTATGACTATTCCTGGCTGCATGAATAATCGGAGGTAAAATATGCTTTTCAATTCTTATATTTTTGTATTTGTGTTTCTTCCGGCGGCGCTGCTGGGGTATTTTCTGCTGAACAAAGCGAAGAAATATACCGCCGCCAACTGGTTTCTGGCGATAATGTCCCTGTGGTTCTACGGGTATTTCAATTATTCATATCTGGCGATAATCTGCGTAAGCATAGTAATAAACTACGCGCTTTCAAAGCTGCTTCAATCGGAGAAAACCGGCAGCGCGCAGAGGAAAATTCTGCTCGCCGTCGGAATGATACTTAATATCGGCAGTATATTTTATTTCAAATATTACGACTTTTTTATTGAAAATATAAATGCGGTCTTCCACAGCAGCTTTACTCTGAAGCACCTCGTCCTGCCGCTTGGCATAAGCTTTTTCACGTTCCAACAGGTATCGTTTGTGGTGGACTCGTATCACGGCGAGACAAAGGACTACGGTTTTTGCGAATACGCGCTCTTCGTCTCGTATTTTCCGCAGCTTATCGCCGGTCCGATAGTGCTCCACGATGAAATTCTCCCTCAAATAAGGGATGCTTCAAAGAAGACCATCAACATGGAGAACTTTGCCGCAGGGCTGTACTTTTTCGCGATAGGTCTTTTCAAAAAGGTTATCCTTGCCGATACCTTCAGCGCGGCGGTCAACGCGGGATATGATGGTCTTTCCGGAATCACCTCAGCCGAGGCGTGGATTGTCTCCATATGCTACACCTTCCAGATATACTTCGATTTCAGCGGCTACAGTGACATGGCGATAGGTCTCGGGAAAATGTTTAACTTCGATATTCCGCAGAATTTCGATTCTCCGTATCTCTCAACGTCAATAACCGAGTTCTGGGACAGATGGCACATGACGCTCACAAGATTTTTACGTAATTACGTCTATTTCCCGCTCGGCGGAAACAGGAAAGGCAAGGCGCGGACATATCTGAACATAATGATTGTCTTTATTTTCAGCGGACTGTGGCACGGCGCAAACTGGACATTTGTCATATGGGGCACTCTGCACGGTATACTGAGCGTTTTGAACAGAATCTTCAGGAAGACATGGGAAAAGCTGCATGTCGTCACACGCTGGACAATCAATTTTGCGGTGATAAACGCTCTGTGGGTGCTGTTCCGTTCGGAGAGCATAGCGCACGCGCGATGGTTTCTGGAAAGAATGTTTTCCATGCAGGGAGGAACTGTCAATGCGGATATATTCAACAGCTTTGCGACATCTGAGCTGAATCTGCTCAGGATGCTTCCCGTTTTGGGACCGCTTTCATACAAGATAACCAATTTCCCGTTCTGGTTTTATTTTATAGGCGCATTCCTCATTGTGCTTAACGTGAAAAACTGCAGTCGCAAAGAGTTTAGGCCGACTTTGGCAAAGGGCATAGTCACCTGCGTGTGCCTTGTTATGTCCGTTATGTCCTTCGCCGGCGTATCGGAATTTCTGTATTTTAATTTCTAACAGCTGCATTTTACAATTCTGAAACAATTTCGACCTTATCTGCGAAACATTTTCACCCTATTATATATACACTTATCTTTTTCATTTTTCTCCTCTTAAAAATAATCGTCAATTCCAAGCGGTAGGAATTGACGATTTATTTTTTTCATATTCAAACTTATTTTCTGCAGGTGAATAGTATTACCTGCCTGCGCTTTGCGATTTCCTTCAAAAGCTCTATGGCCTGCCGAGTGCGCTGCTCGTCGAGATTGACAAGCGCGTCGTCGATTATCAGCGGGCAGCTTTCGCCGGAGGGAAGGGCAAGCTCGCACACCGCAAGGCGCACCGCAAGATACATCAGATCAAGCGTTCCCGCGCTGAGGTACTCGCTTTCTCTAGCGACGGAATCTCCGCTTGCCCGTATTTTAGCGGTGAAATCGCGGTTTATTAGCACGTCCTCGTATCTGCCGTTCGTCATGAGCGACATATACTGCGCCGCAAGCTGACCGAGGTGTGGGGAAAAGCGGCTCTGAATGTCCGTGTCCGCGGCTTTGAGCGCATCAAGCGCGATGCCTATCGCATCGTATTCGTCCGACACGTCCGAGTACTCCCGCTCAAGACGTTTAAGTTCCGAGGAGAGGACAAGCGGATCACCGTAGGAAGCGAATCTTCCGCGCCGGTTGGCAAGCTCCGTTGAAATCCGATCTGCATCTTTTCGGCATTGCGCCAGCTCATGACTCAGCCTCGCCGCCTCGCTGTTTCCGCCGGAAAAATCCAGCTCGTCAAGCGCCTCCGCTTCGCAATTCTGCTGTGTTTCCAATGCGTCTTCATATGCGCGTCGGGTTTTATATTCGTAATGGGAAGCGTCCCGGACGGCGTCCCAAAGCTCCGCGTGCTCATCAAGCTCTCTGCGGATATCTCTCGCCGAGTCGGCGGCATATTTTCTCAATATTTCCCGCCGTCGATACTCCGCGTCTATCGAGCCTCGCCGCAACCTCATCCAGTGGGCAAAGAAGAACACAGCCGCAATGCACGCGCTCACCGCAACGATGACATACGGGATTTGCGCGAATTTGGTATACAGCGCCGCGCCAGCCACCGCAAGCAGGAAAAAGAAGACGGCAAGTAAGGGGGAATAGTGCTTTCTCGCGGAAGTCTTCAGCGCGTCAAGCTCGCGAAGGTCATCGGACGCATCTTCTTCCGCTTCTTCCGGAGAGAGAGAGCCGAATCGGCTTTTCCTGAGCTCATCCTTCGCCTCGGACAGCTCCTCGAGCGCCCGGTCATGCTCCTCGCTGCATTGGCGGAGGGCGTTTCTTCCGGCGTTGAGCTTATCAAGCGCCATGCGTCTCTGCTTTTTGCGGCTTTCGTTGACTTCCGCCTCAAGCTCGCCGCAGCGCTCCTTCGTGTCGTTAAGCTCCTGCTCGCTTTTGCCTATTTCTTCATAGGTGCCGGAGATTTCGGCAAGCTCACGATTGGTTTCGTCGATTTTCACCTCAAGCTCGGGAAGAAGCCCGCGCCGGTTATAACGCCGCTTGCGCTGCCATGCGCGCAATTGTTCCTCGGCCTCGGAATAAGACGTCTGCTCCTCGCCGGTGGAAACGATGGATGCGATGCGCTTTTCAAGCTCCGGTGTGCCCGTTACGGCAACCGTGCCCTGCTCGACAAACGCGCTGCGCCGGAACACGCCCTTTGTGACGCCTGTGAGCATCTCGCCGACGTTTTGCGCGGTAATATTCTCCACCGGAATATTCGTGCCGGTGTATACGGCGGAAAACTCGCGCATGGGGGCGTTCATCGTCTTGGTGGTACGGGTGAGCGTTATGTCGCAGCCCTCCGCCGTCAGATCCATTGTCCCTTCCATGGGAGCGCCCGACCACGGGGCGTATTTCACCTTGTCGGGCAGAGCGCCCGCGCGCTGACGCTGTGAAGAATCAACTCCGTAGAGCATCGCGCGGATAAAGGCGCACCATGTGGATTTGCCGCTTTCGTTCGGCGCGTATATGACGTTGAGACCGCCGTGAAATGTCAGCGTTTCGTTTTCAAGCTTTCCGAAAGAGGCGGTCAGCTTATTTATCTTCATGGACAGCCACCTCCTCGCCGTTGTCAAGCGCGGCCAGTCCCCAGCGTGCGGCCTGCTCAATCAGAGTTTTTTGAGCATCGTCCGCCGCGTTTTCGTATTTCTCCCTGAGATTTTTGAGGAAAATCCCCCTCAGAGTGTCCTCGCCCGCTTTCTCCCAGATATCCTGTCGGAGCTTCGTGAGATCGCGTATCTGAAGCTCAAAGAACATATCCGACAGGCTGTTGTAAAGCGAGGCGACATCCGGCGCGGCGTCGCATTCCCCCGTGAGAACTATCCTGTATATGTCGTTCGCCGTGTCATCGGGCAGACTCGTGTGTATCGCGATGAGCGGCTCCTTCGCCGAAACATCCACGTTCAGCACCCGATAGCATCGCTTTGCGATGCATATCTGCTCCATGGAGCATCCGTCTTCGGAAATTTCCACTAAATTTACGTACTTTTTGCCGGTTTCATCAAAGCCGCGCCCCGCAGGGCAGCCCGGCCACGAATACCACGCGCTGCCTGCCTGCCTGAGTCCGCTTGCGCTGTGAACATGGCCGAGCGCGATGTAATCCATGCCGGATTCGGCAAGCTCGTTTTCGGATATCGGGTTGTAGGGCGACTGCGGCGCGCCCACCTCGCCGTGAATGCACATGACGTTGTACATTCCCTTTTTGCGCGGCGCATGAAAGCCCTTGAGCAAGGCGGGGCTTGCGCGGTCGGTAAACGCCGCGCCGTATACGCATACGTTCAGATCTTCAAGCTCGACGCATTCGATTTTGTTTTCCGTGAACACGTGTACGTTTGCCGGCAGACGCATGCGGCGATAGCTGCAGTTCGGGGAATAATAATCGTGATTTCCGGGCGCGATGAACACAGGCACGGCCATTGCCCGCAGAGCTCTGACAAGATGCTCCTCCGTTTCGGCATAGGTCATGGCGCCCTCAAACAGATCTCCGCTTATAAGCGCGAGATCCGCGTTGTTGATACGTACGAGATCCGCCAGCTTGCCGAGAAGCTGCCTCTGCTCATTGCGGAGCGTGACGGCGTTGGCGGCGTTCATGTATTCAAAGGGCGAGTCAAGGTGCAGATCCGCCGTGTGCAGTATTTTAAGGGTTTTCATCTGAGCCTTATCGCCTCCGCGCCGACGCACCGCCCGGTTTCGCTGTCGATTTCAAACACACAGCCTTCCAGCGCCGTCGGGCCTTTCGCGGACTCGTACCGTCTCGGAGGGTCACCCATAAACTTGCCGATGCTCTGCTCCGGATCAACCCCGAGCACGGAATTGACCGCGCCTGTCATGCCGAGGTCGGTGATGTAACCTGTGCCGCCGTCAAGCACGCACGCATCGGATGTCTGCACATGGGTGTGAGTGCCCCAAACGGCGCTCGCCTTGCCCGCCAGAAGATAGCCCATCGCTTTTTTCTCGCTTGTGCCCTCGGCGTGAAAATCGACAAGGATGATTTTTTCTTTAATCTCCTGCATATACCCGTCCGCGATAACAAAGGGATTGTCGGTATTGTTGTCAAGCGTGAAGCGGCCGAGCAGGTTGAGCACGCATATATCTCCGTACTGCGTGGAATAGACGTTTATTCCTTTGCCCGGGCACTGGGGGCCGTAGTTTGCCGGACGCAGAATTTTCCTGCGCTCATCGAGATACGGCTGGAGCTCCGTGCGTGTCCATGTATGGTTTCCCAGCGTAATAACATCTGCGCCGGATCGGAAAATAGCGTCCGCCTGCCTTGGGGTTATGCCGACAACATTTGCGTTTTCACCGTTTACGACCGCAAAGGCAATGTTATTTTCTTTTTTATAGGTTTTCAGATTTTTTTCGAGGCAGGCAAGCCCCGGTTCCCCGCAGACATCGCCCACCGCGAGTATTTTGATATTCATGGTTACCTCCGCCGAATACTTTCTTTATTTGTTATTCAGTATACCACATTTTATATATCCGTATCAATTAATTTTACCGGTCGCATCCGGTCGCGGCGAAACCCTCGATGGCAATAAAAAAGCTTGACTTTACAGGTGGTCTATGATAAAATCTCTAAGCTTGCAGAAGTACCCAAGAGGCCGAAGGGGCTCCCCTGCTAAGGGAGTAGGCGTTTAAAAAGCGCGCGAGGGTTCAAATCCCTCCTTCTGCGCCAATTTTGAAAATCCCGTAATCGTTGAGATTACGGGATTTTTGCTTTGACTCTTAATGCTATTATGCCGGCGCTTCCGGTTGGATGTCAAAAAGGGGCTGCGGCGATTATTACTTTCGCCGCAGCCTTTTTTTATTATCTTTTCTTTCTTCCGAAACCGCTCTGCTTC
>CAVHIP010000041.1:0-16758 GCA_963636125.1 Oscillospiraceae bacterium | reverse complement strand
ATTAAATGTTTTAATCAGTTTTCAGTATAAATCAATAATGGTTAAACTAAAGGCATTGGTTGAAAAAAGACGCCTCGCAATTGCGAAGCGTCTTTTTTCTGTCAAGCGACCATATCTGTTTGAACAGCCATATCAGGTTGTGCGGTCATATCCGTTTGAGGGATTACGCCTGCCTGCTGTAGCGCCTGAGGGAGATCCACGGTGATATATTGATATATGCCGGTGAGATTATATTCTTTGTCAAGCACGGTATAGATACGGCTCATATCAGCGCCGGTCATAATGCCCGCGCCGAGACACACGCCGCCGAAGACAATGGCGACAAGCACAATTATAAGAATTACGCGCCATCCGGTTTTCATTTACCGCACCTCCTTGCTGCACCATTTGCCGCCGAGCTTAATAACGGAATTGATAATGCCCGCTATCGCGCCGCCTATGAACCATATAAACAGCCACAGGAACAGCAGACCGAGCGCTAAAATGATAACGCCGCTGCCCAAAACGACCATAATATCCGAAAACATGGAAAATCCGGCGAACGCGCCCAGCGTCACCTTAAAGCCAATGTACAGACACGCGGCGGAAATGCCGAGCGAGGCAAAGGTGGGAATCAGGATAATGCACGAAATCAGCACGGTTATCGGAATGGCGATCAGCGCGTACAGCACGGCGAGAGGGACAACGACCTTTCTCTCCGCCTCGTCATCGCCGTTTCTTGATCTCTTGCGCCCGTAACCCTCGTTGCCGAACTCCATGTTGAGATCCGGTATAGAGCTGTCCTTGGTTTTCGCCGGCGACTCATTTTCTTTATCTGATTCTTTATCAAAGTCCGGAACATTGTCAAATACAAGCTCCTCATCGTCTTGCTCAACTTGGGTTATTTCAGGCTTGTAGTCGAACTCCGAGGGCTGTTCCTCCTCAACCGGCGCTTCCTCGATAACACGCTTTGCCGGAGAATACGAAGGCTCCTGCGCATCGTCACGGCTTGCCTGCGTATCGGGCCAGACGCTCTTGGATTCGCGCTGCTGCGAGAGGATGCCGCGCTGCTGCGCGTCTTCTCTGATCTGTTCGACAACCTGCATAAAAGCGGGTACTTCGTCGGAATCTTCATCCTCGTACATATCGTCCGCGCGGGATGTGCTGTTTATCTGAAGCTTGCGCTCCTTCGCATTGTACGCTCTTGCCAGCAAGACCGCCTGGCGGGTGGGAGAGGCCAAAAATGCGGAAAGCTCCGTCTCATCGGCAGCTTCGTTGAACAGCGCCGAATACTTAGAGAGAACCGCCTGCTGGTCTTCCTCATACATAAATGTCAGCAGCTTCGCAAGCTCCGCAAGGAATTTCTGCTTATTTATACTCGTTCACCTCCGAGTTTTCTTAACTAATATATGGGGTTATTATAGTCTTATCGCGCGATTTGGTCAAGAAAAAAAGCATCGGGAGCTCCGCGCAAGGCGAAAATCCCGATGCGATTCTATAATATAATTATTGTTTTCCCGTCAGAACGCCTTGGGCAGGCTCCATCTTCTGACGGCGGCCGTTATGCGTAGCGCCGTGGTGACCGCGACTCCGCAGATTACCGCAACGAACTGATCTATTGAAAACGTCACGCTCAGAAGATAATATACTATGCCTCCCGCAATAGACGCCATCGCGTACACGCGCTTGGTGAAGACGAACGGAACCTCCCTCACCATAACATCGCGCAGAATGCCGCCGCCGCAGCCGGTTGTCATGCCCAGAAACACGGAGAAAAACGCGTTGTCCCGGTACCCCTGCGCGATCGCGGTGTTTATGCCGACGACGGTGAAAATGCCAAGTCCCACGGCGTCAAATATGTTCACAATGCCGTCGGCGCGCTCCGCGTCCTCCCGAAAATGCGAGGGATTGCGCCGCGCCATGAGAAAGACCGCTATTCCGGTGCATACCGCCACGACAAAATACATCCACTCGCGAAACATTACCGGCGGGAGATTTGCGAGCATGATATCCCGCAGAACGCCGCCACCGAGAGCCGTTGTAACGGAGCAGAACAACACGCCGAAAATGTCAAATCGCTTGTTGATGCTGATGACGGCGCCGGAAACCGCGAAGGCGACAGTTCCGATAATCTCCGTGATTAAAATAAATTCCGGCACGCGCCTCACTCCTTTTAATACTTATACCTTACATCCTCTGCGCCGGTGAAGAAAAGCGCAAGCGCGCTCGGCCCCGTATGCGCGCCGGTTACCGGCTCATAGCAGACCGTTATAATCTCCCGCGGCTTCGCGCTCTCGTTTATAAGACCGGCAAGCGTTTCCGCATCCTTCGGGCAATCGGCGTGCGCGATGCCGACTATGCAGTTCTCCGGATCGCGGACAAGGGCTTTATATCGCTCCGCCATTGTTTTTATTGCCTGGCCTCTCCCGCGGATTTTGGCGGATACGACCAGCTGCCCGTCCTGATTGCCTTTGAGCAGAGGTCTTACGCCCAATACCGAGCCCAGCACCGCCACCACGCCGGAAACGCGCCCCGTGCGGCGCAGATACATCAGATCTTCAACCAGAAGAAGCTGGCAGACGGTTTTCTTCATTTCCTCCAGCGCGTCCGCCGCGTTATCCAGCGTCACGCCCAGCGCGCGCATTTCCACAGCTCTTATCACGAGGATGCCTTCTCCGAGAGACGCGGCGAGAGTGTCCACTACGCGGATATTCCGCTCGGGATATTTTTCCTTCAGCTCTGCCGCCGCCATAACGGACGAATGATAGGCTCCGCTTATGCCCGAGGACATCCCGACATACAGAATGTCATCCCCGTTTTCCAACAGAGGAGTTATGGCGTCGATGAAGCGCTGAGGCGGAATTTGTGACGTGGTGGCGACATTGCCGCCGCGTATCGAATTGTAATAAGCCTGACCGTCAAAACTCCCGGCGGTTTCGAAATATTCTTTTTCCTCTATCCTATATGAGAACGGAACGACCGTCAGGCCGTTTTTTTCTATATAATCCCACGGTAAATTTGCGGATGTGTCTGTAACAATGCGATACATTCAGCTCATCTCCTTTGAGCAATCTAATTTGCAAGATTATATTAACAAATACAGATGACTATGTCAAGGATATAATTATCAATTTGTGCTTGTCAGCACGGCAAGTTTCTGCTATACTGTTGCGCGGAAAGGGTGAATTGAATGGTTTACGACAAGGATATAGTCGCAGGGAAGCTGCGCAGGTGGGAAAAATATCTGAACGAGTACCGTCTCCCTCAATGGGATGAGATACCCGATTTCGGTTTGTATATGGAGCAGGTTCTCGCTCTGCTTTGCCAATATCTCGATTATCTCCCGCCGGAGCTGAAAGAGGAGCAGTTTATCACCGCCGCGGCGATAAACAACTATGTCCGGCGCCATCTCATGCCGGAGCCGGTTAAAAAACGCTATTACAGGGTGCACATCGTCTACCTCATAATGATATGCACTCTCAAGCAGAGTCTGAGCATCTCCACGATGCAGACGATTTTGCCCACGGGGATTCCGGAGGAGCAGGTGCGCCGGATTTATGACGCCTATGTTCTCCGTCACCGTCTTTCGGCGGAGTATTTCGTGGATCAGGTGCGCATGTGCGCGGCGGGGATTCTGGATCACGAGGTTGAGTCGGAATTTTCTGTGAACACGGCGGAGGAGCTGATATTATCTTCGGCTGCGGTAGGCGGATTTGCAAAGCTGCTTGCGGAGAAGCTGCTTCTCCTGGGCAAGCGCCGGCTGGAGGAGCTCGATGCCGCGGAGAGCGCGCAAAAAGCCGTAATCCCGTTTCCAAAAGAACAATAACATTTTGTCGGCGTCGCGTTATATAAGATGCGGCGCTGTTTTTTATTTCTTCGGTTTCGGCTCGAAGGGAACTATATTTGCGCCGAGGGCTACGTATTTTTCGCTCCACTCGTCAAAGGCAAAGCGTAGCGTATCCTTGCTGTGGCTGTCACTCGACAGGACGAAGCGAGCGCCGTTTTTCGCAAGATAGCGGCAGATTTCCGGCGCGGGATACGGTGCGGTTGTATACCCCCGAGAGATAGCGCCGGTGTTTATCTCGAAGGGTACGCCGCATTTCAAAAGCTCGTCGGCGGCGGAGCGCCATGCGGCTCTGTATCTGTCCGACCGAGTGTCGAATAGATGATACTTCTCGTTAAACTTGCTCACAAGGTCAAAATGCCCTATGATGTCGCATTTTGTCTTATTGTATACTTCGGCGGCGGCGCGGAAATACTCCTCCGCCACTCTCAGCGTATCTCCGCCGAAATGCCTGGCGGCGAAATCAAATATGAGCTCCGGCGTATGGTCCACAATACAAATATCACTGTCAAAGGGAAAATAGTGAGTCGAGCCTATGACATAGTCAAAACCGTCGGACACTGTCGGGCGGCAGCATTCCAGCTCGATGCCGCAGAAGATCTCAATGCGCCCCTTGTATTTTTCCTTGAGAGCGGATATACGCGCAATATATTTTTTCTGCATTTCCATGTCAAGAGTGTGTTCGGGAAAATGCGGGGCGTAACTGTGCTCGGAGAAGCCGAGGCGCTCTATTTCCATGTCTATCGCGCGCTCGATTATTTCCTCCGGCTCATCCGCGCCGTCGCTGAGCGTGGAATGTACGTGAAAATCGCTGAATTCGGAAAGTTTCATGTAAGCCTCCGCGCGCTTCTGCGCATTGTCGATGATGCTACAAGAATAGCACAGTTTGAACACGTACACAAGCAAAACGGCGAAAGAGCTTTTTTGCGTCAAATTGTTGAAAATCATACCGTCTGATGCTATAATTGATTTTACTTGTACTTGTTTACGCGCGGAGGATATCGGCATGAAGAGAAAGGGGCTTGTTGCCTACCTTTTTTTAATAATCTATCTGCTTTTTGTGGGAGCTGTCGGCTTTTCTTTTCTGTCCGCCGATTTTCTGACGGAGCTTAAGGCCGCCGTCACGAAGACGGTTATTTTCGACAACGGCACTTTCCCGAAAAGCTCAAAGAGCATTACCCTCATTCTGAACGAGGGTGAGTGCGAAAAGCTGGCGGATTTTGCCTCTCTTGAGAGCGCGGATCTCTCCGGCAGCGAAAATCTCGATGAAATTCTGGAATGGGCGGATGCCAACACGCAGACGGATGTAACCTATTCCGTCACGCTTCCGGACGGGAGCGTTGTGAGCAGCAAGAGCGAGACGGCGGATTTTCGCGGCGCGACGGCCGACAGCTTTCAGGCGTACACCGCTCTTTTGAAGTACCTCCCCAATGCGAAAACGGTGGAGCTCGGCAGCAACGAAAGCGGCGTGTCCCTCTCGGCGGATGATATTGCCGCCCTCGAAGAAGAATATCCGGAGCTGGCCTTCTCTTACGCCGTGACACTCGGCAGTCAGACCGTTGACCTCTCCGCCGACGCAGTTGACCTGAGCGCGCTCGCTCCCGAAGATGTCGAGCAGAGCGTCAAATGGCTGAAATGCATGAAAAATCTTCAGAGCGTGGAGCTTGGCAATGAGAGTACGACTTCTCTCTCCTGGGACGATATCGTGAAGATATCCAACGCATGCCCCGACGCCGATCTCTCCTATTCCTTCTCGCTGTACGGCGTTGCGCTCACGCTGGACGCGGAGTGCATAGATATAAACCACATCACCGTCACAGATAACGGCGACGCGGTTGTCTCCGCGCTGCAATGCATGAAGAATGTCACGACGCTGGATATGGACTTTTGCGGAGTGGAAGACGCGCGCATGGAAGAGATACGCGACATGTTCCCGAACGTGGAAGTGATATGGCGCATCTGGTTCGGCGATTGCTACAGCGTGCGCACGAATACCGAGCGTATTCTCGCCTCGCGCCCATCCGTCGGCGGCATGCTGGACAACAGCGTCGGAGAGAAGCTCAAATACTGCACGAAGATTAAATATCTCGACCTCGGCCATAACGATACGCTGACCGACATATCCTTTGTAAACTATATGCCGGATCTTGAGGTCTTTATCATCGCGATAAACGAAAATATAACCGATATTTCCCCGCTCAAAAACTGTCCGAAGCTTGAGTATTTGGAGATAAACACCACGCCCGTGTCCGACATCTCCTGCCTCAAGGGGCTGACGGGGCTGCACCATCTGAACATCGCCAACACAAAGGTGACCGATATCAGCCCGCTCTTCGAATGCGCGGAGCTTGAAAGACTGTGGATAGGGCTGTATACAGAGGTTCCGGACGAGCAGGTGGCGGAGATGCAGAGCATCGCGCCGAACTGCGTAATAAACACCACAACCGATGACCCGCACGGCGAAGAATGGCGCTGGGATTATTATGACGAGAGCATGTTCATATATCACTATGTGCCGCGCTATGAGCTGCTGCGCACACAGCTCGGCTATACGTACAGCGAGTACAGCTATGTCTGGAAAGACCCGCTCAGCGGTGTGGAATGCCCGGCGCAGTACGTCGGCACCTCGCCGGACGGCATAATAGAAAAGCCGCAGGACGAGAGCTGAGAGCACAAGTTCCCGAAAGCATTTCGCTTCGGGAACTTGTGTTATTACTTTATAAAATTACGCGGTGATTTTCACACGGTATAAAGTATATCTCCCCGTGGAAGCCATTGTTTCAAGAAAATCGTTTTCCGGAATCAGAGACTCATCCGCAAAGACGTAATCTGCGCCTATCTGTTTTATCGCGCTCAGAAGCAAGTCTGCGTCTTCGCATGCTTCTCCACTCCTGAAGCCGAGAACCAAATCGGAAATCGGCGTATCGGTGCCGGAAATAAGCTCTGTGTGCCCCCTAACCTGATCGTTGCGAATGCCGAAGCACAGTCCGATATCCGCGGTATACTGGCGGATCGCATATAATTGCGTAGGGCCGCTTAAGTCGAGGAGCATCGGCAGGTCTTTCTCGGAATCACTGAGTATCATATCGGCAAACATTATGGTGTCTTCGGGGAGCGCGTAGTCATTCGTCCTAAATGTGCCATAAGTGCGCAGGAGCGAGCTTAGATTACTAAACTCAAAGCCGCAATATGAATATCCCAACAGCACAAATGCCAAAAACGCGCACGCGCTGCCCTTGATAAACGGTTTGCGCTGCCCATCATCTAATCTTGACACGATGTCAACAACCGCCGCGGGGGCAATCGTCCAGATAGGGAAGATCCAGTAAAGCCGCCAATATATAGAGCTCGTTGTGAGATACTTTGCTACAATATTGCAAAGAAGCGGATTTAAGAAGGTCAGCGCGAGAAACGCAGACGCGCCGACAAGGAGCAGCCGTTGGCAGAGTGTTCCGCGGAGCAGAAAATATATTATCCCGCCGATAAACAGCAGAAGAACAGCGCCGTGGCTGTTGTTAATGAATTGCTGGTTAAACGCAATCGAAATATCAGGCGGGGTAAAATTGTTAAAGTACATTTGATTGCTTGTTACCACAGTCAAGAGCGAAATTCCCGAAAATATAATCGCAGGAAGCATCGCAATAAACATTGGGAGAATGAACTGCCGGATTTTCTTGCGTTTGATAAGCCTGTAGAGGAGAAACGGCGCTGCCATGACAACGCAATATATTACCGTGAAGTTTACCCCCATAATAGAAACGGAAATAGATGCCATAATGATAAGCGCAAGAAGCAGCCAATCGGAGAACTTAACGCTGTCTCCCCGGCAGTATATTTCCATGCAGACGGTCATAATGCACGGGAATATTATTGAGCATACCATCGTGTTTCCGTGCCACATGTCATAGATTTGCATATACGGTACGGAGTAATCCACGGCATTGTAGAGCGCGCACAGCAGCATATACAGCATCAGCATCGTCAAAGCCCTTGTTTTACTCTTAAAATCCCGAAATATGCTTATCCCGAGATTAAAGATAACGCAATAAACAATGATGCTGAAGGATATTATAATCGCCTTTCTGCAAAGCGCGGCAACATGCATTCCCGTAATAACGGAGATATAGGCGTACAAAATATTAAGAGTTGACGCATCCGTGGATGAATGCATCACGGGGTCGTCCCATCCGAGCCAAGCCTGAAATTCTCTGAAATTCAAGGTGTCGGTTTTGATGAATTCCATAGCTTTTGCAAAATGAAAGCTGTCGTCGGTGTCCGGATATTCCTGAAGCGAAATGCAGAAGGATATGCAAAACAGGCCGGCGATCATGGCGAGAATCACAAGCTTTATAATCGGCTTTTCGGAGAAGAACTCGGTTACGGAAGCGAAATAGGCCTTATAATTGCGCTTGTAGAAAAACAGAAACAGCCCCGCCGCCAAAAATAAAACGGCAAAAACGGAATAGACCCTGCAAAGCAGAGAGAAGCTCAGACCGATTGCGCGGAAGATATACGCAAAGAGAAAAAACGTGGCGTTGAGCGCCATAAAGCCCGTGACAAGCGCCCACGTAGGCGTACTTCTCTGCTTCAATATCTTGTTTACCGCAACGCCCATCAAAAACATGACTGCCAGCAGTGTAACAGAAACCAGATATCCTTTCATACCAAACTCCCTAAAACATAACACTATTCGCAAAACCGGAGAACGTTTATTTGCTCCTCAACGCTTTCATGATTACAAACGTCCTCAGCCAGTTTGGGGCAAATGACGCTCCGACACGAAGCACACAGCTCTTTACATACCGGTAATTTCCTATAAAACCTTGCCGCTTCATGAACCGGAACAATCTTACGTTTGATTTTGCATATTTCCACCCGGCGCGCCGCAAGTACATATCGGAGCCGGCTCTCATGTGGAGCAGCGTCTCTTTGATATTATAGCCTTGGTAGCCGGCCATCAGCATCCGCAGCCAGAGATAATAATCTTCTAAAAGATAAAAATCCCGGTAAGAGCCGACTGCCAGAACCGCGGACTTTTTGTACATCACGCATGGGTGATTAAACGGACTTTCCCTCTGCGCAAACTCTATGATTTCCGCATTAGTCTCCGGCAGCACGCGCTTTGTGTCATAAATAGCGGGATCGACTGAAAACTCCTCTATGGTGCCGGAGCAAATACTCACTTCGGGGTGCGCGTTAAAAACGGCAATCTGTTTTGAGCAGCGATCCGGACATGCAATATCATCGCTGTCCATCCTCGCAATCAGCTCATTTTTGCAGTGCTTAATGCCCTCGTTCAGCGCATTGCCCAGACCCACGTTTTTTTCAAGACGCACAACATTCAGCGCCGCGCCCATCTCCCACTGCTTCGCGGCAATCACTGCGTCCAAAGCATCATTCAGCGGTCCGTCGCACACCAGCACGAAATCATCTGTCTGAAGCGTTTGCGCCTGTATGCTTTCAATTGCCTGTTTTAAATATTCCGGCTTCTCCTTGTGATATACCGACATGAGAACCGAGTATCCTCTGTACTCTCCAATATCCATAAGCACCTCTTTGCCTTATTGTTGAAAGTCCGTCATCGGAAATATTGATGTAATTGCGTCGTTTATCTCATTTCTTTCCTTCATTGCCGCAGCTCTCATCCATGTCCTTGCGCCCGCTGCGCAAGAATTCAACAAAGCCAATCAGGCAATATATAACGATAATAATAAGCTGCATTAAAGCAAAAGATGCCGCCGCGCCGGTAATGCCGCTTTTTCTGACAAGCAAGGGGCAAATGAAAAACGATATAATAAGGCACGCGGTATAGTTGTAAAAAATCAACACCTGTTTGCGAAGAATGAGGACAATGTAATATATGAGTTGGCATACAGCAAAGAGGCCGCCGCCGATTACCACGAACAAAAGAGGTGTACTCTGACCGGATAAATCGGCGCCGTACAGCAAGCCGAGAACTTCAACGCCGCAAATTTCGGAGCCTATGCAGGCCACAAGCGTGAATAGAAAAATAATGGCCAATTGGCGGCCTATAAGGTACGCGGACTTGCGAAAATCTCTTTGCGTGACAGCGTCGGAAAGACTCTTTAACATCGGGCGGTAAACAAAGCTGCTCACAAGGTTAATTACCTGAGCGGGCATGAAAATCATATTGAAGATGCCTTGTATTTCATCGGTACATTGCTTTTCGATAGCATATTTGGGAAGCTGCATGAGAAAGTTCATAAGGAAAAGGCTTATGAAGAGAGGAAGGCTTGTTTTAAGGAGGGAAAAAACTTCGCTTTTGGCAACCGGGGATGGAGACGGCAAAAATTTTCTGCACGGGAAATACGAAAAGAGGAAAATGGCCGTTATATTTGCGAGCGCAAGAACTGTCGTTGAAGCATAAAGATTTTTCGTCGCCCAAAGAGCCGCGACGAAGCAGGCCAACGAAAACAACGTTCTGAAAAACAGGCACTTTCCGCTCAAATCGAGCCTGTCAAGCTGAAAAAAACGGTTTTGAAAGAGATCGGAAAAAGAATGCGCCATCATGTATGCAGTCAGCATCAATGTCAGCGCCGTTTTCTCTTTGGAAAACGAGAGCGCAAGACAGGCAAGCAGAGCGCACACACCCATAAAAACGCTGGTGATAATTTTTGTTTTTAAATAGACGCGATATGAAAACTGCTCGTGATAATCGGTCATCTGAAACTGACCTACGCCGAAAACGCCCACAAGCTGCAGCAGCTGGGATGTGGTAAACGCTATCCCGAATACGCCGGACATTTCAACGCCTAAAAAACGATTGACGGAAGTAAGCAACAAAAAGCTGTTGAAGCCGTACATCGTGCTGCCCAGAGCGTTCCAAAGGAAACCATAACGGCGAGTGTTTTTTTGTATCATTCTATGTTACTCTTCTTCAAATTTCAGCATATACGGCTTATGCGAATATCTTTTTTCCTCGGGCGGCAGCTGCATATAGTCGTCGCCGTATTCCCTTTTCAACACATAATCGGTATCACACGGAACCGGTACAATCAGGCCCTCAAAAGGCAGGCTTTTCAGTGGGAAAACTTTATTTTCGGGAGCACGTAAATTTGACATGCCACCATAAGCGATCATTGAAGAGCTTGAATTATTTCTTTTGCGGAGATATGTATCAAGCCAATAAAATGCCTTGCTTTTCGGTATCGGTTTTACAAGCAGATTGGTTATTTTTCTTAAAGAGGAAAAAAAACGCGTCTGCTTTGAAGGAATCGGATTGGTAATCACGGACACAGACTTCGCAATATATATTTCACGCAAAAACAGAGAAACAAATGAAATCCACTTGTTTTTACGGCTGCTGTCCGAAACTTTATCAAATGGAAAAATATCTATGTATATACCTTTGCACATGGGAATATTTTCGACATACTCCTCATAGAAAAGTGTATTTTTGTTTCTGACCTTAGCAAAATATGTGGGCGTGTCGACTTCGGTGGTGAAATGCTGAAGCATATATTTCGGAGGTAGCTCGTTTTGGGCGACTTTCAAAAATCGTTCGTAATCGTCGCGCAGCATTCCTATGTCAATGTCATCATCCCACGGGATAAATCCGCCGTGCCTCACGGCGCCCAATAGCGTTCCGCCAATAGCAAAATACTGTATTTTATGTTTCTCGCATATTTTGTCGATCTCGGCTAAAATTTCAAGCTCGGCTCTTTTTAACCTTAACAGCTCATCTTGCTTATATAAATTGACCATAATAGTATGCTCCGATGAATATTTATAATTTATGCTTTTGAGGCGGATTTATCTGTTCGAGTAAATTGACTCTTAAATCAAAAGTGGAAGCATCGTTACCTTTCCCCAAAATATAACTTTATTCCACTGTTGATCAATTTTTTATATTCCGTCTCAATCAAATATATATTTTTTCATTGCTTACATTATAGCAACGCTCCCAAACCTTAAAAGCTTCTTCATATTCAGGAACCTTGCGTTCGTCCGGCTGATATACTTTCGTAACTTTAACGCATTTTTCAACCGCATCGTAGCAATTGGAAAATAATCCTGCGCCAATACCGGCGCACATAGCTGCACCAAAAGCGCCAAGCTCGGATACTTCAGTAAGTTCTACCGGCTTATTCAACACATCAGCGAACATCTGACTCCACATTGGACTTTTCGCGACGCCACCACACAGGCGGACATGTTTCACTTCACCGGAAAGCTCTTGGTTCATTGCCATAATATCTTTCATTTCGAAGCATACGCCTTCCAGAATAGCTTCGGCCATATCTGCCTTAGTTGTCCCGAGCGTGATACCAAAGAACCCACCGCGAGCTTTTTCATTTTTGACCCTTGTATGAGATCCCTGAATACAGGTCAAGGCTGTTACACCGTTTGCTCCTGGCTTTGAGTGAGATGCCGTCTGTGTGATGATATCGTACGGATCCACGCCCATCAGCTTTGATGTTGCGACCTCCATGGAAGCCAATGCGTCACGAAACCATCTGAACGCGGAGGCTCCTGTATTCGTCATGATATAGTTCTGCCAATTGCCAAATCCCGGGTTAGTACGCACGGTTATTCTTCCATTTGGATCAAGCTTATCCTTGTCCGTTACGAAAATTGAGACGCCGGCAGTTCCCATTATAAGCAACTGTGTACCTACTTCAACAGCACCGGCGCCAATAGCACAACTGTTTGTATCCAGATTTCCTAGGCATACCTTGCAAGACGCAGGCAAGCCCGTAGCTTTGGAAACTTCATCCGAAACACAACCAACAACCTTACCTGGCTCGTGGCAAACAGTCGGCAACATATCTTTAGAGACATTGAACAGTTTCATCAATCGCTCATCCCACTCATTGTCGACCATACGTGCCATGGATAGGAAGTTAGTGCATCCTTCATCGATGTAAAACCCATCTGCGCCATACTGTCTAAGAAAATAATCTTGGTGTGAGCAGATTCTGTTCACCTTTGACCACTTCTCCGGTTCATGTACTTGAAGCCAACGAAGGACGGGAATGTTATAAGTTCCGTATTGCATGCCGGAAATCTTCCAATACTCATCGAGATCAACTTCCTTCTTTAATTCCGGAAGCATATCAACATAGCGGAGATCCTGCCACCCAATAGTGTGATCAAAAACGGGTTTCTCATTCTCATCAAGAAGCACCATGGTAATACCTTGATTTGAATGGCTTATGCCAACAATTTCTGCAGGATCAACTTTTGATTTAACAATTGTCTCTCGAATGCACTCAAAAATGGCGCATTTGATTTCGTCAACATCCTGTTCCACCCAGCCGGGATGAGGATAATAAGATGGATATTCTCTACCCGTAGCAGAAATTTGATGGCCTTTTTCATCGAAGAGGATAGCCTTACAACCCGTTGTGCCCTCGTCAACACCTATTAAATATTTCATTCGTCGCCCTCCCTTTTATGATTCTGTCTATATTCCAAAACTGCCTCGGCTATTTCAATATCCGCAGGTCGCTGGATATGAATTTTATTAAGCCCATCGTCAAGAGAAAAATAGATCGGTTCTCCAAGCGCAAGAAAAAGGGTCGGCATGTACGATGCTTCTCCGGTTTCGATGTTTTGCTCATATGCCTTATGGTACATGGCATCTAGTTTTCCGAAGGAAGCTGTCCAAGGCATATTGACAGTTCGATTTTTTTCTTTGAAATTAATCTTTGTCGAGGATATGCCATCTTCCGTTTCTGCATTGTTATACACACATTGCATGCACGCAAACGCACTTCCATATTTGCGTGCAACTCGGAAGGAATCTTCCAGTATTTCTTCGCTGACAAATAGACTTGAGCTCATATTGACAGAAATCATATCATCTGCGGAGCAAATCTCTTCAAGATTGAAAATGCCGTTACGTGTAGACTCTTGGCACGATGCCCCTCCATCACACACCCATCTCAGTTTCGTGATGCCATAATCCTTTGCAAGCCTCCAAACATAATCCTTATACTCCGAAACACACACAATCTCCAGCGCATCAATAATGGACGATTTTTCATACAGTTCCATAGCGTACAGGATCATAGGTTTTCCCAGCAACTCCACGAATTGTTTTGGCTTTCCGGCACCGAGTCGCTTACCTACTCCTCCTGCAAGCAAAATGACAATATTCATACTCCTCCACCCTTTCCTGCACTATATGTAGTTTATATTCCTTCTTTAATCAACAGAAGAAATTTTTGGTTTTGTATTGCTCCTCCGTATTCTATTATATATTATCTATCCTCATCCGTCTCCCTCATCGCCCAATCTTGCCCTAACTTGTTGAGCTTCATCTGAAGCTGCGACACTTTGACGGTAAGGGAAAAATTGCGTATTATCAAAATAAAAAGCAGAACGAGGAAGAGGAGATTAACCGGGGATATTACGCCGAACAAGTCGGCAAGCCAACTGAGTATTCCGGGGAATACGCTCAAAATAATGCCGGCAAAGGCGAACAAAATCCAGAAAAGCGTATCGTCTATACGGATTTTTGCCTTGCGAATTTTCGAAAGAAAAAAGAGGGCGGAGCAAAGAGAGCCGAGAAACAGCGTGAGACGCAGAATCAACGTCATAATTGCGTTCCCTCCTTCGCTTTAATTTCCGGACGTACAAACTGAATAAGAAATATCGACAGCGCCATGCGTATCATGTATTTTATGCTGTTAAATGCGGTCAGATAGCTCTTGCCGAACTGACGTTCGCGCATTTCAACCTGCGCCTCGCTCACCCGTATACCCTGACGCATCAGAAACGCGAGCGTGTCCGGCTCCGGGGTAAGGTCGTGCCCGGTGGCGAAAAGCGCGATCATACGCTTGTCGTAAGCGCGCATTCCGCTGGTGGGATCGGTTATCGTCTGTCCGGTCATGAGCCTTATACTCGCGCGGATGAACGAAGCGCCGAACTGGCGCATACTGCGATCGTGACGAACCGTCTTGAAGCGCGAACCTATAACAATGTCCGCGCCGGAATTGAGCTGCTCCAATATAGGGCGAATATACTCCGGTTTGTGCTGCCCGTCGGCGTCAAACTGCATGGCGGCGTCATAATTGTTGGAATAAGCGTAGAGCATGCCGGTTTTAAACGCGTCCGGAAGCCCCATATTAAACGGCAGACTTATGCATTTCGCTTTGCGCTGCCGGCATATTTCGGCGGTGTTGTCAGTCGAGCCGTCATCTATCACGACGATGTCAAAACCGCTGTATCCGGCAAGCTCATCCAGAGTGTTTCCGATATTTTCTTCTTCATTATATGCCGGAATTATCAGCAAAGTTTTCATACCCATTATTATCCTTGAAAGATTCGGCAAAAATCAACCGGCGTAAAAGGACATACCCCACCATTAAATACCTGTTTTATTATACCACAAATTTGCCTCATTTCAACCTTTTGTGAGGCCATATAGTTTTTCCCTCAAAGCAACGCCGCGGCGCCCGATTAAGCGCCGCGGCATTATTATTGATTGTTTAAATCACGCGGTTTGGGGTTTGCTTTTGGCGATGAAGTGCGAGGCGAGGCCGATTATAAGGCCGAGTATTGCGGGGCAGATCCAGCCGAGGCCGAGCGAGGCGAGCGGGAGATGGGCGCACACGAAGTCCACCACGCCCTGCAGATGCATCGCGCCGATGACATCGGAGGGAAGACTTGCGCAGAGATCATAGACAGCGGCGATAAAAGTGATGCCGACGGTCCAGCGATAGACGCGCTTGTCATAATCAAAGAGTCTGCCGAAAAGGGAGAGGAGAATAAGTACGATCGCCAGAGGGTAGAGGAACATCAGCACGGGAAGAGAGAGGCTGATAATCTTGTTCAGGCCGAAGTTTGCGAAGCCGAAGGCGACGAGGCTGAAAACGCACGCCCAAGCGCGATAGCTCAGGCATTTGAAGAGCTCCGAGAACGTTTCGGCGCAGCTTGTGATGAGTCCGACAGATGTTTTGAGGCAGGCGAGCGTAACGGTAGCGGCGAGGATAATCAGCCCGGGTGCGCCGAGATAGTGCTTGGCTATCTGCGCAAGGGCGACGCCGCCGTTTTCGGCGCTGTCCATAACGCCGCGGCTGTGCACGCCGATAAGCGTGACGAAGAAATAGATAACCGCCATCAAAATGCAGCTGAAGACTCCTGCGCGTATCGTGTTGGATGCTACCGCGTCCCCGTCCTCAACGCCGAGGCCGCGTATAACGTTTATGACGACGATGCCGAAGGCGAGGCTCGCAAGCGCGTCGACCGTGTTGTAGCCTTCGATGAAGCCCTCAAAGAAAGGCGTGCTCGCGTAATCTCCGGAAGGCTCAACTTCGGAGACAGCGGCGCCGGGGTTTAAAAGAGTCACGGCGACGAGAATGCCGAGAAAAAGGAGAAAGGCGGGATTGAGAATTTTGCCGACCCAGACCATTATTTTACCCGGGTAAAGGGAGAAGATCAGCGCCACCGCAAAAAATCCCAGCGAAAACAGGAGCAGATACAGAGAGAGCTTGTCCGAGCCCTGTGGGATAATCTGCTCAATGCCGACGGTGAAGGACGTCGTGGCGCAGCGTGGGATGGCGAAGAACGGCCCGATCGTCAGGTACAGAGCGCAGGTGAAAAAATACGCGAACGGGCGGCCGACGTGACAGCTGAGCTCAAACAGGCCGCTGCTGCGACTGATGCCGAGCGCCGCGACGCCGAGAAGCGGCATGCCGACGCCGGTGATGATGAAGCCGATGAGCGCCGGCCACATGTTGCTGCCGGACACCTGCCCCATGTATACCGGGAAAATCAGGTTTCCCGCGCCGAAGAACATGCCGAAGAGCATGCTGGCGATGTAGATATATTCGCTCTTGCTGAGACTCTTTTTCATAAAAATAAAATACCTGTCCTCTCGTGAATTTCTCATATGTCGGATTGCCGTGGGGCAACCGTGTATTAATCGTATGTTAACATTTGCGTACGAAAAACGCAACAGTTTTATC
>CAVHIP010000040.1:0-17183 GCA_963636125.1 Oscillospiraceae bacterium | reverse complement strand
CGCGCTGAAGCGCGGTTAGGCTTCAAAAGGCGTCTCATACGAAAACTACGCCGCCATATCAGCGGCCGCCAAACAAACACGTGCATTATACTCTTACTGTCCGGCTCGGTCAATATTTTTTTGAATATTTATCTAAAAAATTTGAATTTTATGCGTACTTATTGTATGCTCAAGCGCGCAAAAAGGCCGTCCTCCAATTGCAGGGACGGCCTTTTTGCGATGTTAAGACCGGATATCAAACTGATATTTACTTAAGGCAATACCGCATAAATGCGTCTGCTGTCTTCCCTTAAGTATAAACTCAGCTGCTTGGTCTGAGGGTATAATCAGGCTCATCGGCAAGCGCAAGACCTTTTATAATAAAGCCTTCGAGGGAATCGTTTTTGACATAGTAGCAGTCGCCCAAGTCGTCAAGCACGGTAAATTCGGTGCCCATTTTCACCCATGTTGCATTGGTATCGCTGTAGGTATTCATATCTGAATTAAACTCGATTTTGCCGCCTTTATCGCGGAGCCACGGGTTGTTGAAAACCCATGTTTCGGGAGCGGTATGGCAAGTCCAGGTTTGATAGTCCTCCCCATCTTCAAAGCGAAGGAAACGCGTCTCAACCTTGCCTTCAACGCCGTTTGCCTTTACCTCGGTGAACTCATCGCCGCGCTCGATGACCTCGACAGTGTCGCCTTGCTTGAGCATTTCCGCAAAAATTTCAACACGTGTAGGGCGAACCTGAGCAGTGCCGGAAACCGGGAAAATATTGAGCCACCTTGCCTCCGCATAGCCCTCAACACCGTTTGGGGATTTGACCTTGACATAATCGCCGGTGTTGTCCAGCACCTCGATGACCTGATTCATTGTTGCAAAATCGAGGCAAAGGGGAGCTTCGGGTATGATAAGCACCGCGGTTTCGGTCTGCCCGGCTTCATCTGCAAAGCACTGCGCAAAGCCGCAGGAACAGATCATTACCAGACATAAAACAAATGCTGCAATTTTTCTCAAGATAATCATCCTTCTTATTTTTTTCTTTTTTCTCTTCTGACGGCTTCTTGTACTTTTCTGTTATACGGTATAAACAAAAAGCAGATTAAGCCCATGAAAATATCAATTATTCGGTGAAAATGAAAATAAACAGCCCGTAATTGTTTGGGCTGTTTATTATCGGAAATTAATAGAAGCGCTTATTCTTGTTCTTGCGCGCTGCTTCGGATTTCTTGCGACGCTTGACACTGGGGCTCTGGTAGTACTCCTTCTTTCTCAGATCGGCCAGAACGCCGGACTTTGCGCAGCTTCTCTTAAATCTTTTAAGAGCGTTGTCCAAAGACTCGTTTTCCTTGACGTAAATTTCAGACATTTATTTCCCTCCCTCCAAACACGCCATGCGGCGCTTAAAGGGCCAACAATCGGCTTGTTAACGGAAGCATTATAACGGTTTTCGCCGCGCTTGTCAACAATCAGTTTTGCGGTTTGAGGATTAAATTTATAATTTTATTCTTTACGACAATGGTTTTGACGAGATTCATGCCTTCCATGCAGCGCACAATCTTTGCGTTGGCAAGGGCCGTGTCGATAATCGTCTGCTCGTCGGCATCGGTGGCGACCGTGATGGTGGAGCGGAGCTTGCCGTTTACCTGCACCGCCATTTCACGCACGGCATCGATCGTCTTTGCCTCATCGTACTTCGGCCAGTCGCATTGCATCGCCATCTTGCCGTGCTTTGCGGCAAAACCTGTCATCTCCCACATCTCTTCCGCCATGTGCGGGGCAAACGGGGAAAGCATAAGAATAAGACTCTCAAGATCACCCTTAGTGCAGCCGTTGGAATAAAACTCATTAACCAGCGTCATGAGCGCGGCGATCGCGGTGTTCATCTTGAGCGTGTCAATATCCTCGGTGACTTTTTTGATGGTCTTGTGGATAGACGCTTCGTTCTTAGGCGTGACGGAGTAATCATCGACCGCCAGCTCCATGAGATTCCAGCAGCGGTCGAGGAAGCGCTTGCATCCCTTGACTGCCTCATCCGACCACGTGGCGGTTTTCTCAAAGTCGCCGATAAACATGATGTACATACGCATGGTGTCCGCGCCGTACGCCTTGACAACATCATCGGGATTTACGACATTGCCCAGGGATTTGCTCATTTTGACGGACGAGCGTTCCGCCTGCGCGCCGTACTTCTCGCGCATTTCCCGCTTCTCCGCCTCGGTTGCGAAATTGCCGACATAGTGCGGATTCTTGCCGAGAATCATGCCGTGAGATGTACGTTTTGCATACGGCTCTTTAGTGTGCACAACGCCTATGTCGTATAGGAACTTATGCCAGAAGCGGGAATAGAGCAGGTGCAGCGTGGTGTGCTCCATACCGCCGTTGTACCAGTCAACCGGTCCCCAGAATTGTTCTTTCTCCTTCGAGCAGAATTCCTTGTCATTGTGCGGGTCCATATAGCGCAGCCAGTACCAGCTTGACCCTGCCCAGTTGGGCATGGTGTCGGTCTCACGCTTTGCGGGTCCGCCGCAGCAGGGGCAGGTGGTGTTGACCCAATCGGTCATCTTTGCGAGGGGGCTTTCGCCGTCGTCGGTAGGCTCATAGCTCTCTACATTGGGCAGAACAAGGGGCAGCTCGCTTTCGGGGACGGGAACCCAGCCGCACTTTTCGCAGTTGATCATCGGGATTGGCTCGCCCCAATAACGCTGGCGGGAGAAGACCCAGTCACGCAGTTTGAAGTTGACTTTTTCTTTGCCCCAGCCCTGATCGACGGCGTATTTCTTCATTGCGGGGATAGCTTCCTTGACGGTCATGCCGTTGAGGAATCCGGAATTGACCATTACGGCGGTGTCATCCTTCGCGACAAAGGCTTCCTTCGTCACGTCTCCGCCGCTGACAACCTCGATAATCGGCAGGCCGAACTTTGTAGCAAACTCCCAGTCGCGCTGGTCGTGTCCGGGAACGCCCATGACTATGCCGGTGCCGTAGCCCATAAGGACATAATCCGATACGAACATGGGCACTTTTTCGCCGTTTGCGGGGTTCGTGACTTCGATTCCGTCAAGGCGCACGCCCGTCTTGTCCTTGTTGAGCTCTCCGCGCTCAAAGTCGGACTTGCGAGATGCGGCAAGCTTATAATCCTCGACAGCGTCGTAATTTTTGATTATGTTTTTCCATTTCTCGAGCAGGGGATGCTCGGGAGAGATGACAACATAGCTCACGCCGAAGAGCGTGTCGGCGCGGGTTGTGTATACGGTGATGTCATCTTCCGTGTTGGTTTTGAAGGTGACCTCGCAGCCGGTGGAACGCCCTATCCAGTTCTTCTGCTGGATTTTAACGCGCTCTATATAATCAAGATCATCGAGATCATCAATAAGGCGGTCTGCATACTTGGTAATGGCCAGCATCCACTGACTCTTCTCTTTGCGCACGACCGGAGAGCCGCAGCGCTCGCACACGCCCTCTACGACTTCCTCGTTCGCAAGCACAACCTTGCAGCTTGTGCACCAGTTGACGGACATGGTCGCTTTGTAGGCAAGACCTTTTTTGTACATCTGGAGGAAAATCCACTGTGTCCACTTATAATAGTCGGGATCGGATGTGTTGACGACTCTGTCCCAATCGAAGCCGTAGCCCAGCATCTTGAGCTGACGGGTGAAATTCGCGATGTTGTCATGCGTGACCTTGGTGGGGTGAATGTGATTTTTTATCGCGTAATTTTCGGTGGGCAGACCGAAAGCGTCGTATCCGATGGGGAAGAGGACGTTATAACCCTCCATGCGCTTTTTGCGCGTGATAATGTCCATCGCGGTGAACGGTCTCGGGTGGCCGACATGAAGACCGGCACCGGAAGGATAAGGGAACTCGATAAGCCCGTAGAACTTGGGTTTGGAAGAATCCTCAGTCGCGGCGTAGGGTTTTGTTTCTTCCCATTTTGCCTGCCATTTTTTCTCGATATTTTCAAAATCGTATCTCATAATAATCTCATCCTTTTTTCACTTTTTGATTTTGCCGGGGAATAATCGGATTCTGCCCCCATTATTGGGGGCTCGGAAGGGATGAGAGAGCCACCTCTTCGCTGTCGCTCCAAAGGCGTTCAAGATTATAGAATTTTCTGGCTTCATCGGTGAAAACGTGCACAATGACGCTGCCGAAGTCCATCAGCACCCAGATATCCGAGCGCAGGCCTTCGCGGCGAACGGGAGGCTCGCCGACTTCCGACAGGGCTTTGTCCACCTCGTCAACAAGCGCTTTGATATGCGTTGAGGATGAGCCGTGGCAGATAACAAAGTAGTCCGCGATAACGGTCTGCTCTGCGGTTTTGAGTATTTTAACATCGTTTGCCTTTTTGTTTTCCAGCGCGTTGGCGGCAACATAGGCTATTTCAGCGGGAGTGAGCATTTTGTATCCTCCTTACAAACTTACATGCATTCGTTTTTATACCATTCGTAGGCTTCGGATGTACGCGCGTGAGGCTCCAATCCTTTTGAGTGCACCTCCTCAAGACTCATCTCAAGTCCCAGCAGAAGGGCTTCGTCCAAATTTTTATATGCGAGCTCACGGAGCTTGTCAACGCCCGGGAAGTCGCGGTTGGGCTCAATATAATCGGCGATATATATTATCTTCTCAAGCAGCGTCATATCGGGCTTGCCGGTGGTGTGCCAGCGGATGGCGTTCGCAATATCATCGGACACGCCGAACACGTCTTTTGCAAGCGCGGAGCCGGTAATCGCGTGGAGCAGCTTGACATTATCATGCTCGGATTTGTCGCAGACTATACCATATTTTTCGCACAAATTCAAGTGCTCTTCGTAGCTCAGCCGTTTGGTGATATCGTGGAGTATCGCGGCCTCCGCGGCGGAATCTGCATCCTCGCCGTACCGTATCGCCAGCAGCACTGCCTCGCTCTCACAGCCCGCCACATGCGCGAGCCGTTTCGGCGAGAGATAGTTCACAATTTCGTCGCGAAGCCATGTAAGCTCCGGCAGCGCGCCGTAATAATTATTTTTTATAATTGAAGCGTATACCTCGCTTCTCAACGTGTCGGAGCCCATGCGCCTCGGCAGCCACGCGCGTATTTCGGTGGAGCTCATCGGCAGGGGGACATGGTCAAGTATATTTATTTTAGCGCCGTATTTTTCCTCATATTCCGCCTTGCGCCTGTTGAGCTCATATATGTCGCCCTCTTCGCGTGGCATAACGAGCAGTTCGCATTGCTCAAAGAGATAAGGAAAATTATACCATGTTTCAAAAGACATGAACATGTCCGTACCTACAACGAGAGAAAGCTCGCAATCGCCGTACTCTTCGCGGAGCTTTGCTATTGTTTCGGCGGTATAGCTCTTGCCTTCGCGCAGAATTTCCATGTCCGATATTTCGGCGCAGTCGATTCCTTCAAAATTCAGCTTGCACAGCTCAAGGCGCTGCATGGGAGTAGGACTGTCGGCATAAAAAGCCTTGTGTGGGGGAATGCAGTCGGGAATTATCATCAGCTTGTCGGGCTTCAGCTCATCCGCCACAGCCCTTGCCGTCTCCAAATGTCCCAGATGCGGCGGGTTAAAGCTTCCGCCGTAAACAGCAATTTTCATTACTTCTTTTTGTCCTTTACAAGAACTATTTTAGGGTCTTTTTCGTTCCTTTTATAAAGCACTATCTTCGTGCCTATTGCCTGTACTTCCTCCGCCTTGCATGCTTCGGCAAGCGCTGCGAGAGCTTCGCGCGGCGAGTATTCGCAGTTTTCGAGCACCTTGCCCTTGACGAGCTCTCTCGCTCTCAGCGCGTTGCTGACGGATTCTATAAGCGCGTCGTTTATCCCGCCCTTGCCAACCTGAAATATCGTGTCCGTTTCGGTCGCCATGGCGCGGAGCTGAGCGCGCTGTTTACTTGTTATCGGCATTATTTTCTCTCCTCCGTAATCACACTTTACCCGTTTTCATATATTCGTCGAGCTTTTTCACAAATTCCGCAAGCGCTTTTCCTCTGTGGGAAATCGCGTTTTTCTCCTCCGGCGTAAGCTCGCCCATCCCCTTGTCTGTGCACACCGGATGAAACACAGGGTCATATCCGAAGCCGCCGTTTCCGCAGGGCGCGCGCAGGATGTACCCTTCACACTCGCCCCTTGCGCGGATTATGTCGCCGTTGGGCATGGTGCAGCATATGCAGCAGACGAAACGAGCGCTTCTGTCGTCAATATCCTTCATCTTATTTAAAAGATAATTATATCTGTCCGCATCCGAGGCCTCATGTCCGAGTCCGTATCTTGCCGAGTAAACCCCGGGCTCGCCGTTGAGCGCGTCGACCACGAGGCCGGAATCATCCGCGAACGCCGCGCATCCCGTTACTTCCGTCACGGCGGAGCATTTCAGAAATGCGTTCTCCTCAAAGGTTGAGCCGGTCTCTTCGACTTCAAAATCACATCCCGCATCGCGCTGACCGATAAGCTCGATATCCATATCGGCGACAAGCTGCCTGAACTCGCGGAGCTTGTTTTTGTTGTTGCTGGCAAGTATAAGTTTCATTTGAACAGCGCCTCCACAAAAGTCTGCGAATCGAAGGGGATGAGATCATCCATGCCCTCGCCGACACCGACATATTTTACCGGCAGCTTGAGCTCGCTTGCTATTGCGAACACTATGCCGCCCTTTGCCGTGCCGTCGAGCTTCGTGAGCACAATACCGGTGAGACCGGCGGTGTTCAAGAACTCCTTCGCCTGGATAAGTCCGTTTTGCCCGGTGGTTGCGTCAAGCACCATGAGCGTTTCAACGGACGCATCCGGCAACTCGCGATCGATAATGCGGCGCATCTTGGAAAGCTCGTTCATGAGGTTTGCCTTGTTGTGCAGGCGGCCCGCCGTGTCGATGATAATAACGTCCGTACCCCTCGCCTTGGCGGCGCATATGCTGTCATACACGACTGCGGCAGGATCGCTCCCCTCTTCGTGGCGCACGATTTCCGCGCCCGAACGATCCGCCCAGATGTTGAGCTGCTCTCCGGCGGCGGCGCGGAACGTGTCGCCCGCGGCGAGCAGAACCTTTTTCCCTTCGCCCGTAAGCTGGGCGGCAAGCTTGCCGATTGTGGTCGTTTTGCCGACGCCGTTAACGCCCACCATGAGAATAACGGAGGGCTTTGTGTCGAGCTTGAGCGCGGTGTCGCCCACGTCAAGAATCTTCTTGAGTATCTTTATAAGCCCCTCGCGCGCTTCCGCCCCCTTGCGGTAACGATCCACCCATGTTGCCTTGCGCATCTCTTGACAGACCTTTGCGGCGGTAGAGGCGCCCACATCGCTCAAAACAAGCAGTTCTTCAAGATCGTCGTAGAAGTCCTCATGGTCGGGGGCGTAATCCTGAAAAAGCTCCTCCAGCTCAACCATGTTGTTTCGCGTTTTGGTAAGTCCGCCGAATACTTTATCGAAAAAACCCATATTTTTTACTCCTCAACAGTTTTCTTCGCGCTTTCGAGGTCAAGCCCGATAACGCCGGAAACGCCTTTTTCCTGCATCGTCACTCCGTAAAGCATATCCGCCTCTTCCATAGTGCCGCGGCGGTGAGTAATTACGAGAAACTGCGTCTTGTCGGACATGCGGCGCATATATGAGGCATATCGGCCGACGTTCGCCTCGTCGAGCGCCGCGTCTATCTCGTCCATAACGCAGAACGGGGTAGGCCGTACTTTCAAAATTGCAAAGTACAGCGCAATCGCGACAAACGCCATCTCGCCGCCCGAGAGCAGGCTGATCGTGGACAAAGCTTTTCCGGGCGGCTGAACCTTGATTTCAATGCCGCAGTTGAGGACATCGTTTTCATCCTCAAGTACGAGCGCCGCTTTTCCTCCGCCGAACAGTTCAAGGAAGGTTTGCCGGAAGGCGCTGTCTATCTCCTTGAAGCGGTCTTTGAAAAGTGCGGTCATCTCGTCGGTGATATCGCCGATTATGCCGAGCAGCTCTTTCTTGGCCTTTTCCACATCATCGCGCTGACCGGTAAGAAATCCATAGCGGGTGTTGACGCGCTCAAATTCCTCTATCGAGCCGAGATTCGGATTGCCGAGCGCGCCTATCTCGCGCCGCTTTTCCGCAATGGATTTGTTGAGCTTGACAAGGCTGTCAACAGGCTGACGAAGCGCCTCGGCGTCGCTGTGGCTCAATTCGTAATTGTCCCAAAGCTTATCGAGAATCTGCTTTTCCTCCATCTCGGAAGCGAGTTTTTTCTGCTCTATACGCCCGCTGCGCCGCTCAAGCTCTATTATGTCGGCGTTGCGCTGCTGCGTTTCTTTATCATTGCGGGTGCGCTTGCTTTCAAGCTCCATCTTGCTTGCGGATATTTTTGCTATCTCTTCCTTGATTTCGGCGGCTTTAGCGTTGATTCCAGCAAGAGTCGCTTCGTTTCCACTCTTCTGCGCCTTAAAATCCTCGATTCTGCGCCGATGCGCGTCAAGGGCGTTTTTCCGCGCCTCGCTGTCACCCGTGAGACTGTCAAGCAGAGTCTGAAGCTGATTAACGGAGCTTTCGGTTGCGCGACTCTCCGCCTGCAGCGAAGAAATTTGGGTCTTAATTGCGGTCTGGTCTTCAAGCGCCATATCAAGCTGATATTTCACCGCCGCAAGATCGGATTTTATCCTTTCTGCGCGCGCGGAGTGTTCTTTTTCGCTCTCTCTCAGCTTTTCACGCTGCTTCTTGAGCTTTTCGAGTTCGTTCGCGCGAGATAGAACGCCTGTTCCTTTCGCGCTGCTGCCGCCTGTCATCGAGCCGCCCGAATTTATGAGCTGTCCGTCGAGCGTGACTATTCTCAGCGAGTTTCCGCTGTTTTTGGACATGCGCACCGCATCGGGAAGCGCCTCGGCTATAACGGTTCTGCCGAGCAGATTCGCGATTATCCCGTCGTATTTTTTATCGAATTTTACAAGGTTATAGGCGATACCGACAAAACCCGGGTCGCGTTCCGGCGCGTTAGTCATAACGGAGCCGCGGATTGTGTCTATCGGAAAGAAAGTCGCTCTGCCGCCATCCTGTCGCTTCAAAAGCTCGATTGCGGCGCTGCCGTCGCGCTGACTGTCCACAACGATATTCTGCGCCGCCGCGCCGAGCGCCGTTTCGATCGCAAGGGCGCATTCGTCATCCGCGCGGATAAGGTTTGCGACGGGCGCGTGAATGCCGCGGAGATTACCTCTGGTTTTTTCACGCATGACGGTCTTGACCGCTTTCGAGAAGCCGTCAAAATCCTTTTCCATTTCGGTGAGCATATTTATGCGCCCGTCCATGGATCGCCCGTCCACCTGAAGCTTAGTCAACTTTTCGTTTATTTCGTTGAGAGCGTTCTCCCTGCTCTGCAGTTTCATGCGGCAGCCGGTCAGAACGTTTGCGTTTTCGCTCTCTTTTTCGGCAATTTCTTTTAACTGCGCATCAAGCTCGCCGATATGTTTTCTGCCGTTGTCGATATTTGCGGAAATTTCGCCCGTGCGGCTCTCCTGCTCCTTGAGGTCGGCAAGCATCTGCTCCATGTTCTCAACGCTGCTTTTTATGTTTGCTTCAATAACGGCGATTTTTGCGTCGCAATCGCTCGCCTGCGCATCAACTGCGGCCAGTCTCTCCCTCGCGCGCTCGATTTCAACATCCTTGTCGCGCATTCGCTCAGAAATGCTGTCGGAAGAAGCGTAGAGGGCGGACAGCTCGTATCTGGCTTTTTCAAGCTCCGCCTTAACCTGCTCAAACTCGGTATTAATCGCAGAAGAGTTCTCGTGAAGCTTGTCAAGCGTTGTCATCCATGCGGAAATCTCCTGCACACGCAGCTCGTCGCGCAGCTTGAGATAGCGCTTTGCAATCTCCGATTGCTTCCTCAGCGGCTCAACCTGAATTTCAAGCTCTTCAATCTTATCATTGACGCGGAGAAGATTTTCCTCTGTTTTTTCAAGCTTTCTCTCCGCTTCCTCCTTGCGGTAGCGGAAGCGGGAGATGCCGGCGGCTTCCTCGAAGACTTCGCGTCGGTCGGTGCTTTTTGTGGAGATAATTTCGGCAATTCTGCCCTGCCCGATTATCGAGTACCCGTCGCGCCCGAGACCGGTGTCCATTAGCAGAGAGTTGATGTCTTTTAAGCGTACGGCTTCTCTATTTATATAATATTCGCTTTCGCCGCTGCGGTAATAGCGTCGGGAAAGCATTATTTCGCTACTGTCGAAGTCAAAGATGTGTTCGGAATTGTCTATAAACAGCGTAACCTGCGCATATCCCAAGGGACCGCGCTTCTCCGTACCGCCGAAGATAACGTCCTCCATCTTGGTCCCGCGCAGAGCCTTGCTGCGCTGTTCTCCCATTACCCAGAGGATAGCGTCGGAAATATTGCTTTTCCCCGAGCCGTTGGGCCCGACAATGGCGGTTATGTCTTTTTCGAATGTGAGTCGGGTTTTGTCGGCAAAGGACTTAAAACCCTGTATCTCGAGTGCTTTTAAGTACAAAAAAATAACCTCAAATACAAACAATATTAAATCAATGAATTATACAATACACACAACGCATTTTCAACGGGTAATGTATAAATTTTTCATTTCTTTTAAAATTCACTTTGTAAATTTTCGAAGTTATTTTTGTTGACTATGGAATAAATAAAATGTAAAATACATTAATAATGTCTGTTCATGCTGACATTTTAAATTCGGAGGGGTGAGAGATACGGAAAAAGCAAAATACACATCCATATCTCAATCCTGCATAATTTCCGCGCGGACGATGGAAGCGGCGAAAAAATATGCCGTAAAGCTGGCAGAGGAAGCGGTCTGCTCCGACAGTGCAAACCGCCCGTGCGGAGTCTGCCGCAATTGCAGAAAAGTCAAAAAGGGCATTCATCCCGATGTTATCACAATCGGGCTTCCTCTGGATGATAAGGGAAAGCCCAAAAAAGAAATTCAGGTTGAGCAAATCCGCGACATGATTTCCGATGCGTATATTTTGCCGAATGAAGCCGAAAGGAAAGTATACATCATCGAAAATGCCGACTGCATGAATATTTCCTCCCAAAATGCCGCGCTGAAGCTGCTTGAAGAACCGCCCGCCGGCGTTGTTATCCTTCTGTGCGCGGTGAACGCGGGGCAGCTTTTGCCTACGGTAAGGTCGCGGTGCAGCGAGATCAGCTGCAGGGGAGATGTTCCGGGCAACGGCGCGGAATATGACAAGCTTGCCGAGGAATATCTCAAGGCAGTAGCATACGGGCCGAAATCCAAGCAGTGCGCCTTTTGTTTTGCGAACGAGGATATGACCGTAATCTCGGCATCGGCTTTTATCTCATGCCTGACGGGCAAGCTTGTTGATATGCTCGCAAACCGCGCGGACAGAATGGGTATGAGCGTTCAACGGCTCACGGAGCTCTGCGAATTGGCGGAAAAATGCGCCGACTTTCTCAAAGTCAACACAGGTGTGAAGCATGTTTTCGGCCTGCTGGCAATTATCTGACTGCGCGCAGACTCATGGAAAAGAAAGGAACAAAAATTGACTGAAGTAGTAAGTATAAAATTCAGAAATCGCGGGAAATGCTATTTTTTTGATCCCGGTCAACTCAATATAAAAAGCGGCGACAAGGTCGTCGTCGAAACGTCAAAAGGCCTTGAGATTACGGACTGCTGCCGCGGCAACCACATGGTTCCGGAGACTTCCGTCGTACAGCCTCTGCGGCCTGTTGTGCGCATCGCGAACGACAACGATCTGGCAATTGATGAGGCAAACAGGAAACGCGAACAGGAAGCTTTCGTTATATGCCGGCAAAAAATTGCCGAGCATGGGCTTGACATGAAGCTCGTTGAGGTTGAATGCAGCTTTGAAGGCAACAAAATAATGTTCTTCTTCACATCCGATGAGCGCGTAGACTTTCGTGAGCTTGTAAAGGATCTTGCCGCTATATTCAGAAGCCGCATTGAGCTTAGACAGATAGGCGTGCGCGATGAGGCGAAGATGATAGGCGGAATTGCCATATGCGGAAGGCCGTATTGCTGTAGCCAGTTTTTGGATGGATTCCAGCCGGTTTCCACAAAAATGGCAAAGGTTCAGTCGCTCTCCCTCAATCCGACTAAAATATCCGGAAGCTGTGGAAGACTGATGTGCTGTCTGAGATACGAGCAGGAAGCGTATGAAGATCTTTTGAAAAAAGTTCCCAAGCAGGGCGCTTTCGTCCAAACCAAGGACGGCTACGGCACCGCAGTGCAGGTAAATCTTCTTCGCCAGACCGTGAAGGTCAAGCTTGATTCCGACAGTGACGATACGCTTCGCCTCTACAAGGCAAACGAGCTGGCAACCGTCCCGGGCGGCAGGCCCAAGGACGGCGAGACGCCGCCGGATGTATTCAAATATGTGCCCGAGGAAGAGACGGAAGAGCCTGTCGAGGACGAATGGGGCGAGGCAATAGCGGCGTTGACGGCAAGCCCGGAAACAGAGAGCGTTGAAGTCCCCGTGAATGCGGTCCGCAGCGGGCGGCGTCAACGCAGGCGAGGGAAAAACGGCAGGCCGGAAAGACAGGAAAAATCCGATGAGGTCGTCAGCCGGACGGATAGCGCAGACGCAGCGCCGCAGACACCGGCAGGCAGCGCAGAAAAGCAAGCAAGAAAAGACCGCCCATACAAGTCCGGAAGGAACCGCAATAAAAAGCGCGCCGAAAACGGCAGTGTGCCGGAAAAGAAAGAAAAATCCGCCGCTCCCGCAGAGCGCAAGGCAACTGCAAAGCCCGTTAAGGTCGAAGTCAAAAGCGAGAAAAGCCCGGAGACCGCGAAAAGCGAAAAGTCCGGAGATAAATCGGGAAAGAACAGGAAAAACTATCGCAGATATCATCACGGCAAGCCACGTACTTCCGGAAACAACGATAAAGAGCAATAAAAGAGATGCGGCAGGATATTCGCCCTGCCGCATCTTTCTATTTTTATGCCGGTGGTGGGACTCGAACCCACACGATGTTGCCATCGGCGGATTTTGAATCCGCTACGTCTACCATTCCATCACACCGGCACATGTGTTGGTCAGTATACAGCATTTTACAAAAAAAAGCAAGCATTTTAAAGCGCGGACACAGACCGCGCGGCGCCGCGCTCTATTTCTTTCCGTTGTCCGGCATGATATCCGAAAAGAATTTTCTTTTTTCTATAAACTTAATAAGCGGATAGCCGAGGATAAACATGACTGCAGCTTCTCCGAGGCTTACCCAGAGTGCGTTAACCGCAAAAAGGCGGAGAGAGTCAAGAAATCCGCCGCCTTCGTAGGCATAGGTAATCACCGCGCCTACTATTATACCGTTGAAGATCACCGGCATAAGGCAGGCAAGCAGGGCGCTTTTCCCGTGTTTTCCGATTATAGCGGTACATCCCGCTGCCAGGAGAGTCGCGAGCGAGCCGAAAATAATGTCAAAAATATTGCCGCTCATTATGTTCGAAATTAGACACCCTGCAAAAAGGCCCCATGCAGTCTGCGGAACAAAAAAAGGCAGGACGCAGAGAGCCTCGGAAACGCGAAACTGTATCGCGCCGAAAGCGATAGGCGCGGTGAGCATCGTCAAGACCGCATAAAGCGCCGCCACAGCCGCGCAGAGACAGATGATTTTAATTTTCTTATTTTCGGCTTTCATATTAAATTACGCTCCCATTTTAGTATTTTGAATGCGGATTTGCCCGCACAGTCCCCGGAGAAGCCGAGGGTTTGGACCGGGTATGGAAACCGGTCAATGCGCATTATAGCATCTTTTTTTCTTTTTACAAGCAATCGCAAAACATTTCATTGACACTTAGATTAAAATGAGCGATAATAGCGATATGTAATCACAACTGCGGAAATACAGAAAGGAAAAGAATATGACTTATCAGGAAGTATTGGCGGCCGCAAAGGACTGTGTCGGTCCTTACTGCAAAGCCTGCCCCGTATGCAACGGACGCGCCTGCGCAAACACCATGCCCGGTCCCGGATGCAAGTATCCCGGCAATGTTGCCGCGCGCAACTATGACAAATGGCAGGAAATATGCGTAAACATGGATACGCTCTGCCCTAATTTTGCCGATCCCGACGTGTCTTTCGAGATGTTCGGGCATAAATTCTCCGCGCCTATCTTCGCGGCTCCCCTCGGTGCGCTTGATATGCACTACGGAGACAAATATGTGGATCAGGATTACAACGCGCTGCTGATGAAGGCGGCATATGATTACGGCGTTCTCGCGCTCACGGGCGACGGAGTGAATCCCGATATCATGAAATCCGCCGTGCGCGATGCAAAGGAAATAGGCGGAATGAGCATCCCGACGATAAAGCCATGGAACAAAGAAGCGGTTTTCGAGAAGCTGGACATTCTCAACGAAGCGGGTAGCTTTGCCGCCGCAATGGATGTTGACGGTGCAGGTCTCCCCTTCCTCAAAAAAATGAATCCCAACGCCGGCAGCAAAACCGTCGATGAGATGAAAGAAATAATAGATTACGCGAAAATGCCGTTCATAATCAAGGGCATTATGACCCCGGCAGGCGCGCTGAAGGCCGTTGAAGCGGGAGCGGACGCGATTGTCGTTTCCAATCACGGCGGTAGAGTGCAGGGCGGCGTTCCTTCAACCTGCGAAGTCCTCCCGTCCATCGCGGAGGCGGTGAAAGGCAAGATTACGATAATCGTCGACGGTGGAATCCGCTCCGGCGTGGATGTGTTCCGCGCGATCGCTCTCGGCGCGAACGCCGTGCTCATAGGTCGCCCCATTCTGACCGCGGTTTACGGCGGCGGCGCAGAAGGCTTCAAGGTCTATATGGACAAGATAGTCGGCGAGTTGAAATCGACAATGACCATGTGCGGCGCGGCAAGCTTGAAGGAAATAACTTCGGAAAAAATCTGGAAAGAATAAAATATCTGTTTATTAATGATTTCGGCATCCGCTTGACAGCGTTCACGCAATCAGGCAGATGCCGTTTTCGTGAATAAAATAAAATCGGAAGAGAGAGAAAAATGAAAAAAGGCAATGTAAAAGCACTGCTCCCCATCGGCGTATTTCTTGTCCTTTATCTCGGCCTAGGTATTCTTTTTGAGTACATACTCGGCAAGGAAATGGGATTTTATAACATCCCGATCGTCGCCGTTTTCCTCGTGGCGATTCTTGTGGCAATGCTGCAGAATCCCGCCCTCGGCTTTGATGAGAAAATGACTGTTATGGGGCAGGGCGCAGGCGATAAGAACATTATCATAATGGTTCTTATTTTCTTTACCGCCGGCATGTTTTCCAGCATTGTCGGCAGAAGCGGCGCGCAGAGCGTTGCGTACTTTCTGCTGAGCATCGTCCCGTCAAAATTTGCCGTCGCAATGATCTTTGTGATAGCCTGCTTTGTGTCCACCGCAATGGGTACCTCTGTCGGCACGATCACGCTTATCACGCCTATTGCCGTCGAGATTGCCATTGCATCCGGTTATAATCAGGCGCTTTGCATCGGCACTGTCATAGGCGGATCAATGTTCGGCGACAACCTATCTTTTATCTCCGACACGACAATAGCCGCGTGCAACGGCCAGGGCTGCCAGATGAAGGATAAGTTCCGCGAAAACTTCTGGATCGCGCTTCCCGCCGCGATCGCTACGCTGGTCATCGTCTTTTTGATGACCGCAGATCACAACGCCGAGCTTGTTTTGGGCGAGTATAACCTTGTCCAGATCATTCCGTACATATTGGTTCTTATCGGCGGCATTATCGGAATAAACGTATTTGTGGTTCTACTCATAGGCATCGTTTCCGGTAGCGCGATCATGCTTGCAACCGGCGCTGTGGACGGCTTCTTCGGTCTCTTGGGCAGCATGGGAAGCGGCATATCCGGTATGTATGAAACCGCGACTGTCGCGATACTTGTCGCGGCGCTGTGCGCGCTCATCCGCGAATACGGCGGCTTTGACGCGCTGCTTTACGGAATAAAAAGAGTGTTCAAAGGCAAAAAGGGCGGACAGCTCGGCATGGGCGTTCTTGTCGGGCTTATGGATATCGCGACCGCAAACAACACCGTAGCGATAGTCATGGCAAACCCGATCGCAAAAGAGATGGCGGGCGAGTACGGCGTAAGCGCAAAAAAGACCGCTTCACTGCTCGACACATTCTCATGCATCTTTCAGGGGATCATACCCTACGGCGCGCAGATGCTCGTTGCGATCTCTCAGGCAAAAGCTCTCGACTGCACAGTATCCGCCTTTGAGATAATTCCTTTTCTTCTTTATCCCTTCCTGCTTCTTATCAGCTCCCTCGTATTCATCTTCCTTGTTCCCGAAAAGAAAGCCTGATAAGACATACAGGACAGTTTCACAGCTTCTCAAAAATACAGCTAAATAATTCGGAGGTTCAGTTCAATGGAAAATCGCGAAAAACTCGGAAGCCGGTTTGGTTTCATAATGCTTTCGGCCGGCTGCGCAATAGGCTGCGGAAACGTATGGAAATTCCCGTGGATGACAGGTCAGTATGGCGGCGGCGGTTTCGTACTCATATATATCCTGTGCTTGCTTTTGCTCGGTCTGCCCGTAATGACAATGGAATTTGCCGTAGGCCGCGCATCGCAGGCAAGCCCGTTGTTCATGTATAAAAAGCTTCAGAAGCCCGGGCAGAAATGGGGGCCCATGGGATATATCTGTCTGCTCGGCTGCTTAGCGCTCATGGCTTTCTATACCGTCGTCACCGGATGGATAGTCTGCTATTTCGTTCAGTTCCTCACCGGAAACATATCAAACCTCGGCTTCGCCCCCATGATATCAAATCCCACTCTCAACGTCGGATATCTTGCCGTTGTTATTGTCGTCGCATTTGTAATTCTCAGCTTCAATCTTCAGGGCGGTCTTGAGAGAGTCACCAAATACATGATGTCGGCTCTTTTCGTGCTGATGTTGGTTTTGATGATTCACAGCTTTACTCTCTCCGGCACAAAGGAAGGCCTGCGTTTTTACCTTGTTCCCGATTTTTCAAAGATAAACGGCACTGTAATCGTCGGCGCGATGAATCAGGCGTTCTTCACGCTGTCTCTCGGCATCGGCTCAATGGCCATTTTCGGAAGCTACATAGGCAAGGATCATTCTCTGCTCGGCGAGTCCGTCACGGTCATATGCCTTGATACCTTTGTCGCTATCGTCGCAGGACTTATCATGTTCCCCGCCTGCTTCACCTACGGCGTTGAAGTCAACGCCGGCCCCAGCCTTCTGTTCGACACAATGGCTTCCGTTTTCACAAACATGAACGGCGGTCGCTGGTGGGG
>CAVHIP010000039.1:0-17292 GCA_963636125.1 Oscillospiraceae bacterium | reverse complement strand
CGGTTATATCCTTGCCGACGTAGAATGAGAATACCAATCTCCCGTCATTGTGTACGGTGATGTGGTCCACGGTCTTGCTGAAGCGAATGTCGCTGAATGCGATGTTCATGTCCGACAGCTCCGTAATTTCAAACATAAATCCGCTGAGAACATCCGCTTTATATGCTCGTTGCCTTTCTTCCACGCAATCGTATCTTCCATCTCTTTTGTTTTCACACCCCTCGTATAAATAATGGAAATTCTTCATTTCTGTGCAGTTTTATGATATAATCGATTTGTCAAAGGGGGATGATTTGCATGAGTACATTGATATACTGCTTGCAGGACAAAATTGCAAACTTTTTTCGTGCTCAGATTGCCGACACTCCGATATCTTTCTCGGCAACTGATACTGAAGATCTTGTCAACGCTGTGCTTTCCAACAACGCAGATTTCCTGCTCATCCAGATTCGATCGGATCCTGCAGGGTGCCGAGAAAAATTGATGCAGCTATACATGGCTGGGTCAAAGACATATATTATTATATTTCATATCGGCAAGACGTATCAGCTCGCATCGAGCTTTGACCCCGTACCAGTGGGCAAGGAGTTTTGGGATGCTAAAGACATGATATACAAGGCGCTGTTCATGTCCATTCTGCAGACAAAACGTACCGCTACGGAAGAATTTCAATTTACCTCATGCCCGGATATAGCACGCAGAGCCGCCAGATATGCACGTGAGGAGCACCTGCGAGAGATATTGTCCGGTGTATCTGCCGGGCAATTCAATGAGATAAGGCGAGAGTTCAACCTCGATATCGGGTCTCCTCATGGGCATTATCTGATCGTCACAAAAGCGATGCCTCGCAACTATTTTGATGATTATACACATAACCGCAGAGTATACAGAATGCTTGACGAACTTGTTTACGATGGGCTGTACTCAATAGTCAGGAAGTACTGCGGGGGCGAAATATTTGAAATAAGCAATAATTCAAAATGCATTATAATAAACGACCTGAACCAGCCGAGCGCGAAGAAATATGTAGCGCAATATAATGCCCTCATGTCAGAAATAAAGAAGATCACGGACGATGGAATGACCGCGCTGTTTGTCAGCCGGCATATCGATTCCGTAACGGATTTCAATACCGCTTACCGGGAGTGTATAAGCGCAAAGCGCATGCGTGTATTCTACGGTGAGGACAGCATGCTGCCGGTTTCCGTACTGCGTCAGAAACGCCCCGCGCTGGATATGGATGAGCTTGACCGGCGCATTACGTCTATCCGCGATTTCTCTATAATAACACCCATTGCCGTGCTTGGGCAGGACATAAACCATATCTTCCTGAACATCCTGAAGCCCAGTGCGAACATAAACATGTACTACTATGCGTGCAGCGCGATAAACGTTATCTACGACGCGTTCTGCCAGCGTTACGGTGTAACGCCGGAAAAACGCGCAATGAGCCGCTGCTTCGACAAATATGTCACGGTCGAGGAAATGGCTGTCCATTATATTCGCGTGTTCCGCAGCGCACAGATCAGCGCCGGGGATATGAGCGGAGACGTGGATATCCTGACATATAAAATGACAGCATTCATTGAAAAGAAATACGCACAGGATATATCGCTCAGCGACCTTGCAGAATTTGTCGGCTTCAGCAAAAGCTACACAAGCAGATATTTCCACAAACATACCGGGAAATCCTTCTCAAACTACCTTACAGAACTGAGGATAGAGCGGGCGAAAAAGCTGCTCTCGGAATCCGACCGCCCGGTTGTGACAACGATCGCAAAGTCCGTCGGCTACAACAACCCGCAGTTTTTCTCGCGGACATTCAAAGAACTCACCGGCATTACTCCGACGGAGTACGCCGAAAAGAACAGAAAGCTATAAAACGAAGCCGCCCAAAACCGGACGGCTTCGTTCTGCCATGGAATTATGAAGATGAAAAGAGAGAGTAGAAATAAGCTGGTTATTTAAGCGGCTCGCGGTATTTACGCTCCGCATTCGGAATCATCCTTGCACCCTCTATGGGGGAGGCTGCCATCTGCGCATACTTTGCAAGCACACCTCTTATGCGGCGAGGCTTCGGCGGCTGCCACTTTTCACGGCGCTTTGCGATGACTTCATCGCTGACCTTGAGTTCGATGGTTCCGTTGGGGATACTGTATTCAATGATATCGCCGTCCTCGACGAGTGCGATGAGTCCGCCGACTGCGGCTTCGGGGGCAACATGACCGATAACGCCGCCGACGCTGCCGCCGGAGAAGCGGCCGTCCGTAATTAGAGATACGCTGGAGCTGAGGCCGAGAGCACGCATGACATTTGTGATGGTCAGCATCTCGCGCATTCCGGGGCCGCCGACAGGACCCTCATAGCGGATGACTATGCAGTCTCCGGGGACGACCAGACCGGCATTCAGAGCGTTGTAGCAATCCATCTCGGTATCGAATACCTTTGCCGTGCCGCGGTGCTCCCACATTTCGGGGATAACGCCGCTGGTCTTTATCACACAGCCCTGCGGGGCAAGATTGCCCTTGAGCACGGCAAGGCCGCCGCGCTGGGTATATGCGTTTGAAAACGGGCGGATGCAGTCGTCGTTGCGGACTTTGGCATCGCTGACCATCTCGCCGAGAGTTTTGCCGGTGTAAGTCATGGTGCTGCCGTCCATATAACCGGCGTCTATCGCCTCTTTCATAACAGCCTCAAGCCCGCCGGCCATGAAGAAATCATAGGGACTGTACTTGGTGGTGGAGGGACTCATCTTGACTATCTGCGGAGTGGTCTTGCTTGCTGCGTCAAAATCATCAAGAGTTATCTTATACCCTGCTTCGGCTGCAATTGCGGGGATATGCAGGGTGCTGTTCGTGGAGCAGCCGACCATCATATCAATGGCAAGGCAGTTGAGGAAGGACTGCTTGGAAACTATCTTGGACGGGGTCAAATTTTCCTTGACCATCTCGACAACACGCTTGCCGGCATTGCGCGCCATGTGTATGCGCTTGGTATAGAACGCGGGGACTGTCGAATTGCCGAACACGCCGACACCGAGCACCTCGGAGACCATCTGCATGGACAGCGCCGTGCCGAGACCGGTCATGCATGCCGGACCGCAGCCGACGAGGCAGCTGTCCTCTTCAAGCTTCATCAGGTGCTCCATGTCTATCTTACCTGACTTTGCCGCCATTATCTTGGCAATCTCCTCATTGGAGTCGACCTGACGTCCGTTCATCGTGGCGGGCATGGCGATGCCGCCGGTTATCATCACGCAGGGAATGTCAAGGCGCATCATTGCCATGAGCATACCGGGAACTATTTTGTCACAGCTTGCGATGCAGACAAGACCGTCGAGCATATGACCCTCGACGTAGCACTCGACGGAGTCGGCAATGACATCGCGGCTGGCAAGGGGATAGAGCATTCCCGGAGTGTTTTCACACATACCGTCACAGATGGCGATAGTTCCGGTCATGGCCGGGGTGCCGCCCGCCATGAGAATGCCTTCCTTGACATACTCACCGATTTTGTCAAGCGTCGCGTGCCCGGTGAAAAGGTTAGTATAGGAGTTTACAACGCCTATAAGGGGGCGCCTGACCATTTCGGAGTCCAGACCGCCCGTCATCATCAGGCTGCGGCAAAGACCGCGGTCAGCTCCCAATTTCATTGAATCGCTTCTCATAATTACCTCCGTTTTATTTATATTGGTTTTCGTAATTTTCCTGTATTGCCTTTACCATATCGGTCACGAAATCGTTATACGGGGTGGCGATGCCGAGCTTTTTGCCATAGGCAGATATTGCGCCGTTGAAAGAGTCTATCTCCGTCTGCCGCTTGTAGATGAGCATATCCTGCGCCGTTGAGGAATAGTAATCCCGCATGGAACCAAGCTCCGGCTTTTTGCAGAGCTCATATATCCTGCCGCCGTCTATCCCGAGCGCATCGGCGACCGCGGCGCATTCGCGCAGTATGCCGAGGAAAAGGCTGTATGCGTGTTCATTATCGAACATATATCCGGCGTTGAGCCGCAGGAGCCCCATAAGAGCGTTAGCCGAAATGTTAGCGACTGCTTTGCGCCAGACGAAGAAGCGTATGTCCTCATCAAAATTCGCATTGCACCCGCCCTTTGTGAACAGGGCGAGGAGCTCCGTTCCCACCGCTTCGGTGAGCGCGGTCCTTTTCACGGCGCCGAAATGCAGCTGAACGCCCGCGGTAGTTCTCGCGGTGCACTCGCCGGGGGCAGGTAGCTCCGTGCCGATGTTTCCGGAGCCGTACATTATGCGTTCACTCGGAACGAACTGCGCTATCTTTTCGACATTGCCGAGCCCGTTCTGGAGGGACATGACGACGGTGTTTTCACCGATGGCGGGGAGCGCGCCTTTGACCGCAAGCTCCGTCATTGTTGTTTTGACCAGAATTATAACGACGTCCATCGTGCCGATGGTATCGGCTGTGGGGGCAGCGGAAAAGCCGGTCACAAGCGTGTCGCCGTCAGGACGGTGGAACAGCATGCCGCGCTCAACAGCGACGTCAAGATGTGCTTTGTAAGGATCCACGAGCCAGACCTCGGCTCCGCCCAAGCGGAGATAGGAAGCGAACACACTGCCGGTTGCGCCCGAACCGATCATTGCTATTTTCATGTTGTTTTCTCCTTATTCATGACCGGCGGCTTTATCACCACAGCTATGGCAAAAGCCATGGCCATAAGAATTATGCCGAATATCCAGGCAAAGCTGTAATTGCCGTTCATGTCGTAAAACCAGCCGACGATAACGGCTGGAGCTGCCGAAAGGACACCGGCTGCCATTGAATACATTCCGTTTATATTCGCGTAATCATAGCTGCCGAAATAGTTGAGGAGCATATTCTGCGGCGCGACCATGACTATGCCGTACCCAAGCCCGGACAGTACGAGCGCCGCGTATGCCGCGCCTATGCTCTGGGCTTTCATCAGGAGCAGAAATCCACCGGCGGATATTGCCGCGCCTATCCCGAGAATCTTCTTCATGTCGAACCTGTCGCCGAACACGCCGACAACGATGCGCCCGAAGGTGTTGATAAACGCGAACATTCCGACGGCGCTTGCCGCAACCGCGCGGTCAACGCCCTGAAGCGCAAGGTGATTTATGCCCTGCGACGATATAACGCTGAGCTGGTAGGACGAGGCAAAGTACAGGAAGATCAGCATATAAAAAGCAGGTCTGCGCTTTGCGCTGCACAGGGTCCATGCCTCGTTTGTTTTATATGCTCCGCGGCTTTGCCGCGCTGAACTCTCTTTTGCCTGCGCGCCGCCGTCAACACAAAGGCCGTATCTCTCTGGCGTTTCACGGACAAGCAGCAGCACAAGCAGCATCGACAGCGCGGAAAGCGCCGCTATCATAAGCCATACCGCCCGCCATGAATACGTTTCGTTCAGCTTCGTGCAAAGCGGTGTGAATATGTATCCGCCTATGCCGCCCGCTGTCAGCAGAAGTGACATCGCAAGCCCACGGTAATTGAAAAACCATTTGGATATATTCACCTGACTGGGCAACAGCGTTCCGAAGCGCATACCGAAGCCGACGAAGAATATCCAGAATACATAATAAAACCAGACGCTTTTGCCCAAGACCGAGAGCAGCAGACAGCCGGCTGTAAGAAGCCCAAGCCCTGCGAGCATGCTCTTTTTCGCGCCGAAGCGGTTTATGAACTTCCCGGCGATGGGCGCTGTCAGAGCATGCACGAGCGTATAGCCCGTGTATGCCCCGGTGGCCATGGTCATCGTCATGCTGAGGCTGTCTGCCATATCGCTCACGACGACGCCGAAAGCATACGAGATGGAGGCGACGACGGTACAATAGCAGAACCAGAGGATGCCGAGATTTATCCAGCCGTAAAAAGGCTTCTTTGTTTTCATTGGTTCAGCCTCTGGCCTCCGGACTGCCGAGCTTTATATCAGCGCCGAGGGGGAGCCCCTCGTCAAATGCTTTGAGGTTCATTTCAAGAACAGCGGGCTTTTTGCTCCACTTGTCTGCGATGCTCTGGCGGACGCAGCCGGTGTCGGCAAGGAGACCTGGGATGCCGACTATCATGCCGGTGAGCAGAGTGCTTATAGCCTTGAGGTCGCCAAGCTCAAGCGCCATGCCGATTATGGGGATATCGATACGTGTGCAGTCGGCAGGGATACGCTTATCCTCGACGGTGGAGCTGTTGACGACGAGATATCCGCCGGGCTTCACGGTGTCGGCGAACATGTTGAACGCGCGCTGGTCAATGACTATAACAACGTCGGACTTCTCTTTCTTGACGTTGCCGATCTCCTCGTCGCTGAACACAAGATAGCACGAGGAGTAGCCGCCGCGCTTTTCTATGCCGTAGCGGGGATAGCAGGTCGCCTCACGCCCGTTGAGCAGCGCCGCCTGAACAAGCGTCTTGCCGAGATTCTGTATGCCATGGCCGCCAGACCCGGCGACAAAAACTGTTGTTTCCATAGCTGTTTCTCCTGATTACTTATAAATATCCTTGAAAACGCCGAGCGGGAACACGGGGATCATGTTCTCCTCAATGTGCTGCTTCATTTTCTTGGGGTCTATCTTCGAGCCTGTTATGCACGCGGCAAGGACTTCGATATATGTGTAGGCGTTATACTTCATCTGATACTCCAGCGCTTTTTTGAAGCAGCGCTTGAAGTCCGCGACCGCGGCGGGTGTGTGTACGCTGCAGCGCGCCACGAACGCCGGGCGCTCGAGCGTAGCTACCATCTCGGTAAGCTTTATCGGGGGGACTTCACTGCCGCCCGGCGTTGTCTTTGTGACCGCGCCGATGGGCGTTGTTGCGGAGGCCTGACCGCCGGTCATGCCGTATATGCTGTTGTTGGCGCATATAACGGTGAATGCCTCGCCGCGGTTTGCCGCGTGCAGGGTATCGCCGAGCCCGATGGACGCAGCGTCGCCGTCGCCCTGATAGAGCACGACGACCGAGTCCGGATTGCAGCGCTTGAAGCCGGTCGCCACTACCGGGGATCTGCCGTGCGGGCTGTTGAAGGAGTCAAACTCCGTTATAAAGCTGCTGAAGCCGGTGCATCCGGCGGAGCCGCCCCAGGATATTTTCTCCGCGATGTCCATCTCGTCGATGACCTCGGCGCAGCTTTTCACTATAAGCCCGTGCGAGCAGCCGCCGCAGAATGGGGTCGGCTTTGCGACAATAGACTTTGTTCTTCCGTATATCTGTTCCATATAGTTATCTGCCCTCCTGTGCGGAGATGATCCTGCGCATTGCCGCGGCAACATCTCCTGCTTCGACAAGGTTCCCACCGCAGCGCGTATAGCTGGAAAGGGGAATGCTCCGGTCAAGGTTGACCGCCACGTCCGGATAGAACTGCTCAGGAAGCGCCATTTCGACGCTCAGCGCGGCCTTATAGCCGTGCATCGCCTGTATCTGCTTTTCCGGGAAAGGATAGAGCGTGATAGGTCTGAACATACCGACCTTGTGCCCCTCGGTGCGCAGCTCCTTGACCGCGTCAAGGCAGATCCTTGCGCAGCTGCCCCAAGCGAAGATGACGTATTCGGCGTCGTCCATGAAGTGCTCGGCGTATCTGGCCTCCTCATCGACCCACTTGCGGTACATTGCGTTTGAGTCCAAGAGGCAGGCTTCCATTGCGTCCTCGCCGAACATTCCCTTATAGTTGCCGTTAAAGAGCTGGAAGGTGCGCTGCGGCTTGCTGCTGCGCCCGGTCGGGACAGGGTATTTGGGCGGCGGAAGCTCGGTTTTCTTTTCCGGGAGGATAACGCCCTCCGTCGTTTGGCCGAGCATACCGTCTATCAGGAGCACTGCCGGGACGCAGTAATCCCAAGCCTTTTCAAAGGAGAGCTCAGTGCAGTTGACGGCCTCCTGAACGTTCATCGGCGCTGTAACGAAAGCTCTCGTGCCGCCGTGACCGAGACCCTTTACGAGGAAGTTATAGTCGCTCTGGCAGGGGGAAATGGTGTTGAACGCGCGCTGCACATCGACGATCACGGTCGGCAGGCGGCCGATGCCGAGGTTGCTGAACACCTCGGCCATCAGTGCAAGCCCCGGACCGGACGTCGCCGTCATGGCTCTCGCTCCGCCTATCGCGGCGCCCATTATCATGTTGGACGAGGCGATCTCGCTCTCGGCCTGAACAAATACCTTGCCCTCCTGCGGCAGACGGCGGGAGATATACTCCAGCATCTCCGTCTGCGGAGTGATGGGATAACCGGCGAAGAAGTCAAGCCCGCACCTTATCGCGGTCTCGCTTATTGCCTCATTGCCCTTTATTGCTATTTTCTTGCTCATTGCGCACCTCACTTGAAAACGCTGATGGCGCTGTCGGGACACATTATCCCGCACAGCTTGCAGCCGATGCATTTGCCTGGCTCCGCCTGAACGCAGTAGCAGTTGCCGAACTCATTGAAGTCCTCGCTGAGCGTCAGGCAAGAGCGCGGGCAGTTGACAATGCAGATGCCGCAGCCCTTACAGCAGTTTTCTTCGACTTTTATCATTGCCATGATTTTATTCCTTCCACCATTCGTTCCGGCGCGGATTATTTCGCGCCGTCTTTCATTGCGGCTTCCGCCGCCGTTCCGCTCCGATTGAGTATCCTGCCGCCGGCGGCAACGCTGCCGTGCTGCAGGTCATGTATGAGTACATTTGCCTTATCGGCAGGCCAGCCCGTGACGCGGTGTATATCGTCTGCAACGAACTTTACCAGCGCCTCCTTGAAAGCGAGAGGACGGCCGACAGACAGATAGACCTCCGTGAATGAGCCCTGCGCGCTCATATCACCGGGCGGCAGCTCCTTGAAAAGCACCGCGATGAACTTGGGATCGATGCCGATAAGCGCGGCCATATCGCCGCACAGCGCCGCGCGCAGCTCCTCCTTGGTTTCCGGGCGGAGCCCCGCGGCGAGGGTGACGTCAAGTAAAGGCATAGTTCACCTCCGGCTTAAACGTCTATCTCTTTTGACTTTATCGCCTCGGCGGCCGCGCCGTTCCTGTTGACGATAATCCCCTTTGTGCCCATGCTGCCGCGAAGTATATCAAGTATCATGATGCTGACGCGGGAGGGATCCCAGCCGGTATATTTGCAGAGAACGTCTGTAATGAGCTTTACCTCGGCATCCTTGAATTCATTGCTGCGCCCCTCGGTCTGGCTGATGAGGACAAATGCGCCGATGTTATGCTCCGGGAAATCGCCTTCAGCATAATCCTCAAAAATGACAGCGAAATATTTGGCGTCAACGCCGGTCAGCGTGGAGAAGCCAGCGCAGATGTCGCGGCGGATGTTCTCCTTGACCTCGGTACCGAATTCCTTTTTCCATTTACAAACTATAAGTGACATATCTATTCCTCCGATTAAGGTACAAGATCTTCTATAGGCCTGAACGAATACGCCTGAGTAAAGCCGGACTTCGTTGCGTGACCGATGCGGCCGCTCTGGTTCGCGTCGCCCACGGTATAGACCTGCTCGAAGCGCGCATTGAACTGCTCGATGAGCTTTTTATTCGGCGTTACGCCGAGGGAGAGCACAACGATATCGGCGTCGATAGCAACGTCAGCGCCGTCGGAAAGACGCTGCGCGGTGAGGCCGTGCTCGTTCACGGACACGAGCTTGTGGTACGGCAGGAATTTGACTCCGCGCGGGACGAGTATCTTCATCATCTCGTCGAGAATTTCGTGGATAAGTCCCGGACCGACGTCGACCATGTCGATCATGGTCATACCGGCGCAGTCCTTGGACAGAATCTCCGCGACCTCAAGCCCCGTCATGCCGGTGCCGACAACGGCGATCTTCTTACCGGGGAAACGCATGCCCTTTCTTACTGCGTCCTGCGCGGTGACGACGTTTGGCAGCCCGACGCCCGGCACGGGCGGGATGATAGGCTCTGCACCGCAGGCGAGGAACACGCCGGTCGGGTTTGTTTCGGCGACTACATCGGGAGTCGCGTCTATGCCGCAGCGCACCTCAACGCCGAAGTGCTTCATCTGCGCCTCGTAGGTATGGATGAGCTGCTCTATGCGCTCCTTATGGTCGGGCTTGTCTGCAAGGTTCATGCTGCCGCCAACCTCGCCGTACTTTTCAAAAAGTGTGACTTTATAGCCGCGGGAGGCGAGGTTTACGGCGGCTTCCATGCCGCCGGGGCCGCCGCCGACAACGGCTACCGGACGTCCCGCGCCGTCCTTGGGCTGTGGGGGATAGTCGTACTCACAGCCGGCTCGCGGGTTGATCGCGCACCATGCGGGCATCTGGCCGCCGCCGCGCGGCTCGCGGCAGAACAGGCAGCCGATGCAGCCCTTGATCTCGTCCTCACGGCCAAGCATGGCTTTGTTCATAAAGTTAGGGTCGGCGATGTTCGCGCGCCCCATCCCAGCAAAGTCGCAGACGCCGTCCTCAAGCGTTTTTTCCGCCTGAGCGGGGGTCTTGATCGTGTTCGTTGCAATGACCGGCACGCTGACGGCGTCCTTTATGGCCTTTGCGATGTGCTGCTTCCAGCCGAAATCGTAAAAGAAAGGATCACAGTTGGCGTTATTGGTGAGCTTGTTGCCGTTTGAGACATTGATATAATCTATCATGCCGAGCGCGTCAATATATTTTGCTATTTCAAGCCCTTCCTCCTGCGTCAGGTGTAAGGGGCTATATTCCTGAGCCATCTCGTCACCGCTTATGCGCACGCCGACCATGAACCTCGGGCCGACGGCTTCGCGCACAGCCTTTATTACCTCTGTCGGGAAGCGCATACGGTTTTCAAAGCTGCCGCCGTATTCATCCTCGCGGCGGTTATAGTACCGGCTCATGAACTGTGCCAGCAGATAGCCGTGCGCAAGGTGAATCTCAACGCCGTCGTATCCGGCGTCGCGGCAGCAGACCGCGGAATCGGCAAAGCACTTTGTGATGTACGCTATCTCATCGACCGTCATCGCACGGTTGGGGCGGCCGGGGATACCGTCAACACCGCTGGGGGAGAGCGTTTCATATCCGGTGACCTCCGGGCTGCAGATAAACCCGCCGTGCCAGAGCTGGGCGATGGTAACGGCACCGTAGCGGTGCAGGCGCTCGTTGAGCTTGGCAAGACTTGTGATATGCGGGCGGGTGTAGTGCAGCTGGTTGAATCTGGAGATGCCGTATATCTCGTCAACAACGCCGGCTTCGGTTATTATTACACCGGTGCCGCCAGCGGCGCGCTCCTCATAATAGCGGATAACGCGCTCATCGGCGTCGCCGCCGGTAACTCCGGGGAAGCCGGTCATCATAGCTGTCATTACGCAGCGGTTCTTCGCCGTAACTCTGCCGAGCTTACCGGGAGAAAACAGCAGCTTGTAGTCGTCTTTCACTTTTCTTCCTCCAAAAAATATATGTAAATTGAAATTGAATTCGTACTTAATATACCGTTCTCCCGCAATGATGATACGGGAGAACGGCGGTGAAGCTTTAGAGCTTGGCAACAACTCTTGCGCCGTGAGATGCGGTGCCGACCATGCTTGCGTACTTGGCAAGGTAGCCGGTCGTCACTCTCGGGGGCAGAGGCTTCCACTCTGCTCTGCGCTTTTCAAGCTCTTCCTCGCTCACGAGGAGATTGATGTAACCCTCAATGGTGTCGTATTCGATAATGTCGCCGTCCTGGACAAGGCCGATGGGTCCGCCGAGTGCGGCTTCGGGAGAGACATGGCCGATAACCGCGCCGGTAGTGACACCGGAGAAACGGCCGTCGGTGATGAGTGCGGCGCTCTTTCTCAGACCTGCCGCAGCGATGGTGGATGCGAGGATCGCCATTTCGGGCATACCGGGAGCGCCCTTGGGGCCGCAGTTGCGCAGGACGATGATGTCGCCGGCCTTTATCTTGCCGGACTTGACGGCGGCGGCAGCATCGGGCTCGCGGTCAAAGCAACGCGCGACGCCGCGGAACTTGCGCATTTCATCCGGGCAGCCGGCGACCTTGCACAGGCAGCCGTCGGGCGCGAGTGAGCCGTACATAACGTCGAGACCTCCGTTGGGGGAGTATGCCTTGTCAAACGGGCGGATGACTTCCGGATTGAGTACGCGGACATTCTTGGTGTTCTCGCTGTGGGTCTTGCCGGTAACGGTCATGCAGTCGCCGTTGATGTAGCCTGCGTCGATGCCCTGCTTGATAACAGCAGGGATGCCGCCGGCTTCGTAAATATCGATTATATGCGTGTCGGAGGAGTATGGGGAGATGCGGCAGATGTTCGGAGTCTTGCGGCTGACTGCGCCGAGATCCTTCAGGCTCAGGTCGATGCCGACTTCACCGGCGATTGCGGGCAGGTGAAGCGCAGTGTTCGTGGAGCAGCCGAGCATCATATCGACGGCGATAGCGTTGTCGAATGCTTCGCGGGTCAGAATGTCGGACGGACGGATGTTTTTGCGGACAAGATCCATTATCTGCATACCGGCGTGACGCGCAATATGTGTGCGCTCAGAATACACGGCGGGAACTGTGCCGTTGCCGGGGAGACCGAGGCCGAGTATCTCGGACATGCAGGCCATGGAGTTTGCGGTGAACATACCGGCGCAGGAGCCGCAGGTGGGGCACATATCCTTTTCGTACTCGTCGACCTCTTCCTCGGTGATATCGCCGAGCAGGGAACGGGAGATCACGGTGCCGCCGGTCACGACGTCGATCTTCTGCCCCTTGTGCTTGCCGGGGAGCATCGCGCCGCTGCAAACGATGATCGCCGGGATGTTGACTCTTGCCGCCGCCATCATCATGCCGGGGACGGTCTTATCGCAGCCGGCTACCAGCACGATGCCGTCAAGGCCGTGGCCGATAGCAACGGACTCGATAGAATCGCAGATGAGGTCGCGGCTCGGCAGCGAGTAGCGCCAGCGCTGCTCGTTATTGACCAGACAGTCGCCGATGCCGATGGTGCCGAACTTGATGGGCGTGCCGCCCGCGGCATAGATGCCCGCGGCGACCGCCTCGGTGAGCTGATTGAGATGGGCATGACCGGCAATGGCGTCGGTAAAGCTGTTTGCGATACCGATGAGAGGACGCTCAACATCCTCACGCACAAAACCACAGGCTTCAAGCAGGCTGCGCACACATACTCTGTGGCCGCCTTCCTTCATGTCTCTGCTTACGTTGCCTTCCATTATGTTTCTCCTTTGTTCCTTTGATGTTTATATTTCAGCAGGGGCGGAACGGCATTGCGCCGCTCCGATATTTTGTTTATTCGACAGACTCCTCTGCCTTTGCGCCGGGGATAATGGGCTTGACACCCTTGGCTCTGAGTATGGGCCAGATGATAGCCATGGGGATAACGCCGCAAATCTGGCCGAAGTAGCCGAGGTACTGGAAGTACTTGGACACTATCGGGGTCAGGCCGCCGGCAGCCATAGTGATAACGACAGCGCAGTAAAGCAGGGAGCAGCCGATGAGAGCGACCATCTTGTTCTTGGCATTACGGGTGAAGGGGATGATATTTCTGATGCGGTCGGCAGCAACGTAGAGAGACGGAGCGCCGGAGGAGACGAGCGCGAGGCTCATAAGGGCGTAGTAGATAACGCCGAGCCAAGGCATATTGAGCCAGCTCGTGGTGATGGAGAGAACGGGAGCGGGATCCATGGTGCCGGTCTCATAGATATTGCCGACCCAGGGGACAACGATGATGAACATGAGCAGGAACGCGAATGCGCCGAGCAGACCTGCGGATGCGCCGCCCGCGATGCAGGACTTCTTGGTCTGCATGTGCTGTGCGACTGCGCCGAGGCCGAGAGCCCATGAGCAGGAGGAGCAGGTGAGAACGAAGATGCGCCATGCGCCGCTGCCAAGGCTTCTGCCGCCGACAGGGGGAGTCCAGCCGCTGCTCATAACGGAGACAAGGTCCTTGCTCTTGGTCGCGAGAGTGATAATGACGAGAAGTATCATCATGCCGATGATGCCGAAGGTCATTGCGGTGGAGGTCTTGCGGATCATGTCAGCACCGAAGATGGCAATGCACATATTGAGCAGAGCCATGATGATAGCGCCGACTATGTAGCTCGTGCCGAGGAAAGAAGCGATGAGAGTGCCGCCGGTCGCGACTGTTGCGGCACCGGTGATTATCATTGCGATGAATACCCAGAGATTATAGATGGGTACCATGAACTTGAGCTTCGGCCCGTAGAGGGACTTGGACAGCACGGTGTAGCTGTACACGTCAACGCCGGGGTTGCAGAGAGCGGTCTGTCTGGTGTGCTCAAAACCCATGGAGAAGAACCAGCCGATGGATATTGCGTAGATGAAGAAGTATATCCAGCTCTTGACACCTGCGCAAAGGAAATAGTTCATTGTGTAGGAGCCGGTGACCATAACGGGGCCGACGAGTGCGCCGAAGAACACCGCGCCGACGGGGAAGCCTGCTTTTATTGCAGACCAAAGGGATTCCTGTTTCATGTGTTATTACCTCTCTTATTTTATTATAACATATATATTTTCGCTGTATATCCCACACCGCGTATCCTGCCCCTGCGTAGGCTCCGCGGACTGTAGGCATTAAACATATTTATTTCTGCTCGACGAGCAGCGCGTCTACCGCGATAGCGCCCTTACCCTGCTCGTAAACGATGACCGGGTTCATGTCAAGCTCCTTGAGCGTGGAGCTGCTCGCAGCGGCGTACTCAGATACGCGCACCATTATTTCGGCGAGAGCCTCTTTGTCGCAGGGCTTGCTGCCGCGATATCCGTCCAGAAGCTTTACGGCTTTCAGACTGTTTATCATGTTCAGCGCCTCGGCCTTGCATACCGGGCACGGCGCCATGGCCATATCCTTGAACACTTCGACGAACACGCCGCCCATGCCGACGAGCAGCATCGGGCCGAACTGCCTGTCGCTGGACACGCCGACTATCATCTCAGTCCCCGCGGCGGCCATCTCCTGAACGAGCACACCGTCGAGACGGACGTTGGGCTTATAGCTGTGGCAGCTTGCCATTATTTCATCGAACGCCGTCTGCGCTTCTGAGAGGGAACCGATACCGAGTTTAACACCGCCGGCCTCGGTCTTATGGGCAATATCTGGGGAGGATATTTTCATGACTATCGGGAATGCGAAATCGGAGAGCGCGAATGATAGCTCCGCCTTGCTCGAAACAATGCACTGCTTCGGGAACGATACGCCGGCTGTCGCGAGAATAGCTTTGGATTCGGCCTCAGTGTGGCTTATCACTTCACTGGTGAGCGGTGCTTCCGGTGCGGCGTTTACAAGCAGGTGTTCATCTTCTTTGTAGTTGAGGAAGCGGCATATGTTGCCGAGGACTTTATAGCCGATATGGCTTGTCGCGAGTATCGGTATCCCGGCGGCCTTGAGCTTCATTCTCCATTCAAAGTCACGCCGGTCCTCGACCTGCGGGATGACCATGACCGGCATCGCACCCTCGGTCTGCTCGTACTTTATGCAGGGTCTTGCATAGCGCTCATTGAGCGACTCACCGAATACCGCTGCCTGCTGACGATCCTTTTCGTTCGGTTCATTGAACTGGGCGATAGTGAAAGCGATGGCGTCTATGTTCGGATCCTGACCAAGCACAGTGAGTGTATCGATGCAGACCTTGTCGGTGTCGCTCGTGATGGCGGTCATGTCGAGCGGGTTTCTGGGGGAGGCAAATTCCGGGAGCACAGCTTTCAGCTTTGCTATGGTCTCGGGCTGAAGATCGGGCATCGGAACGTCGTACAGTTCTCCGAGATCTGCGCACACCGCGTTTTCTCCGCCGGAGCCGTTGACTGCGGCGATGCGTCCGCCTTTCGGCATATGCCCGTGCCATGCGCTGAGTACATTCGCGGCGCAGAGAAATTCGTCGATGCTCTCAACAAGGACAACGCCGTATTTCTCGCAGACTGCCTTATATACATTGCGGCTGCTGGCGAGATTGCCGGTATGCGACGCCGCTGCGATGGCACCTTTTTTGCTCATGCCAGAGGCGTGGATAACAACGGGCTTGCCAAGCTCACGCGCACGCTTGAGGACATTCATGAAGCGGCGTCCGTGTCTTACACCCTCGAGGTAAAGGCAAAGCATATTTACTTCGGGGTCCTCGACTGCGTACTCCATCAGATCCTCTATATTCAGCATAACGGAGTTGCCCATCGAGAACACGTAGGAGATATCGACATAATTGCAGCTGAGCGCGTGTATGGCCATCGTTCCGCTCTGGGCAAAGAACGCAATGCCGGTGCCGCGCTCTGTCATGTCGAACTCTGTGCCGCCCATGCCCCACATCTTTACCTTGTCTACGTTGTTTACGTATCCGGTGCAGTTGGGGCCCATTACTGCCATGTCGTATTTCTTCGCAATGTCAACGATTACTTTTTCGTCGACACGGCCTTCTTCCGTACCCTCTTCGCTGTAGCCGGCCGCGACGATTATCACCCCGCCGACACCGAGCTGTCCGGCCTCCTCCATGAGTCCGGGAATGCTGGCTTTAGGCGTGACGAGCATGATACTATCCGGTACCTCTGGAAGCTCGGAAAGAGTCTTGTAAGACTTTTTGCCAAGCACAAAATCTTTCTTTGCGTTTACAAAATAGACGTGTACATCGTCGCTGTTCTGCAGAGCATTCAGCGCACTGTAATTGCCGAATGAACCATTCTTTTCGTTCGCGCCGACTATCGCGATCACTTTAGGTTTGAGCAGTCTTTTTATGTCCATTGTCATGCCTCTCTTTGTGTTTCGTTCTGCTAATTAAATTTTAAACTAAGTTGGGCAGGCATAGAGAAGAAAAAAAATGCTTAGACGTGTATTATTTTGCTGTGTTTTGGCAAAAACGGGCGGCATCGAAAGCCAGCACTCCGCATAGTGGAAAAATAGACACAATTGTGCACAGGCGGAAGATTCCGCCGTAAATATAAGCAACATACAAATTTCAAAATTGAAACTGCGCCGCTGACGAATTGTTGTGACGAGTGAGAATATGAATTCACTTCTCTCGTAGAAACTGAATATTCGCATTCAGCACAGTCAGAGGTCTTTTCAGTTCAATCTTACGTTATTTTACGGCTTGAAACGCTTGCGGCTCAAGGGTTTGTAAAATGCGTCTGTGCATTTGGGCGTGTGCTGCGCCTATATCTTGCGGTTTTCAGAACGGCTGATAAGCGAAATCACTATAAATTGCGCTTTCCTATCGTTAAAATACCGTGTATCGTTAAACGACAGATTAGGGCTTGTTTCAAGATGGCAAAACCTGGGGTGAGAATTGCATTGCCACCTTAAACTTCATCGGTTATATCCTTGCCGACGTAGAATGAGAATACCAATCTCCCGTCATTGTGTACGGTGATGTGGTCCACGGTCTTGCTGAAGCGAATGTCGCTGAATG
>CAVHIP010000038.1:0-17584 GCA_963636125.1 Oscillospiraceae bacterium | reverse complement strand
TGAATAATCAGAAGATAGCGACAACCGCGCCGTTGTAGGTCTCTTCGATGAACTGCTTGACTTCGTCGCTCTGAAGAGCCTTTACGAGGGCAAGAGTCTTCTCGCTCTCTTCATTGCCTGCCGCAACCGCGACAACGTTTGCATAGGTCTGCGCGGCATCGCCGGAAGCATCTTCGATTGCGAGGGCGTTTTCAACCTTCAGTCCGGCCTGAAGCGCATAGTTGCCGTTGATTACAGCCAATGTGCCTTCGTCGGAATTTTCGAGCTGCGCGGGGACGGAGTCTGCCTGTACGGGGACGATATCATATCCGCCGTCGTCAACAATGTCGAGGTGAGATACGCCTTCGGCTGCGCTTGCATCCTCGGGGAGAGTGATGAAGCCTTCCTGCTGAAGGAGAAGAAGCGCGCGGGTCTCGTTGGAGTCGTCTGCCGGGATGAGGATGGTTGCGCCGTCCGCTACGTCATCGAGGCTTTCAACGCCGTTGCCGTAGAGGCCGAAAGGCTCATAGTGGATGAGAGCCGCGGCGACGAGATCGGTACCGTTGGACTCGTTGTAGCTGTTGAGGTAAGGAGTGTGCTGGAAATAGTTTGCGTCGAGCTCGCCGTCTGCAAGGGCGAGATTGGGAAGGACGTAATCATCATAAACAACGATATCGAGTTCCCAGCCCTCTTCTGCGAGAGCATCCTTTACGGCCTCGAGAATTTCTGCGTGAGGAGTGGAGCTTGCGCCGACCTTGATGACTTTATCATCGGCAGCTGCTGCCTGAACAGTGCAAAATGCAACTGCGAGAGCGAGAACGAGAAGGATGGATATTAATTTCTTCATTTTTGTTTTCTCCTTTTTAATCTTAATTTCTGATACGTTTGTCGGTTTTTACTGCTATATATCTGCCAAGCTCCTGAATTATCTGCACGATAATCACGGTGAGGAATACGCATATCCACGTGATATCGCCGTTGGAGCGTTGGTGACCGTAGATTATGGCTATCTGCCCGAGTCCGGTGCCGCCGATGGTAGCCGCCATGGCGGAGTAGCCGAGAATCGTGACAATGCTGATAGCCGCGCCGTTGATAAGGGAAGGCTTTGCTTCGGGGATAAGAACCTTGGTGATTATCTCAAAATTTGTCGCGCCCATGGACTGCGCCGCTTCTATAACGCCGGCGTTGACCTCGCTCAGCGAGCCCTCCGCCATTCTCGCAACGTACGGGGCGGCGGCGATGACCAGCATCACGATGACCGCCTTGTTGCCGAGGGATGTGCCGACAACGAATTTCGCGACCGGCAACATAGCGACCATGAGTATTATAAAAGGAATGCTGCGGAAGAAATTCACAACGAAGCCCAGAAGCTTGTTGAGCTTCGGCATGGGGTGTATGCCGTTCGGAGATGTGACATTGAGCACAACGCCCAGCGGCAGACCTATAAGATAGGCAAAGAACGAGGAAATAAAGGTCATATACACGGTTTCCCAAACGCCAAGCTGCAGGAGCCCCTTGTCCCACAATTTATAAAACATTTCGGATAACATCGCTTATATCTCCTCCTTCCAGCTGACATCGGAATGCGTCAGCCATGTGATTATTTTTTCCGCCTCGCGCGGCTCGTTGGGAAGCTCTATGACCATGTGGCCGTGGAGCACGCCTTCGTAAATTCTTGTATCGGCGAACAGTATGTTCACCGGCGCGCCGCACTCCATAACCATTCTGGCGATGAGCGGCTCGTTCGTCTTTTCGCCGCCGTCAAATGTGAGGCGTATTCTGCGCCCGCCCTCGGTGGCTATCGCCGTGCTGTCTTTCGGGATTATCAGATCGCGCGCGATTTTGGATTTCGGGGAAGTAAACACCTCCGCGACCTTGCCGACCTCCGCGATGTGGCTTGAGTCAATAACCGCGACGCTGTCGCATATTCTGTCGATTACCTTCATCTCATGCGTGATGACGATTATAGTAACGCCGAGCTTCTCGTTTATCTCTTTAAGCAGATCGAGAATCTGCCGTGTGGTGTTCGGGTCAAGCGCGGATGTCGCCTCGTCGCAGAGCAGGTATTTCGGGCTTGTCGCAAGCGCCCTCGCTATCGCGACGCGTTGCTTCTGACCGCCGGAGAGCTGAGAGGGATAAGAGCTCTCTCTGTCTTCAAGACCGACCATTTTTATAAGCTCTTTTGCCCTTGCAACCGCCGTTTTCTTGTCAATGCCCGCTATTTCAAGCGGAAAGCAGACGTTTTTGATGACGTTTCTCTGCTCTAACAGGTTGAATCCCTGGAAGATCATTCCGATGGACTGCCGCATCTTCAAAAGCTCTTTGTGCGGAAGCTTTGTGAGGCTCTTTCCGTCGATTATCACTTCTCCGCTCGTCGGCACTTCCAAAAGATTGATGCATCGTACAAGCGTACTTTTTCCCGCGCCGCTCAACCCTATTATGCCGAATATCTCACCGTCGTTTATCGTGAGGTTAATATCGTCAAGAGCCACGATATCCTTTTCCGCCGTTTTATAGACCTTGCCGAGATTTTTAAGTTCTATCATCCTGTATTCTCCCAAGAAAAAAACGGGCCTGAAAGCTCGTATGCTTTCAGGCCCGTTGGAATTACTTGTTTTGACGGGTTATGAAGCAAGCGAGCGTTTTTGGGCGCGCATCATCATGCACATGCTCATCATGCGCATCATACCCATCATCATGTTGTCGTTACGATTGAACTTCATGCTGTCGGCTCGCTCCTTTCAAAGACTGCGGTCAGTATAAACTCTGTATGCCGTGTTGTCAATAGTAAATTTTAGATAATTTTGCGGTCGGAGCCAAAAAAATGCGGCAAGGCGTAAATTCGGATTGACATCGGCAAGAGTCTGCTGCAATGCAGAGACAATTTGCGCAAAAACAGATCTGTTTTTTTGTTAATAATGCCATGCAAAAAAATCTCCCTCGGGTATTGCATTGGCGCGATTTATGTCGTACAATATGTGACGGTGTCAGTGATCTTAGATTTCGCTGACACTATATTTTGTATGTCAAATTGTTACAGAATGATTTTTATTACTACATCTTGTAGCTTTCTGTTGACAAGCCTATCTGAATATATTATACTGATGCTCGACTTCGGAATACGGGGGCAACCATGATTTCAGGACTGCAAAAGCTTACATTGCTTGATTACCCGGGGCGGGTTGCCTGCACGGTGTTTACCGGCGGCTGCAATTTCCGCTGCCCCTTCTGCCATAACGCCCCTCTCGTGCTGCCGGGCTTTGAGGAAGAGACCGTCTCGGAAGGCGAGGTTTTGGACTTTCTCCGGAAGCGCCGCGGCGTACTTGACGGCGTGGCGATTACCGGCGGTGAGCCGCTGCTGCACAGAGATATTGACTCGTTCCTCGAAAAAGTCCATGCCTTGGGGTATAAGATAAAACTTGATACGAACGGCTCATTTCCGGAGCATCTCATGGATGTAGTCAGCGCCGGCCTTGTGGACAGGGTGGCGATGGATATAAAAAATTCTCCCGAAAAATACGGCGAGACGATCGGCCTGACGGGATTTGACATCTCGGATGTGGAAAAATCAAAGAATTTCCTGCTGGAAGGCCATGTTGATTATGAGTTCCGCACAACCGTTGTAAAGGGACTGCACACGGAAGAGAGTCTTGTTGAAGCGGCAAAATGGATAGCGGGCGCAAAGGAATATTATCTTCAGCAGTTCAAGGATTCCGGGAACGTGATAAACATCGGCGGTCTTTCCGCCTTTGATAAAGATGAAATGTACGCTCTGGCTGAGAGTGTTTCAGCATTCGTGCCATCTGTTCAGGTGCGCGGAGTGTGAAAAAATAAAATCAGAGATTATGGAATACGGAGAAAAATGAAAGGGATAGGACATGTATCAGGTAATTAAAAGAGACGGCAAAATTGTGGATTTCAACATCGGCAAAATCGGCGACGCGATTAAAAAAGCATTCGAAGCGACAGGAACGGACTTCAACGACGACATAATCGATTTTCTCGCGCTGAAGGTTTCCGCGGACTTTCTGCCTAAAATCAAGGACGGCAAAGTTGCTGTCGAAGATATTCAGGACAGCGTTGAGTCCGTGCTTTCAAGAGGCGGCTATGAGGGCGTCGCAAAAGCGTATATCCTCTACCGCAAGCAGAGAGAGAAACTGCGCAACACAAAATCCACATACCTTGACTATAAAGACACGGTTGACAAGTACCTCAACATAGAGGACTGGCGTGTGAAGGAAAACAGCACCGTCACATACTCCGTCGGAGGGCTTATTCTCTCCAACTCCGGCGCCATCACCGCAAACTACTGGCTCAGCGAGGTTTATGACAGCGAGATCGCCGAGGCGCACCGCAACTGCGACCTGCATCTGCATGATCTCAGCATGCTCACCGGCTACTGCGCGGGCTGGAGTCTTCGCCAGCTTATCAAGCAGGGCCTCGGTATCCCCGGCAAAATCAACTCCACTCCGGCAAGCCATCTCTCCACCCTCTGCAATCAGATGGTGAACTTCCTCGGCATCATGCAGAACGAGTGGGCAGGCGCGCAGGCGTTTTCATCTTTTGATACATATCTTGCGCCTTTTGTTAAGGTGGACAAGCTCGGCTATAAAGAAGTCAAGCAGTGCATACAGTCCTTCATATTCGGCGTGAACACTCCCTCTCGCTGGGGCACGCAGGCGCCTTTCTCCAACATCACGCTTGACTGGACAGTCCCCGCCGATCTTAAGGATCAGCCCGCAATAGTCGGCGGCAAGGAGATGGACTTCACCTACGGCGACTGCAAGGCGGAGATGGACATGGTGAACAAGGCGTTCATCAACATCATGATCGAGGGCGACGCAAACGGCCGCGGCTTCCAGTACCCCATTCCCACCTATTCAATCACCCGCGATTTTGACTGGTCCCCGTCCGAGAACAACAAGCTGCTCTTTGAGATGACCGCGAAATACGGCACGCCCTACTTCTCCAATTATATAAATTCCGACATGGAACCCTCGGACGTGCGCTCTATGTGCTGCCGCCTGAGACTTGATCTGAGAGAGCTTCGCAAAAAATCCGGCGGCTTCTTCGGCTCGGGCGAATCCACCGGCTCTGTCGGCGTCGTTACAATCAATATGCCCCGCATAGCCTACCTCGCCGAAAACGAGGAGGATTTCTACAAGCGCCTTGACAAGCTTATGGATCTGGCGGCGCGTTCTCTGAAGATAAAGAGAACTGTTATCACCAAGCTTCTCGACGCCGGATTATATCCTTACACCAAGTATTATCTCGGCACATTTGAAAATCACTTCTCCACCATCGGCCTTGTCGGCATGAATGAAGCCGGCCTCAACGCCAAGTGGATTCGCGCCGATATGACTCATAAGAACTGCCAGGAATTCACCAAGAACGTGCTCGACCATATGCGCGATCGTCTGCGCGATTATCAGGAGATGTACGGAGACCTTTATAATCTGGAAGCCACCCCGGCGGAGTCTACATCTTACCGCCTCGCGAAGCACGATGTAGAGCTGTATCCCGATATTATCACCGCCGCGGAGCCGGGCGGAACGCCGTATTACACCAACTCCTCCCATCTGCCTGTCGGCTATACCGATGATATTTTCGAGGCTCTCGATATTCAGGATGAGCTCCAGACCCGCTATACTTCCGGCACCGTTTTCCACGCTTTCCTCGGCGAAAAGCTGCCGAACTGGGAAGCCGCCGCAAGCCTCGTGCGCAAAATCGCCGAGAATTACAAGCTGCCCTACTATACGCTTTCCCCGACATATTCTGTCTGTAAGAATCACGGCTATCTCCCCGGAGAGCAGTTCGTCTGCCCCAAGTGCGGCGAGCCTGCCGAAGTCTACAGCCGCATAACCGGCTACTACCGCCCCGTGCAGAACTGGAACGCCGGCAAAACGCAGGAATATCATGAGCGCAAGGAGTATAACATCGAAACCTCCGTCCTTCGCCACACCGGACCCATAAAAGAGGACGCTCCGGCAGAGAACGGAGAGAAGAAGGCATCTCCGGCCGGCGAAGACAGAAACATTCTCTTTGCCGCGCCGACCTGCCCCAACTGCCGCATCGCCTACTCTTATCTTGAGAAAGCCGGCTTCCCTTATGAGAAGATTATGGCAGAAGATAACGCGGAGCTTGCCCTTGCATTCGGCGTAAAGCAGGCGCCCACCCTCGTGGTAATCAAGAACGGCGAATTTGAGAAATACGCCGGCGCCCCCGCAATAAAGCAATTTCTGTCCGAATAAGCATGAACAATAAAGAAAAGACCTGCGCAGAACGAAATCTGCGCAGGTCTTTTGTCAAACAGCATTATTGTTCAGTATCAGAGCATGTCTTTTTCCACTTCTCTGGAGCAGATTATGTTGAGATTTCCGTTGCGGCAGCGCAGTTCGTCTATAAACTGCTTGCTGATGGATTTTTCTTTGAGAATGACCGTATATGTCAGCTCAAACAGAGTGCCCATATTTGTCGTGCGTACCCTGATAAGCTCATAGGAGATTGTATATTTTTCGAGAATATCGTCAAAAAGATTATCATAATCGAGATTTTCCGGAATGGTAATCTTAAGCTGACGCACGGCCCTGTTCTCGCCGAAGCCCGTGAATGTAAGCAGGAGGACGGCGGCGGAGAAAATGACGAAAAATACCGCCGCGACTGCGAGATACCCCATTCCGCAGGAAAGACCTATCGCGACCGCGAAGAACAGTCCCGTGATGTCTCTCGCGCTGCCCGGAGCGCTGCGGAAGCGGACAAGAGCAAATGTGCCGGCGACGGCAAGTCCCGCGCCGATATTGCCGTTGACCATCATGATCACAACCGTGACGACAGCCGGTAAAAGCGCGATTGCCGATGCCAGAGAGTTTGTCTGCTGCCGCCTCACGGAAAGCACCAGAGACGCCAGCACACCGAGGACAAGCGCCGTTATAACGCACATAAGAAATTGCCATATCGTCATCGGCATTGAAATTACTGTATCAAACATAGGACATCACTCCGTCAATCAGATTATTTTTATAGCACACGCCGTATTTTGAGAAGCTTGTCGGGAAAATCGCATTCTCGCTGAGCATTCTTGCAAGCCACATGGGCGCGCTCATCGGCATTTTTATTTCCATAAGCACCTGTCCCGGTTCGGTGATCGCATCTCCGTGACTGCCCAGTGTCAGATCAAGCTCATCGCCGCGCCAGCGGATATTCCGGTCGAATGTGATGCGCAGGTCGTTATCGTCGCGGCCAACATACGCCTCTCTGTCGCTGGCAAGAAAAACCTTCGGCATAACCTTGTTGGTACGCAGGAACCAGTCTATCTCTCTCCCCATCTGGCTGTCGTCGGAAAGCTCCGTTTTGCCGGCAAGATAGTCCATGGCTTCCGTTACGGTCATGGCAATGCGCCTTTTATAGACAAGACCTTTGAATTTCTCCTTCAGTTCGAGAAAGATAACACTATCTGCCGTAGGTACGTTATAGCTTCTCAGCCTCAGCTTTTCTTTATATATCGGCGTGTCTATGGAATTGCGGATAAAGTCAAACTGCTCGGTGTCGTAGTATACGCTGCACACCGTGCTTTTGAAATATTCATCCGGCTGTATGTAATTGTCGATCTGCCGCTTTAAGGAAGCGTATTTCTCCGCGCTCAGAAGATATTTTTTTTCATATCTCTTGAACGTCATCCGGACTTGCTTCATCTGAACCCTCCAATGCCGTCAGTCGAAGTAATCCGCGCTGTCCGAGCCGAAATTTTTACATATTGCATTTATGCATGACTGCTGCCAGTGCCAATCCGTAATAAGAGCGCGAAGCGATGCCACGGAGTTTTCCCATTTGGTCTTGCTCATTCCGAAACGTCCGTAATCCCGCGCAACCTCCGGCTCGATTTCCGCCGCAAGAGTGTTTATCTCCGCTATAACGTTTTCATCCGAAAGCGCGCCCTTGAAGACCTCTGCGGCGCGGGTGAGAAATCTCTCCTTGAAATCCGGATTTTTTGTGAGCTGAGAAACAAACGTTGAAAACTGCGGGGTTACTTTGCCGAGAACCGTTGTGAAGCAGTTTGCGTTTGAAGACATAATGCTGTCCATATCATAGAGCATAAGCCGCCATTTGCCGTCGTCCTCGGTTGATTTGGCATAACGCACGTTTCCGGGGTTGAGATCCGTGTTTGCAGTGTATCCCTCTATGATTATCCAGTCAATAAGGCTGTCTATATCCATGCGCCGGCAGAATTCTTCGTAGTTGTCCGACTTTGTCAGGTCATTCTTCTTTGTAAATTCGATAATTTCCTTATAGAAATCCGAATCGCTGTCAACGGGAGCTTTGACAACCGTAACGCTGTCTTTGCTCACCTTTCTGTGCGTGGCGTAATGGCTTGCGTTCATCTTTTCCATGAGCGCGTAGATGCCCCAATATTCCCCGTTGATATACAGCACGCAGTAACGGCTTCTCTGCGCGAACACCGTGTCGCTGAACTGCAGACAGAGATTTTCGCCGAGCTCGTTTTTTATGATGGAGTTATAATAATCCTGCCCGGCGCGGAGAATAAAGCTTTCAAATTCCGTCACTCCGCCGCCGTAGAGATCGTAGTCCAGCATATCCTGCCCATATACTCCGCGGAAGCGGACGCCCATGTTTTTCTTGTTCAGATCGAGACTTGTTTCGCCGTGCATATCTATGCCGCAGGGGATGGTGAAGCTGCCCGCATCCTCGTAGAAAGAGAGACTTCCCGGGAGCTCCAAGTCTTTTTTCTTGCTGTTGTACATCACGTTGAAGTCATTCGGACTGTCGGTTGAAAGACTCGCCACAGGCAGGGTGTGATTTTCGTTTATTATATAGCTGAGCGTAAGCGCGCGGCTCGGCATTGCGCCGTCCTCGATTGCCACTGCGCGCACGACACAGGTTTTTGTAACGTCAAAGGGGCGTGTATAGAGCTTGCTGTTTACTGTGGGAAGCGAGCCGTCGGTGGTGTAGTAGATGTCGCCGCTGCCGGAAAGCTCAACGCTCATGGCGCTAACGCCGTTGAAAACACCGTCTTCGCAGGGGGATGTCGGCGTATTTGATACGCGGCGATATCCCGACGTTTGCTCTGCGCTCGGCTTGGGATCATCAAAGAAAAACCAGCCGTTTTTGCCGGTAATGCGCCCGTAGCTGCAGCCGAACGGAATATCGTGAAGAAAAACGTAATCTACGAGCCCATCGTCCGTACTCAGATATACCCTCTCGCGGTCGGAGGCAAGGGAAAAGGGCGCAATGATATATCCGCTGTTTACCGCCCCACTTTCGTCCGTACAGAGCACTATGACGCTTTTACCCGGCTTGAGAGATATCGACGGCAGCCGGAACTTTTTCAAATCCTCGTCTTTGTCGGAAAGATAATAATCCGAGAGCTGCAGGGTTGAGTCGGACACATTTTTAAGCTCAATCCAATCGCAGTACTCTATGGATTTCTGCATATAGCAGGTGGTGTTATAGGTCATTGCCTCGCTGATAATAAGCGGGGAAGCGCAGGAAAGTGTGTTCTGCCACGCGTCATATCCCTCGGCTGTGTTCGGATATCCGGGAGTAGGATACGATGATGTGACCCACTTGCCGTTCTCATCAAGCATCAGGGAGAGATCCGCCGTACCGCATGCGCATTCCGCACTGTCTATAAGTCCTCCCTCGGCATCGCGCAAATACACCGTCTCGCCTTGGGAAAGCGCGAAGTCGGCATGCGGTATGTCCGCCGCGCGGTCTTTTCCGTCGCAGTAGATGAGAAAATATCCGTCGGGTTCGACAGTGCCGCTCGGTATCCTCCATCCGCCGTCCGAATTATCGGAAACAATAAAACCGCTCAAATCTATGGCACGGGACGACGTATTATGCAGCTCTATCCAATCGGGCTGCTCTCCGTCTTCATCGCTCAGCGTGGCGTGATTTTTCACCATTATTTCGCTTATCACAAGACTGCCCTTGAGCGAGCCGGCATCCTGCTCTCCGTAAGCGGGCGCGCACAGCGACAGCGCTGTGATTACCGCAAGCGCGGCGGCAACGGAGGCTTTATTATATATTTTCGGAATTTTCATTTGCATCTCCGAGGCAATGCGCATTATTCGCAAAGCGTGTGCGTACATTCATATTTTAGCAATTTATTATACTTCATTTTGCGTTTTTGTGTCAATCTTTATATGCGATATGCGCGCGTAAACCCGTCGGATACGGAACACGCGAGAAAAAGCATAAAGAGCAAAGGGAAGATTGATAAAATCGGCGGATGTTGATATAATAAATCAAAAAAATCCAAACGGGTGTAGAAACAAACATGAAAACTGTTGCAGTAATAGGCGGCGGCGCGTCCGGCATGATGGCGGCGCTCACCGCCGCGGAAGATAAAAATAACCGCGTTGTACTTTTTGAGCGTCAGCAGCGGACGGCGAGAAAACTTCTTGCGACCGGAAACGGCAGGTGTAATCTCACAAATACACAGGCATCGCCGAAAAATTACCACGGCGAGCAGGGCGGCTTTTCCGACACAGTGCTTGCAAGGTTTACGCCTGCCGACACGCTTGATTTTTTCCATTCGATAGGCTTGCTTACGGTGGAGGAGTATGGTGGGCGAGTTTATCCGCTGTCCAACTCCGCGAACAGCGTTGCGGATGTTCTTCGCTTCGCGCTTGAGCGCGCCGGTGTTGAGATGCGCGCGGCAGAGCCGGTCAGAGAACTCAAGCGAAACGGGAAAGCGTACTCGGTCATCACGGACAGCGAAACATTGAACGCGGACTTTGTCATAGTTGCCTGCGGCGGCGCGGCCGGCGCGAAGCTCGGCGGCGTTTCGGATGGATATAAGCTTTTGGGAGATCTCGGCCATAAGCGCACAAAGCTCTATCCCGCCCTTGTTCAGCTCGTTACCGATGGAGAATATCCGAGAGCGTTAAAGGGCGTGCGCGCGGACTGTGCGCTGAAGCTCGTCATCGGAGACGAGACAGCCGCCGAAAGCCGGGGGGAACTGCAGTTTACCGACAACGGCGTTTCCGGCCCCGCGGCATTCGATATATCACGCGCGGCGGCGCAGAGCGACGGCAATGCGCGGCTCTGCATAGATTTTATGCGCGACTACAGTCTTGAGCAGGTCGAGAATATACTTATCTCCCGCTGCCGCGCCCTGCCGAATCTTGAAACGGCGCAGCTTTTTACCGGGATGCTTCATAATCGCCTCGGCAGGATGCTTGTGAAATACTCCGCCCTCCCTGCCGCCGCTCCGCTTTCGGAACTGTCGGAAGAGCAGATAAAGCAAGCCGCGATATGCAGTAAGGAGTTTTCTCTGAAGCTTATCGGGACGGAGGGATTTGACAACGCGCAGGTCACGGCCGGCGGCGTAAAGACAAGCGGCTTCGACCCTTCAACGCTGCAAAGCTGGTTTAATCCGGGACTTTTCGCCTGCGGAGAGGTGCTCGATGTGGACGGAGACTGCGGCGGATACAATCTGCAATGGGCATGGGCAAGCGGCAGAACAGCCGGGAGGCTCGGAAAATGATCGAGATAAAAAATCTGCGGCTCAATGTCGGCGAGAATATAAACGCTCTTGCCGTTAAAGCCGCAAAAATGCTGAAAATCAATCCGGCTCAAATTACAGAGATGCGCCTTGTGAAGCGCTCTCTGGACGCCCGCAAAAAGAACGATATACACTATGTCTGCGCCGCCGCATTTTCGGTCAAAGGCGATGAGAAAAGGCTTATTGAAGCGGCAAAAAACAAGGATGTTTCGGCGTATGCCGAGAAACGCTATGAGATTAAAGAGTACCGCGGCGGCAAACGCCCCGTAATAGTCGGCTTCGGGCCGGCGGGTATGTTTGCGGGGCTGGTGTTCTCATATGCAAAGGCGCGGCCGATAATAATAGAGCGCGGGCAGGATGCGCTTACGCGCAGGGCGGCGGTTGAAAAGTTCCGTTCCGGCGGCGAGCTTGACAGCGAGAACAACGTGCAGTTCGGCGAAGGCGGCGCCGGCACATTTTCAGACGGCAAGCTGAACACCGGCACGCACGATTTCCGCCTGAGCTGGGTACTGCGTCAATTTTATCTTCACGGCGCGAAAGAGAATGTGCTTTACGATGCAAAGCCGCATATCGGTACGGACGTGCTTATAAATATCGTGCGCAATATCCGCGAAGATATAATTTCCCACGGCGGAGAAGTGCGCTTCGGGACGCGCTTCGAAAGGCTGATAATCGAGGATGGCAGAGTTGTCGGCATTGAGGTATCGGACAAAACCGGCAAACATACGATAGACTGCGACGATGTTATCCTTGCCATCGGACACTCCGCAAGGGACACATTTGAATATCTGCGCAGCGCCGGAATAAATATGGAGCCGAAAGGCTTTTCGATGGGCGTTCGCATTGAGCATCTTCAGCGAGATATCGATATGGCGCAATACGGTCGGGAACGTGGAAATCTTCCGGCGGCTGATTATTCCCTAAACGTCCATCTGCCGGACGGGACAAGCGCGTATACATTCTGCATGTGCCCGGGCGGCTACGTCTTTGCCGCCGCGTCGGAGACAGGCGGCGTTGTCACCAACGGCATGAGCTATTCCGGCAGAAGCGGCGAAAACGCAAATTCCGCGCTTCTTGTGACGCTGCATCCGGAGGATTTTCCGTACGAGGGAGTTCTCGGAGGAATGTATTGGCAGAGGGAGATTGAGCAAAAGGCTTTTGCGTACGGCGGCGGAAATTATCTTGCCCCTGCGCAGCTTGTCGGCGATTTTCTTGCCGGCAGAGCGAGCGTATGCGCCGGAAAGGTCACGCCGCAGTACAAGCCCGGCGTTGTTTGGGGAGATTTGCGCGATGTTTTGCCGGAAAAAATATGCGGCGTTATTAAAAACGCTCTGCCGGAGCTGGGCAAAAAGCTCTCCGGTTTTGACGCGCCCGATGCTGTTATGACCGCTCCGGAAACACGGTCTTCATCACCCGTTCGCATTGTTCGCGCATCCGATCTGCAGTCTTCTGTAGCGGGCATGTACCCCTGCGGCGAGGGCGCGGGCTACGCCGGCGGGATATCCTCCGCCGCGGTTGACGGAATGCGATGCGCCGAGGCGATAATAGCAAAATATGCCGACAGATAAGCGCTTGCGCGCCGCACATTTTGCTTGCCCGCGCAATACCGGCATGATATAATATTCATTGATTTTTCAGTTCAACAGTAAAATAATTTGTCCGCAAAGCGCCGTTTTTTCGATTGCGCGGCGCCGTCCGGAATACCCGGAAGGAATTTCATATATGAGTTTAAAAGCCATATTCGCCATATTGTTGTGCAAGGTTCTGCGCTTTATATCACGTGTTCTCAACCGCGGCGGCACCGCCATGCCGGGGCGCTTCGCACTCAAGGTCTGTCCGAATTTGCTCGCTCTGCTCGCAAAGGACGTGAAAACAATCGCCATAACCGGCACAAACGGCAAAACGACAAGCGCGCGCATGATAGAGCAAGCCTTTATGGACGAGGGGAAAAGCTATTTTGCAAACCGCTCCGGCGCAAATCTTATAAGCGGCATAACGACCGAATTTGTAATGAACTGCACGCTTACCGGCAAACCGAAAAAAGAATATGCCGTGATAGAGTGCGACGAAGCGGCGGCCGTTCGCGTTTTCCCGCAGCTCAAACCCCGAGTCATTGTTGTCACGAATCTTTTCCGCGATCAGCTTGACCGTTACGGCGAGGTTACGCACACGCTGGAGAATATCCGCAATGCCATAACCGGCGCGCCCGATGCCCTGCTCTGCCTCAATGCGGACTGTTCCCTCACCGCATCTCTCGCACTCGATTTGCCCAACAATGTACGCTGGTTTGGAATCGAAAAGGGCGCGGCAAAATCGCATGAAAAAACCGAGCTCAGCGATGCGAGCCACTGCATCCGATGCAAAGCCGAGTATGAATATGACTATATAAGTTATGGCCATCTGGGTGGCTTCCGCTGCCCCAAATGCGGCTACAGACGGCACAAGGCGGATTACGCCGTCACCGACATTACCGAACAGGATATGAACGGCAGCGCCGTCGTCATGGATATGGGCGGAGAGAAACACACCGTCAGAATAAATCTCCCAGCCGTATACAACATTTACAACGCAGTCGGCGCGGCGGCGGCGATAACCGCTATGGGTATGAGCCGCGAGACCGCGCTCAAAGCGCTGGCAGGGTTTAAATGCGGCTTCGGCAGGATGGAACAGTTTGAGCTTGGCGGCGGTACAAAGATGATGCTTGTAAAAAACCCTGCCGGCTGCAATCAGGTAATCGATTTTTTGCAGAACATAAACGAGAAATTTGTCCTCGTTATCTGTCTCAACGACCGTCCCGCCGACGGCACCGACGTTTCGTGGATATGGGATGCCGACTTTGAAGGGCTTGCCAAACTCGGCGAAAGGCTTCAGCGCGTCATTGTCTGCGGAGACAGGGCGGAGGATATGCGCGTAAGGGTAAAATACGCCGGGATAGATGACAGCTTTATCGAAACACAGCGCGATTACGCCGCGCTTGTCGAACAGATAGACAATCAAAACCTGCCGGCGTTCATCATGCCCACATATACCGCAATGCTCGAACTGCGCGAGCATGTTATCAAACACTGCGGCGGCAAAGAGTTTTGGGAATAGGGGCAAAGAGACATGAAGCTTAAAATATGCCATATGTACAACGATGTGCTTAATCTCTACGGCGACAGGGGCAATATGATCTGCATGCAAAAGCGCCTGAATTGGCGCGGAATCGATGTGGAAACGGTCAAGCTCCCGGTCGGCGAGTTTTCGACCCTTGCCGACTGCGACATAGTGTTCATCGGCGGCGGACAGGACTTTGAGCAGGAGGTGCTGCTTGACGATCTGCATCGCGGCAAGGACAGAGAAATAAAAGCCGCGATAGAGGACGGTGTTACTTTCCTCACAATCTGCGGCGGATACCAGATGATGGGCAACTATTACGAGACATATGACCACGTGCGCTGCGATTTTATAGGCGCAGTCGATTTCCACACCATAGGCGGCAAACAGCGCATGATCGGCAATTATAAATTCAAATGCGCCGACAGCTTCGGCGGGAGTACGGTTGTCGGATTTGAAAATCACAGTGGCAAAACATGGCTCGGCGAGGGCATCGAACCTCTCGGAACGGTTCTGGCGGGCTTCGGCAACAACGGAGAGGACGGAACGGAGGGCGTGCGCTATAAAAATCTTATCGGCACATACAGCCATGGCCCGCTCCTGCCGAAAAATCCCGAGCTTTGCGACAGAATTTTATTTGGCGCGCTTGCGAGAAAGTACGGCATTACGGAGCTCGAAGCGCTCGACGATACGGCGGAAACGACGGCGCATGACGCGATGTGCCGGAAAATATAAGAGGTGCGTTTATGATCAGATTCTACAACGGTAAGGTCTTGACATTCGGCGATGAGATAAAAGTGTCCGACGGCGAGGTATGGACGGACGGCGATTCAATATCCTATGTAGGCCCCGTACGCTCCGACGCGCCTTCTTTTGAACGCGAAATAGATCTCGCCGGCGATGTTATTATGCCCGGATTCAAAAATGCGCATACTCACGTCGCGATGACCGCTTTTCGCTCTTATGCGGATGATATGGAGCTTCACACATGGCTGAGCGAGCGGATATGGCCGTATGAGCACAAGCTCACCGAGGAAGGCGTTTATTATTTTACAAAGCTCGGCATAATGGAGTATCTCAGTTCCGGCATTACATCGTGCTTTGATATGTACGGGCATACGGATACCATCGTCAAGGCCTGCACAGACAGCGGATTCCGCATTGTCTTCTGCTCCGGAATGAATGACTTTGATGCCGACCCCACACAGATTGAGCGGGATTATCTTAAAAACAATTCAATAAGTCCGCTTGTGTCCTATCGGCTCGGTATTCACGCGGAGTATACCACCGGCATTGACAGACTGAAATATATGATTTCCCTCGGCGAGAAGTACAAAGCCCCTCTTTATCTGCACATGAGCGAGACAAAGAGCGAGGTTGACGATTGCATCGGCCGCACGGGAATGTCTCCCGTAAAATATCTTGAGAAGCTCGGCTTTTTCAGACACGGCGGCGGAGCTTTTCACTGCGTGTGGATGGACGATGAAGATATCGACATCATGGTTCGCAACAGCCTCTATGCCGTAACCTGCCCCGCGTCCAATCTTAAGCTTGCAAGCGGCATTGCCGATATTGACAATATGGCGGCGGCCGGCATCGAAATGGGCATCGGCACGGACGGAGCGGGCAGCAACAACGCCCTTGACATGTTCCGCGAGATGTATCTGGTGAGCGCGCTGCAGAAATATCTGCACACCGACGCCACCGCCGGCTGCGCGAACAGGACGCTGCGCATGGCATGCGTGGGCGGCGCTCACGCTATGGGGCTTGATGACTGCGATAATCTGGCGGTCGGCAAAAAAGCCGATCTTGTCGTTATCGACATGAAGCAGCCGAATATGCAGCCACCGCACAATATCGCGAAAAACATTGTCTACTCCGGCTCAAAGAGCAATGTGCGCCTGACCATGGTCAATGGCAGAATTCTCTATGAAAACGGCAAATACCGTATCGGCGAGGATACCGATACGATTTATGAAAAAGCGGCGGAGCTTTCAAGGAGACTTTTTGATGAATAATATTGACTTGCACGTCCATACAACCGCATCCGACGGAACATGCGCCCCGGCGGAAGTCGTCGCGCGGGCAAAGGAGGCAAACCTTGCCGCCATCGCGATAACCGATCATGACGGCATCGGCGGATATAAAGAAGCCGCGGAGGCGGGGAAAAAGCTCGGCGTTGAGATAGTTCCGGGCATAGAGATAAGCACGAAGTTTTTCGCTCCCGATCGCGGATTTTCGGTGCATATTCTGGGCTATTACATCGATGTTGACTCCCCCGAGCTTACGCCGGTGCTGGAATGGGTCATTAAGGATCGCGATGAGCGCAACAGCAGGATGGTTGAGCTTATGCGCGCCGACGGGCTGCCGATTACTTATGAATATATGCGCGAGCGCTTCGGCGATGTCGTCGGACGGCCGCACTTCGCGGAATATCTTGTCGAGCAGGGGCTCGCATCAAGCATACAGGACGCTTTTGACAAATATGTTGAAAAAGGCCGCAAATATTGGCTTCCACGCCATTTTCTGCCCATTGAGCGCTCGATTGAGATAATAAAGCTTGCCGGCGGCATACCGGTGCTGGCGCATCCTTTTCAGTATAAGCTCAGCGACAGCGGTCTGCGCGCTCTTATAGAGCATTGCGTGAAATCCGGCCTCAGAGGTATGGAGTGCCGCTACTCCGGCTATACGGACGAGCAGAGCGCGTATCTTGAAGCCCTTGCCGACGAGTATAAGCTCCTGAAAACCGGCGGCAGCGATTTTCACGGCGACCACAAGCCCGCCATTTCCATCGGCACGGGAAAAGGAACTCTCAGCGTACCCTATGAATTTCTGGAAAAGCTGAAAAGCGCCGTTTAATCAGCAACACATAATAGCATACGCATAAAGATTCTCTTCCAAATTTCGGGAGGGAATTTTTGCTTTTTTGTTAAGTATTTTCGGCAATCGTTGACCTTGAGAATTTGAAAGAATATAATATGA
>CAVHIP010000037.1:0-17988 GCA_963636125.1 Oscillospiraceae bacterium | reverse complement strand
GAGGTGCTTGAATGTCTGAGTAAGACCGATGGAGAATTTATCTGCCCGACGTTTGACGGACAAGAGGGGCATCCGATTCTCCTACGTAGGGATACTGCAAAAAGGCTGATTGCCGACGGCGGTGACGGCGGAATGCGCCGAGCGGTCGAGCGGCAGGGCATTTGTAAGGTATGCGTTGAAGTCAGCGAGCGCGGAATTTTATTTGATGCTGACACACCGAATGATTTTGAGTTTATTGAGCGAATGTATAAAGGGGACAATTCAAGATGAGATATGTTTATCTTATCAGACATGCTGCGGTTGCCCTGCCCGATACGAAAAAACGTTGTATCAGCCGCACGGAGTTCCCGTTAAGTCGTCGCGGAACAGTTCAGGCAAAGGAACTCGGCGCATGGGCGAAGGTTCACAATATCGAAGCTGTGTATTCAAGCCCGGCCGAACGGTGCCGAGAGACGGCAGAGCTGATGTTTGGCAATTCTCTGCCGGTACACATTGTCGATTCGCTGAATGAGGTGGATGTCGGCGAATGGGAAGGGCTCACTTTTGACGAGATACGCGCGCAGTGGCCGACGGTCTATGACGCTCGCGGAAAAAGAATGAGCGAGGTTGCACCGCCGGGGGGCGAAAGTTTTTTTCGCGCGGCATCACGTTTTAATGATGTTCTGCGGGATGTTATCAGCGAGCACGAAGATAATGTTGCCGTTATTACTCACGCCGGTATGATACGCAGCTGGCTTTTCCGTTATGCTAAGCTTGGAGACGGAAATATGTTTTCCATTCCCGTTCCGTATGCAGGTATTGTAACTTTGTGTATGGAAGGCGGCAAGCTTTTAAATGCCACTGTCGGCATTAGAGCCTGTCAGGTACCGGGAGATGATGAAATTGCGGATTACTATCGCCGCTGCAATACGCCGGAAGCGGTCATTGTGCACTGCCGTGCCGTTGCAGATAAAGCGAGGCAGCTGGTTTCCGAAAACAATATCCCATGCAACGAGGAGCTTTTGCACACGGCCTGTTTACTGCACGATATGTGCCGCACAGACGGCAAGACTCATCCTTTAAATGCCGCGCATATCCTTACAATGGACGGATATCCCGCACTTGCCGCAAGTATAGCGCATCATCACGATCTGCCACCGCATCCCTCGACTGAAACGGAAATCCTATATCTCAGCGACAAACTTGTAAGCGGTACCGATACGGTATCGCTGGATGAACGGTTTTCGAGATCGTATAAAAAATGCGCGGACGATGTCGCAAGGCAAAGTTGGGAGCGAAGGCGCAGCGAAGCTATGCGCATAGTAAAAAAATATCATCTTGACAATTTTGTTTAAATCACGCAAAAAACATAAAAACCGGCATGAAACAATAATTTGAAATGTATATAACCGCGTTAATTCGCGCTTATATAAGAGAGCGCCGCATCATACGGCGCTGAAAAAATTCTGAAATATGAAAAGGAGAAACCAAAAATGAAGAAATTCCTCACGCTGTTGCTTGCGCTCGCAATGGTATTTGCCCTTGCAGCCTGCGGCTCGTCCGCCACTCCCACTGCCACTGAAGCACCTGCAACCGAAGAGACCGAAACTCCCACCGCCGAAGTCACGGAAGAACCCGCAACCGCAGAGCCCGAAGAGATTATCGTTTTCGCCGCCGCTTCCATGACCGAGACTCTCAACCAGATTAAAGAAATCTACGAGAAGGAGAATAATGTTACCATTACCTATAACTTTGACTCCTCCGGTACTCTCAAGACCCAGATTCAGGAAGGTGCGGACTGCGATCTGTTCATTTCTGCCGGTCAGAAGCAGATGAACCAGCTCGATATTACAGCCGATAAAGAGATCAACACCGATGGTCTGGACTTTGTTGCAGAAGGGACCCGCATTAATCTCCTCGAGAACAAGGTTGTCCTTGTCGTTCCCGAAGGCAATCCCGCGGGTATAGAAAACTTTGACGACCTTGCCGCAAAGCTTGCCGATGGCAGCGTATTTATGGCAATGGGCAACAGCGATGTCCCTGTCGGACAGTACACGCAGAAGATACTCGCTTACTATAACCTCGATGAAGAGGCTCTTGCTAATGCCGGAACAATCACCTACGGCACTAACGTCAAGGAGGTTACCACTCAGGTTTCCGAAGGCAGCGTTGATTGCGGCGTTGTCTACTGCACTGACGCCTTCTCCGCCGGTCTTACCGTCGTCGACAGCGCAACCAAGGATATGTGCGGACAGGTCATTTATCCTGCGGCAGTGTTGAAGACTGCTCAGCATGCCGAAGCTGCTCAGGCGTTCCTCGATTACCTCACCGGTGACGAGGCCATGGCTATCTTCGAAGCAGTCGGATTTGCCCCTGTTGCTTAATTTCTGTTGATACAAATGACTTGGCAGTGCGTTTTTTCGCACTGCCAAGTCGGAATATATTCAAGAGGGCGCATATATGAACATTGATTGGTATCCGCTTATAAACTCCCTGCGCATTGCCGCGATAAGCTGCGCGATAGTTTTCTTCCTGGGCATATTTTTTGCCTATTATGCGGCAAAGCTGCCGCGCACAGTCAAGGGAATTCTTGACGTTATTCTTACATTGCCTATGGTTCTTCCGCCGACGGTATGCGGCTATTTTCTGCTGCTCATTTTCGGTACAAAACGTCCGGTCGGAATTTTTTTGATGAAGTTCGGCATTAAATTCGTAATGACATGGTACGGCGGCATTCTCGCTGCGGTTGTTGTCGCCTTCCCTCTGATGTACAGGACGGCGCGCGGCGCATTTGAGAGTTTTGACTGCACATTGTCGCAGTCGGGACAGACGCTCGGCCTTTCCAATACATACATTTTCTGGCGTATTCGTATGCCATACTGCCGCCAAGGCATTCTTGCCGGTACGGTTCTCGCGTTTGCCCGCGCGCTCGGCGAGTATGGCGCAACAAGTATGCTCATCGGATACACACCCGGCAGGACTGCGACAATCTCAACGACCGTTTATCAGCTATGGCGTACAAACGATGATGCGGGCGCATTTTTTTGGGTTATGATTAATCTTGCCATCAGCACTGTTGTCCTGCTCACGGTTAATCTTCTCGAAAGCAAGCAGAAAGCGAGCGTATAACGATGAGCCTTATCGTAGACATAAGAAAAAAGCTTGGCAGCTTTGAACTTGAATCGAAGTTTGAAGCGCAAAACGGCGTTACATGCCTTCTCGGATCATCCGGCTGCGGAAAGAGCATGACACTCAAGTGCATCGCCGGTATAGAGAAGCCGGATGAGGGATATATCGAGCTCGACGGAGTTGTTCTTTATGACAGCAAAAAGGGCATAAATCTCCCACCACAGAAGCGCCGGGTGGGTTATCTATTCCAGAACTATGCGCTTTTTCCCAATATGACGGTGCGCCAGAATATAATGTGCGGTATGTACCATGAAAAGGACAAAGCGGTAAAAGAGGAGAAACTCAGGAAAATGCTGGATATGTTTCAACTCAACGGTCTTGAAAAGCACCGTCCGGCTCAACTTTCCGGAGGACAGGCGCAGCGCGCGGCGCTTGCGCGCATTATGGTCAGTGACCCTCAGCTTCTTCTTCTCGATGAACCGTTCTCTGCGCTCGATGCGCATCTCAGAGATAAGCTTATGATCGAAATGCGCGATGTGCTTGCGCATTTTGGGCGCGAGGTTATAATGGTTACGCACAATCGCGATGAGGCATATAATATCAGCAACGAAATTGCGGTTATGGATGCCGGAAAGCTGTTGACCGTGAATAAAACCAAGGCTCTTTTTGCCGATCCGGGGTGTGTCCCCGCGGCCATATTAACCGGTTGCAAGAATATTTTCGCGGCTGAGAAACGCGGAGAGAACGAAGTGTATGTGCCGGATTGGGGAGTGACGCTCACAACTGCGAAGACTGTCGGGGATGATATAAGAGCAATAGGCATCAGAGCGCATTATTTTAATCCTACCGCGCCGGCGAACAGATATGAAGTTGAGTATTGTGAGGAAATGGAAGAACCGTTCGAGTGGATAATAGAATTCAGATATAAAACCGCTGCCGCAGGGACACCAAACGTATGGTGGCGCGTAACAAAAGACAAACGCCATCAGACATTTCCGAACGAACTTGGCGTTTCCCCGGCAAACATACTTTTGCTTTATTGAGGAGGAACAAATATGCCGAATATATACGCCAAAATCATAGAGACAATTGAACGCGGAGAAACCGCAACGCTGAAAACGGAATTTTCCGGAAATGAAGGTGTTATAGCCGAGAATCTTAAAAAAAAGCTTTCCCCTTATGAAGCGCAGACCGATACCCGAGGACGCCGTTTTGCAGATGTGACACTTGCGCAGAGCAATGGCAGAACCGTTGTCGGCGAGCCTTTTTCGCCACCTGAGAGATTGATTGTCCTCGGCGCCGGACACATTGCTCTGCCTGTATGTGATTTTGCCGCAAAGAGCGGTTTTGATGTGTATGTATGCGACGACCGTCCCGCTTTTGCCAATACGGCGAGATTTCCAATGGCGCAGGAGGTGCTCTGCGACAGCTTTGAAAACTGCATTGGCAGACTCAAGCTGACGGGATATGATTATGTCGTTGTTATAACACGCGGACATACTCATGATGCGGATTGCCTTAGGGCAATATTCAAAGGCGCGCAGCCGGCATATCTCGGCCTGATCGGTTCACGAAGACGTGTCAGAGGACTTTTTGATATGCTCGCGGATGAAGGCTTCCCCCAAAAATATATGGATCGGATATGCACGCCGATAGGTTTGAGCATTGGCGCTGTTACGCCCGGCGAAATCGCCATATCCATCCTTGCGGAACTTGTTGCCTACAAGCGTCTGCCGGAGCACAGCAATGACGGCATACGCTGCTGCAACGACTCTGATGTTGAGCTTTCCGTGATAAAATACCTTGCTTCAAACCACGAACCTAAGGCTGTTGTTACAGTCATCGAAACCAAAGGCTCCACTCCGCGTGAAGCCGGCGCAAAGATGGCTGTCAGTCCTTGCGGCAATGTTACCGGAAGCATAGGCGGCGGATGCAGCGAAGGCGCCGTAATACGTGAGGCTGTGGATTTGATAGGCACGGGATGCTACAAGGTTATCGATATTGACCTGACCGGAGAGGTTGCGGAATCAGAAGGCATGGTCTGCGGCGGAACGATGAAAGTGCTTGTTGAGGACGGCACTGAGAGGTGAGTTTTAATGATATATGCAGACAATGCCGCAACTACACAGCTTTCCGATTCGGCATTGGAGGCAATGCTGCCTTATCTTCGTGAGGAGTATGGCAACGCATCAACGCTTTATAAACTCGGACGCAGCGCGCATAAGGCAATCGAGAATGCGCGGGGCATATTTGCTCGCGGCATTAATGCCATGCCTGCTGAGATTTATTTTACCTCCGGAGGATCGGAGAGCGACAACTGGGCGATAAAAGGTACCGCATACCGCCTTGCGGGGAGCGGCAAACGCCATATAATAACAGATAATATCGAACATCACGCTGTGCTGAACAGCGCAAAAGTTCTTGAAGCCGAAGGTTTCGATGTCACATATATAAAAGCCGATGCGGACTGCATTGTCCACCCGGAGGATATAAAAGCCGCAATACGCCCGGATACGGCGCTCGTATCCGTTATGTTTGCAAATAATGAAACGGGGGCAATTCAGCCTGTTACGGAGATAGGGCGCGTATGTCGGGAAGCGGGTGTGCTTTTCCACTGTGATGCGGTACAGGCGGCGGGTATATTGCCGGTTGATGTGAAAGCGATGAATATAGATATGCTCTCAATGTCTGCGCATAAGTTTCACGGTCCGAAGGGCGTGGGAATACTGTACGCGCGTCGCGGGTGCGCGCCTAAAATATTTGTTGACGGTGGAGAACAGGAGCGAGGCCATCGCGGTGGCACAGAGAATACAGCAGGTATAGTCGGCGCAGCAGCGGCTTTCACCGAGGCAATTGCCGAGCAAGATGACAAATCTGCACGTCTTGCGAAAATGCGAGATGAAATACAGGCGGAACTTCTTGAAATACCCGGTTCACAGGTCAATGGCGGTAATGCGCCGCGCCTGCCGGGGACGCTTAACATGTCCTTTGAAGGCGTGGACGGGCAGTCTCTCATCTTCACACTTGATCTCAAAGGCGTTGCCGTATCAAGCGGCTCCGCATGCTCATCGGGTTCGATGAGCCCCAGCCACGTTCTTCTTGCACTCGGCCTTGATTATTCACTTGCTCATGGGTCTTTGAGAATAAGCCTCGGAAAATACAATAGTGAGGATGAGCTCAAACAGATTGTACAGGCTGTGACCGAGGCAGTTGATGAGAACAGAATTAAGGGAAACTAAAATGTAATAGCATAATGCAGAAAGCTGCGCCGACACGGCGCAGCTTTCTGCATTATGCATCTCTTTCAAGCTTATAATAATGTCCTTGTGAAAAGGAGACGATATCGACAACCTGATGAGTATAGGTATCACAGATGATACACAGAATGTCAGAAGAGCCGAACCATGCCAGCTCTTTTCCGCCATAGGAAGCTGTGAGGTATTCAAAATTTACCTCGAGTGTTTTTCCGTCAAGTTCAGCCGAATAGACGTCACCATTGTTGGAAACCTCCGGTGCATTTTTGCCTATGATCCATACTCCTCGCTCATGCGCGTCAAGAGCTTTGCCGTCAATGCCGAGAGAAATCAGGTGAGAGCGCAGTGTACGATAATATTCATCATCTTCCCACGGAGAGTTTTTGATAAGTACGGCAGTGAGCTCTCTGGCCTCAAGCTCATCAAAATAATCGTCGGCGCTGTCGATTTTGGCGAGATAATCATTATTTATATTATGCGCGTTTATCTCCCAGCTTATGTAACTTTCATCGCCACGCCTGTCTGGAATACTATAATTCTCCGTAAAATATTTGCCGAGATATTCCGCAACTTTTCTTGAGCCACTGCCGTTCATGTGCCTGTCGAGCGACCAGTCATCCGCGGTTATACCAACTTCGTCATCCATGAGATTCATATTGATAAATTCAACAGAGTATTCATCCGCAATTTTGGCGACGGTGTTGTATATCTCCTGCTCCGATGTACGCTCAAGCGCGGGGGTTTTCAGAAGCAGAATGGGAATATCTTCTTCGCGGCAGAGTTCAATGCATTTTATGAGATACTCCTGCTCTTTGCTCATGATTTCCCGGCACGTCTCGACACCTTCGGCGCTTTCAAAACGATAATTGCCAACGCCGTAAAGCAGATAACTGCCCTTATAGTTTTCAAGTCCCTCAGACCATGGGAAGTTTTCAAAGTCCTCTTCGCATACCTCGTCAAAACGTCCGTGATACAGCGGTAAACCGAGCAGCAGATTCAGCCTGCTACCCTCAGGCGCGCTTGCCTTGACTGCCTCAATCTTATTTTTCGAGAACTTCATTCCCGCAATGTTTTTTATTCTGTTCTGCTCCTCGGAATATTCGTAATCACTTACCGTGGCGGTAACTTCCAGCACGACGAGTTTTGGATGCTGGTATTTGAGCGCCTCAACAAGGAAGTGATATGAATTCCACAGCGGCTGAACCCCACCCCAGAGGTTATATGAGGCAATGCCGTATTTGTCCCAGAACGTTGCTGTGTCGATGTTTATTCCACTGTGGCTGTTGCCGACCAAAAGCACATCAACGCTGTTATTCGGCTGACGGTAGAAATTCTGCATGGTCAAAATACCGTCGTTTCTTTTGAGCCGAAGCACTCTGTCAATATACCAGATACCGCCGAAAGCCAGAGAAAAAGTGAGCAGGAGACAAATGAATCTTTTGAAATAAATTTTTTTCATGTCCCGCCTCCTCAAAATCCCGCATACACGAATGCGCTTGCGGAATATGCCGAGCCGTAAACGCCGAATATTACAGTTGAAAATAAAAGCGCGAGGAAGAGAACAACACGAAACGCAGGATTTTGCTTGATGATAAATTTGCATCCGTAACCTTTCTCTCGAAGTACAGATGCCGTAAGCATAGCGATCCCCGCAACGGCGGCAACTTGCCAGTCGGCTGCGGACATGCCAAGCTCGAAGAGAGAACCGTCAAACAAGACCCATGGGTTCCACACCGTCAGCATTCTTTTAAAATATGCCGCGCATTCTCTAAGCGTACCGACGCTGAAAATGTCAATCAGCATGGCGTGCATAAAGAATACAAGGAATTTTTGAAACGTCTTGAATCCGAATGTCTCGCGGCTGATACCCAGCTTCTCGCATATTTTCACTCTTGTCGGCAGAAGCAACTTGCCGGTTATCGTGCAGATAGCTCCGGCAAGCCCCCAAAGCATGAACGTCCATGCCGCGCCGTGCCACAGACCGCTGACTGCAAAAACAATAAGCATATTGAGAATTTGACGAGCTTTCCCCTTGCGGCTGCCGCCGAGGGGAATATATAGATAGTCTGTAAACCAGCTCATCATGGAAATATGCCAGCGGCGCCAGAATTCTGCCATTGTAGTTGACAGCCACGGCTGCCGGAAATTGTCCGGCACATCGAAACCGAATAATGCAGCTGTTGCGATCGCCATGAAGCTGTAGGCGGCAAAGTCTATATACAGCTGCAGAATGGAAAGACAGGAATGAACAAAAAGCGTGAAGCCGCCGTAATTATAAAACTGTTGATAAACATAGCCGGTGAATCCGGAAAGCCTGTCACTAAGCACGAGTTTGAGGAACATTCCCCAAAGAAATGAGAAAATAAAAATCTGAAACCGTTCAAATGTTGCCTCACGTTTTTCGTTGATCTGCGGAAGCATGCTTGAAGCGCGCAGAATAGGTCCTGAAACTACTGTAGGAAAGAACGAGACAAACAGAGCGTAGCTTATTATGTTTTTTTCGCAGCCGCATCTGCCGCTTTTAAGATCCATAAGATATGTGGAGCTTTGGAACACGTAAAAGCTCAGCCCGACAGGAAGAAGGAGCGATGGCAGGGAAATTGAAAGTCCGAAAGCGCTCAGCAGAGAATTGAGGTTGCCGAGTATAAAATTTGTGTATTTGAATACCACAAGCAGCAGCAAATTCAAAATAAGCGCGGCGGAATATATTTTGCCGCTTTTTTGCGTGTCTTCCTGTTTTGCCCCGATAAGTCCTCCTAAATAGGTCACTAATATACTTATTGCGAGTACAATTAGATATTTCAAGTTGAAGGAGGCATAGAAAACGATACTTGCGACAAGCAGTATAATATTTTGCGTCTTTGCGGTTTTGCCCAACAGCAGATAAAGCAGATATACAATCGGGAGCAGTACCGCCCAGAACTGAAAGCTGACAAATGACATAGAACAGTTCCCTATATATTTATAATATTGATCGCACGTTATTGCGCGGTTTCGCCTGAATTACAACAGCATTACGCCGTGCTCTTCGCAGACCTTTACGGTGTCCGCGTCCCAAATGGATGCCTGAACCTCGCCGATATGCGCCTTGCCGAGCAAAAGCATTGAAAGTCTTGACTGTCCGATACCACCGCCGATTGTAAGCGGAAGCTCACCGTTTAGAAGCGCTTTGTGATAAGGAAGCGCGCGCCTGTCGTCCTTGCCGGAGAGCTTGAGCTGCCTATCGAGAGCTTCGGGATCAACGCGGATGCCCATCGAGGAAATTTCCATCGCGCGACCCAACACGTCATCCCAGAAAAGAATGTCGCCGTTGAGCGTCCAGTCGTCGTAGTCCGGCGCTCTGCCGTCATGAGGCTTGCCGGATTTGAGCGCGCCGCCTATACCGATTATGAACACGGTTTTGTGTTCCTTCGTATAGGTGTTTTCTCTTTCTTTGGGACTCATATCGGGATACATATCTTCAAGCTGCTGAGATGTGACAAAGGAAACGCGCCGTTCGAGTTTACCGAGACACTGAAGCTGCGGGTAGATTGCCTGCATTGTATCCTGCGTGTCGCAAATAGCGGACACAATGTCCATGACCGTGAGCTTGAGATAGTCAATTGTGCGGTTTTCCGGTAAAATAACCTTTTCCCAGTCCCATTGATCGACGTAGACCGAATGTAGATTGTCAAGCTCGTCCTCATCACGGCGGATAGCGTCCATATCGGTGCAAAGACCTTTTCCGGGATAGAAGCCGTAGCGTTTTAGAGCCATGCGCTTCCATTTCGCAAGAGATTGCACAACCTGCGCCGTTTTATCGGAACGGAGAATATCAAAGGAAACAGGCCGCTCAACGCCGTTAAGGTCATCGTTCAAACCTGTACCGCTCTCAACGAAAATAGGCGCGGACACACGATTGAGACTTAGTACGCCGCAAAGTTTATCTTCGAAAAGACGCTTAAGTAGGCTTATGGCTTTTTGAGTATCGTATATACCCAGAAGTGTTTTATAGTTTTCGGGAATGTAAGATTTCATTTCTTCTTATCTTCTTTCTCAGATAGAATGTCAATTATTTTGTTATAATAAATCTCCGCATTTTCACGGAAGTTTTTTTCGAGTCTTTCTGCGTTTTTTTCGTTTCCTGCGGCGAGCTTCATGCGTATTATTTCACCCTTGCTGTCCGACATGGCAAGCTCCACGACAAGTCCGTTGCTTGTCTGGTAGTGAAAGGCCTCTATCATCTCCGCTCTTTCGAGGCGCAGCTTGACCGGCTGCAGCGCTTTATCCGCCTTGATACGGACGGAATTCGGCAGGCTGCCACATACCTCATCACCGTTTACTATGCCTTTTTCGGTTATTTTTAGCCCTTTTCCCGGCACTTCCTCTACATGGCCGGTATCAATAAGCTCATAAAGACAGTCTGAATAGTCAAAATAACTCACGCCGTTGTCGCAGCGACACAGATCTGCAAGCGTGAAAGTATCCACATATCCGGGTAGACGGCGCAGAATATAGAGTATCAAAAGCTTGACGTCAAGTTTTTTGTGTATAAGACCGGCGTTGCTCATATATCCTCCTTTGAAAGCGCAATTTGCAAAATTCACAACGATGGTATTTTACCTGTTTTTCTTTGCTTTTTCAATCCCCGCCTTAAAGCTTTCCCAAATTTTCCCTTCCGGGCTCTCCGTGAAATTCAGCTTTTCTCCGGTGAAAGGGTGAATAAATGCCAAACGCCACGAAAAAAGCGCAATGTCGCAATTTCTTACTGCGCTTCCGTATTTTACGTCTCCCACGAGAGGCATGCCGCGACCGGCAAATTGACAGCGTATCTGATGAGTTCTGCCGGTTATAAGGCGTACCCTCACAAGAGCGAGAGAATTTGAGACATCAAGCTTTTCATATTCAAGTACGGCTTTTTTTACGCCTGCCCGTTCTCTCTTAACGATGAAAGAGCGGTTTTTCTGCCTGTCGTGAAAAAGAAAATCTTCAAATGTCCCGCTTGCCTGAGTAAGCTTGTCCGGGACAACGGTGAGATACTCTTTCTCGAGCACCTCGCCGGAAATAAGCGCGGACAGCGCGGACGCGGCTTTTTTGCTGCGCGCATAAACCATAAGCCCGCCGACGGCTCTGTCAAGCCTGTGTACACAGAAAACATCACCGCCCAATTCCTCTGAGAGCATTTCGGGCATTCCGCCATTCTCCGAGAGCACACCACACGGTTTTATGCAGACAATAATGTCCTTGTCACTGTAAAGTATTTTCAAATTGATCACCGAGCGCTATTTTACCCTATTATGCTTCTCTTTTCAATTACATATTGCATTGTCTGCAAAAAGTATAACTTTGTGTAAATTTGTGCTTGATTTTTCTTACCCGAAAGACTATATTACATCCTTGTGATTTTACAAAAAGAGGTAATATTATGACTGATCTTCTGTCAATATCGATTGCTATGTTGGCCGGTCTTATGATGACGCGCGCCATGAATCGTTTCAGACTGCCGGATGTTACGGCGTATCTCATATCAGGTGTACTTATCGGACCCTGCTTCCTCGGTCTTCTCAATATACCGGGCCTTGGCTTCCAAAGCTATGAACAGCTTGACAATATAGGCATTATTTCCGATGTTGCTCTTGGCTTTATTGCCTTTTCGATAGGCAACGAATTCCGCCTTTCCCAGCTTAAGGAAACCGGAAAACAGGCGCTTATTATAGGCATACTGCAGGCGGTTACTGCGACTGTATTTGTGGATATCGCGCTTCTTATTATTCACTTTGTTAAACCCGATGTACTTTCTGTTCCCGCCGCGATAACTCTCGGCGCAATTGCCGCCGCCACTGCGCCTGCCGCTACGCTTATGGTTGTAAGACAGTACAAAGCCAAGGGCCCTCTTACGGATTTGCTTCTGCCGATTGTCGCACTTGACGATGCTGTAGGCCTTGTGCTTTTCGCTGTTTCATTCGGTATCGCAAAGGCTCTCGGAAGCGGCGTCGTGGATGTATATACGATAGTTGTAAATCCGCTTATCGAAATAACGGCATCGCTGGCTTTGGGCGCCGTAGCCGGCTGGCTTCTCACAAAGCTTGAGCCGATGTTCCATTCGAACACCAATCGTACCGCGATGACAATATGCTTTGTTTTTCTCACGGTTGCGCTGTCGATGATTAAAATTACGGCCGGACCCGTTACGATAGGTTTCTCCACTTTGCTCGTCTGCATGATGCTCGGCAGCGTATTTTGCAATCTCTGCGTGCTGTCTGCCGATATTATGACATCGGCGGATCGCTGGACTGCGCCGCTTCTTGTGCTGTTCTTCGTCATATCCGGCGCGGAGCTGGAACTTGGCGTTTTTTCACAGCTTTCCTCGGTTATAATCGGCGTTGTCTATATCCTTTCGCGTTCGCTCGGAAAATATATCGGCGCCCGCGAGTCATCAAAGCTTGTCGGCTGCGACAAAAAAATTGTCGACTATCTCGGCATTACGCTACTGCCTCAGGCGGGTGTGGCTCTCGGAATGTGCGTGACCGCATCCCAGCTTCCGGGAGACGGAAACCTTATCCGCAATATCGTCCTCTTTGCCGTGCTTATCTATGAGCTCGTAGGCCCGATTATGACGAAGTGGGCTCTCACAAAGGCGGGCGATATCGGCCCGAAGAGTGAGGAAGTTTTGCACCGCCGCGAGAAGAAACTTGCCGACGCAAAAAAAATATGATCAAAAATCCGGAAACTTGATTTGCTCAAGTTTCCGGATTTTCTACTAAACGGATTAGACAACAACATTTTGCCCGGTGCCGCCCCGGCATAAGTTCAAACCATGTAATTTGTAAGCGTTCCGATGCCTTCGATTTCCACATCAACTCTGTCGCCTTTTTTGAGCCAGCTGCGCTTGCCACGGTTCTGCTCGAGCGCGACACCGCTCGGCGTACCGGTAAAAATGAGATCCCCCGGCTCAAGACAGATATATTTTGAAGCGTAGGAGATAATCTGTGCGCAGTTAAATATCATATCCGCGCTTGTCCCGTCCTGCCTGAGTTCACCGTTGACAAAGCTGCGAATTTTGACGCCTGCAAAGGGATCAAGACTGTCGGCAGTGGTTATGCAGGGACCGCACGGACCGAAGCCGGGCATCGTCTTGCCGACAAGCCATTGACTTGTGCGATTTTGCGGCTCACGGCAGCTGAGATCATTTCCGCAGGTGTAACCGAAAATGCAGTTCATTGCGTCGGTTTCACTCACGCCCCAGCATCTTTTGCCGATTACAATGACAAGCTCTGCCTCATAATCATAGCTCGTCTCCCATTCCGGAAGCTTGATTTCCGCGCCCGAAGGTACAAGCGCGTTTCCGAATTTTGAAAACAGCGTCGGCACGTCAAATTTCCCCATGCTTACTTTGTCTGCGTGCGCTTTGTAGTTCAGCCCAACGCAGAGAAGCTTTGCCATGCTTCCGGTTACATTGGCGAATACCGGACTTTCAACGGGCGTAAGGGCAGTGTCGGAGGCGATTTTTTCAAGTTCTCCGCGACCTGCGCCCGAAATGATATCACTGATTGTGAGCTCACATCCGGCAGCGGCGAGATCAATTATGCCCCTGTCGGTCATAAGCGAGGCATGCGTTTCTCCGTTGACTGAGATATTGCAAATTTTCATAATTAAAGCTCCTGCGTAAACAAATTTTTATACGAATGAAAACGGTGTTATACGCATTCCGCAACACAGCAGAAAATGCGTTCTTTTTTCAGCGCTTCGCAGACATTCTCCGCCTTAAGGCTGTCATCAAATACGCCGAAGACCGCCGATCCTGTTCCGGTCATTACGGCGCCGAGCGCACCCGCGTCGATAAGAATTTTTTTTATCTCGGAAACGTGCCTGAAACGCCTGTCGTTTACCTCTTCAAAAACATTGTACATACGTCTGGATATTTTGCTCAGATCACCGGCTTTTAGGGCATCTACTATGCCTGCGGTATCCGGATGGCGGCGGTTCGGCACGCTGTCGAGTTTGTTAAAAAGCTCCGGTGTGGATATAGAGAACGATGGCTTGCACACAACAAATTTACATTCGGGAAACGGAGGCAGGGAAGTGACAATCTCTCCGCGACCCTGAACATAGGCTGTACCGCCGATGACGCAGAACGGAACGTCCGATCCGATTTCAGATCCGATATGCGCAAGCTCCTCGGGCGTATAAGGAAAATCAAAAGCGCGGTTGAGCGCTTTGAGAACTGCAGCCGCATCCGCCGAGCCGCCGCCCATACCCGAACCTACGGGGATATGTTTTTTTATAGATATTACGGCACCGCTTGTCGTGTCGAGACGCTTTGCAAAAAAAACTTTTGCCGCCTTAACCGCAAGATTCCTGTCATCATCCGGAACGAAGCGAAAATTTGTGCGCGCGCATATCTTGCCCGTTTTGTTGAGCTCAATATGTACGTCGTCACACAAGGAGATGCTCTGCATTACCATAATCATATTATGATAACCGTCATCCCGTTTGTCGCCGACATCAAGAGAAATGTTCAGTTTTGCGTATGCTTTTTCATCAATTATGTTTATCATTTGAAGTGATATACTCTCATTTCGTAAGGTCTGGTTGTAAAGCCGTTTGAGATAACAAAGTTATGCTCATAATTGCCGAGAATGGGTTCTGTGTTTTCAATGTTGTATTCTTTGCCTGCTTCAAAACGAACCTGTTCGTTCGTAAAGGAGCAGATTACAAGGAGCCTTTCGTTTCCGTATGCGCGTTCATAGACGTACAGTTTTTTGCTTTCGGGAATAAGCTCTCGGTAGTTGCCGTAAAGTACAATCGGATTTTCTTTCCTGAATTTCAAAATTCTGCGATAGAAATTCAAAATCGAATCGGGCGATTTCTCTTCGTCGGCGACATTGATTTCGTGATAATTGGGATTTACGTTAAACCACGGCGCGCCGGAGGTAAAACCGGCATTTTTTCCTCTGCTCCACTGCATCGGAGTGCGTGAATTGTCGCGGCTCGCGCGATGCACAAGCTTGAGTACCTGATCTTTGGACATGATCTTTGATGCTATTCTTGCCGAGTTGAATGTAAGCACGTCTTTGTACATGTCAAGGCGCGGAAGAGAGATGTTAAGCATGCCTATTTCCTGGCCTTGATATACAAAGGGGGTGCCTCTTTGAAGAATATACATTGCGGCAAGCATTTTCCCGCTTTCCTTGCGATAAGCTTCGCTTCCGTATCGGCTGATGATACGCGGATGGTCATGGTTCTCAATATACAGAGCGGGCCAGCCTTTGCCTTCAAGCTTTGTTTGCCATTGCGAGAATGCTTTTTTCATTTTCTTGAGATTGAAAGGCAAGGGGAGAAAGTCATTCAGAAAGCAATCGGCTTCCATATGCTCAAAAGCGATCATCTCGTCAAGAACCTTCTCCGGCCCGTCCGAGACGTATTTAAGCGCGGTATCAACCGTTGTCGTCGGACTTTCCCCTACGACGAAACAGTCGTAATAATCGAGCACATCGCGCTTAAACTCCATAAGATACTTATGCGCATCCGGCTTGTTGGAATAGTGCTTCATCCCATTCGCGACGGGAAGCTTCGGAAAACTGTTCGGAAGGCCCGGAGTTTTGGCGATATATGTGATGACGTCTTCGCGAAAACCGTCAACCCCCATATCCAGCCAAAATCGCATGATTTTTTTCACTTCATCACGGACTTTTGGATTGCTCATATTCAAGTCTGGCTGCTTCACCGCGAAAAGATGCAGATAATATTCGTCGAGATTTTCATCGTATTCCCATGCCTCGCCCTCAAGCTGACTTGTCCAGTTGTTGGGAGGCAGACGCTTTTTGCCCGCGTATCTGGCCGGCCGCCAGTAATAATAATCATGATAGGGATTGTCGATGCTCTTTCTGCTCTCCTTAAACCATGGATGTTCATCGGAAGTGTGATTTACCACAAGATCCATAAACACGCGCAATCCGCGCTTGTGAGCCTCATCGAGAAGCCTGCGGAAAATATCAAGATCACCGAATTCGGGATTGATATTCATATAATCGGAAATATCATAGCCGTAATCGGCGTTCGGAGAAGGGAAGATAGGTGAAAACCATATGGCATCCACATTAAGGCTTTTTATATAGTCAAGCTTTTCTATAACGCCGAGAAGATCTCCGATGCCATCGCCGTTTCCGTCGAAAAAACTGCGCGTCCATATCTGATAGATTGACATTTCTTTATACCAATCTTTCTGCGACATCGGATGTTATCTCCTTTTTTGCCTGGTTGGCTTATTTCCGCGTGTTGCCTTGATTATCACATGTGTCTTTATTTTATGTAATTGTAGCACAATTATGCCTGTATCTCAACCGCAATATGCAAAAAAAGATATAGCAGTTAAAAAGCAATCAATTCTTTGAATGAGTGCAGTTATCTCCATGCATGTAGGTGAAGAAATTTTATAATTATTATGTTAACTAAAATATCGTAAACAAAACAATGACAACTTAAAGAAGTGAACAATAATATGTTGATAATATTATGTAATCCAAAATATGAAAACCAAATTAAGTGAAATAAAATATGTAAATAAAATTAAGAAAACTAAAATAAGTAAACAAGATTACGTAAAGTAAATCAGCACACAAAATAACAAAAAAGGGGACAATGGAAAAATTTACAGCTCCTGCGCCCCGAGCTTGTTCAATCCGCCTTCCGTGCCGCTCCCTCCGTCCTTAAATCGTTCGCGACAGCGAACACCTTAATTCCTCACTCCTAATTCCTCATTCCTCACTTTTTTCAAGCTGTTCGTCCGCCCATTCCGCCGCGCTTCCGCAGTCCGGAAATACCATCGTCCGACCGTCAACTGTGACCGTATATGACCCATCTTCATTCCGCTTCATTTTCACCTGGCACATTCCGCATTCCTCATTTCTAACTAAAAGAAAAAGTCCGCTGTCAAAGATAGTAACCCCTTGTGTTACCGTCTTTGGCACCGGACTCCATGGTCTCTCGCCTTGTTTATTTTGTTGTCAGCTGAATATTACTAATTTTACCAGCTCGCAGATCGCGCCGGCGTTCTCTGATACCGCCCTTGCTATCTGCTTCATTTTGTCGTTGTTCAAAACGTACCGTACGCCCTCGGCGGTTATGCTTATGTCTTCCAATTGGCTTGTCAGAATGTACGTCTTGCCCCATGCCTTCGCAAAGCTCGCGCCCTCTATGAGTCTCTCGCCCTGCATCATCCGAAGCACGTCCGTGAAGTATTCTTCTCGAACCTTCGGCGAGATAATAAGCTCTCTGAACACCGCCTCGTCAAAGCCGATTTGCCGCTTCAAGCACCCGTACAGATAAGTCAGCATTCGGAAAACGATGTAATCATAATCATCCTTCGCCATAGCTGTTGTTAATCGGGGATTGCTTTGTAAATCTTATCCGCAATTCTCTCGAACGCGGAATAAAGCCCTTTGCCGCGGTCATCTTTGTTCTGGGCAAACAACACCTGTGTTTCCCTCACCTTGTCGAGGAGCTCTAACGCCGCATCATCGTCATAATCTTCTGTGGCTGCAAATGGGATGTTTCTATCCGTCAGCAACGCGATTTCATCTGTTGAAAGCTTAATTTTCACTGCTGCTCCTCCTTTTGCTTTTTAAGTTTCTGCGCGGTTTTGGTA
>CAVHIP010000036.1:0-18593 GCA_963636125.1 Oscillospiraceae bacterium | reverse complement strand
AGAACGGATTATACAAACGCAAATCCGCGCTTTTGAAGTTCATTCTCTCTTACGGCGTTATTCAAACCCATGTGTTCAACGCAAAAATATATTCGCTTGAGAGCATGGACGGGGCGTTTGCCGCGTTTGTTTTGTGGCTTGAGAACAATTGGATTGTCGCTTCCGGCCTTATCATACCGGCATTCTACTTTCTCTCCGGTTTTTCGTATTTCGGCGGTTATACGTACGCCTCCACTCTTGATAAATGGAAGCGCAGAGTCTTTACGCTCGTTATTCCGTGGGTGTGCTGGAACACGGTGATGTGGCTGTTTTATATTATTGTGAGCCGCATACCGACAATTTCCTCACACATGAACTCCGCGCTTGACTATCAATTTACGCTCAAGTCGTGGTTAGTTGACGGCTTGCTCAACTCCGCCGACGGCCCTATGTGGTTCATGCTCAACCTGATTGTCGCAGTTCTGCTCAGTCCGGCGATATACACGCTGATAAAAAACAAATACGTCGGCGCCATCGCGATTCTCTGTGGATTCGTCTTTGTGTACTTCAACAACTCCGGACGATATTCCATTCCGGTTACAACCCTGTTTTTTGCCGAGGCGGGATATTTCGCCATACACTTCCGCCATCTTTTCCTGCGGCGGTACAGCCTTCCGGCGCGGCTCGGCGCCCTTGCGGCGCTTTTGCTGTATATGATCTTCTGCTCCTCGCCCACGCTTCAAGGCGGCGGCATAACCCATGTGTTGACTTTCAGCGTGACAAGCCCCGCAATATGGGTGCTGCTGGGAGATTCCGAAATGCGCCCGTTCACGAAAAAGGTTGACAAATACCGCTTCTGGATGTACTGTTCGCATTATTTCCCGCTTGAATGCGTTGAAAAAATCATCCTTATCACTCTCGGCGTTTCGGCAGGCGCGGCGCTGTTTGATTTTATCTTTGCGCCGGTAATAACCATGGCGCTTCTCATCGCAATAGGTTATCTCGTGAAAAAATTCATGCCGACGGTGTGGGCGGTTCTCAACGGCTATATTCCGCCGTACCGAAAAAATAAACCTGCCGTCAATCGATAATCATCAACAGGAGGAATAATATGCTTACGAATTATGCATCTGCCGAAAAAGCGCAGCTTGAGGAAGAATACAAGCAGTGCAAGGAGAAATACGAAGCCCTGAAAGCAAAGGGGCTGAAGCTGAATATGGCGCGCGGAAAGCCCGGGGCAAAGCAGCTTGATCTTGTAAGCGATATGCTTAACGTCCTACTCACGCCGGCGGACTTTTCCGGAGCAAGCGCCGAGGCCAGAAACTACGGCGAGCTCGCCGGTCTTCGCGAAGCGAAGGAGCTGTTCGCGGACATTCTCGGCTGCAAACCGGAGGAATGCCTTGTCGGCGGCAACTCGTCGCTCAACCTGATGTATGACACGGTTTCGAAAGCCTTCACCCATGGCCTCAATCACTCTCCCTGTCCATGGCATAAGCTGGATAAGATAAAATGGCTCTGCCCCGCGCCCGGCTATGACAGGCATTTCAGAGTTACCGAGTCCTTCGGCTTTGAGCTTATTACCGTCCCCATGACTCCGGCCGGCCCCGATATGGACATGGTGGAGGAGCTTATAAAAGATCCCACCGTCAAGGGCATGTGGTGCGTCCCGAAGTATTCGAATCCCGACGGGATAATATACTCCGACGAGACAATTCACCGTATCGCCGCGATGAAGCCTGCCGCGCCCGACTTCATGCTCATGTGGGACAACGCCTATTGCGTCCACGAGTTTGAAGGGGAGTTCAAGCCCTTTGAGGACATTCTGACGCTCTGCCGCGAAGCCGGAAATCCCGACATGGTGTACGAATACGCCTCCACCTCTAAGATAACCTACCCCGGCGCCGGCATCTCCGTCATGGCGACATCCGAGGATAACCTCAAGGCCTATCTGAAGCTGCTCACAGTCGAGATAATATCTTATGATAAGGTCAACCAGCTCCGCCACGTGAAATATCTCAAGGATAAGGAGCATACTCTCGCCCTGATGAAAAAGCACGCCGCGATTCTCGCGCCCAAATTCAAATGCGTGCTTGAGCATCTCGATAAAGAAATCGGCCCCACCGGCATAGCAAGCTGGCAGAAGCCGACAGGCGGTTATTTCGTCTCGGTGAACACCGCGCCGGGCCTCGCGAAGCGCACCCTCGAGCTGGCAAAGGAAGCGGGCGTGACCATGACCGGCGCCGGCGCAACCTATCCGTACGGCGTTGACCCCAACGATTCCAACATCCGCATCGCGCCGTCCTTCCCCGAAGTGGATGAGCTCGACATGGCAATGCAGATATTCTGCGTGAGCATGAAGCTCGCCGCCCTTGAAAAGATGGTTTGAGCCGATCAATACCACCGCTGATTTTTCGACAAACAAAAAGTTACGTCAAGAACAAAGGCAGCACCGCAGTTGCATTGTCGGTGCTGCCTAAACAACATTATGCGATTATGCGAAACTGACAGTTTGCCACGACAAGTAATTTTTATACCGTCAAGCTAATTGTCATGTGGGGGGGGGAGTCGACCAGCCAAACTGTCATGTATGCGCGCCCTTATCCAGTTGCACAACAGCACGGCTTTATTTGTGCAAAAATGAAGAAAGGCGTTTATGGGAAATGACAGCGCGGAAATGAGAGCCAAGCATATAAAATATGTAATGACTGTAGCAAGACCTGTTTTTACGTCTCTGAAAATGCAATAAGAAAAGACCATTTTTCCAACGGTTTGATATATAATTACATGGATGACAAAAAATGCCATAGAATTTTTCCCAAGTGATGAGGTTAGCGAATTAGACATGAATCTGTTAAGCCAATCCGAATTCTCCAAAAGAATAACCCAAACTGCGGCGGTAATTCCATCTAAAAGATATGTCAGAGTGCTCTCGTCACGTTTAATTATAAAAAAGGAAATTAAAAATATCGCGATTCGTACAGGCCTTTTTCCCACAAAAGGCTTTTTTTCACACTCGGCAATTAATGCCCCGCCAAAAAGACATATGCATACCCAAAGGTTTCCGCAAATATAGAAAACAGCAGAAAGCAGCAATGCTTCGTGAAAAGAAATATCAAATCGACCAATGAAAAATCCAAAAATCGATGCCATAAAAAGCGCGGGCAAGCACCAAAAAGTGTCATAAATTTGTCCACCGAGCATAAAAGAGTGAAGGAAAACAACCGTCAAAGGATATTTATAGATAATGGCAAACAGACCATTTATAAACAAACCGCAAATCACAAAGTAAATATATCTTTTTATTGTATATTCAGCTATGGTATATTTTCTCCTTTGACCCTCGTTAATAGCGAAGTAGCCGAGAATTACGCCAAATACGGCTAAGCCGAATTTGCCTGATATACCCTTGAACAATAGCCAGAAAGAACCGGCAGTCATCAGTTTGCTAAGCGAGACATTATATTCGGTCATAAAGTGACCGGTGTAAATAACAAACGCAGCAAAAAATTTTAAACTATCGAGAGCCTTATCTCTCGCTTTAGTCTCCATTGTATATTCTCCCCATGTACAAATGTTTACTCGATATTAATTCGTACGCAATCATACCACCATTGTATAGCTTTATTGTAACATTGCAGTTCGGCAATTGCAAATAAAAGTAAGTCAATCCGTTGGACGAATTTACCGGCGAATATATCAATTAACGTAACGAGAACATCAACTGTCAAACTATGAATCACAGGAACTCATACTGAAAACTGACGATAAAAGACAAAGAGCTTACTCCGCATGCGTCCTTGCATTTTTGAAATGGGATACCCGGACATTTAACGATTTTAGTAAGGGCATAATTGCCGCTTCAAGTGCCCTTACGCAGAATACCGAGATAGTCCTCATAAGCAAAAGTCCTGTTTCTGCTTGCGTTTGTTGTCTGCGCAAGTATTTCCGCGTCGACAAGCCGGTTTATAGCGCTTGAAGCGGTGTTGAATGTGATTGACAGCGCTTCCGCAGTCTTGCGTATCTCGATGATCGGATTTGCTTCAAGGTATTCAAAAACAAGCATCGCATTTTTTGCAGCGCGACCCATGCCTGAAATCAAAGCGGCATTTTTGTCGTGCAGCGCGATCAGCTCGTCAATTGTTGCGGTTGCGTCCTCTGCCGATTCCAAGAGCGCTCGAAGAAAGAATGTTACCCATTGCTCATAGTTTCCCTTTGCTCTGACCTCTGTCATACGGTCATAGTATTCCACACGGTTCTTTTTCAGAAAATATGAGATATACAGAGCCGGTGTGGAAAGCACTTTTTTCTCCATCAAAAACAGGGTAATAAGCAAGCGCCCAACTCGACCGTTGCCGTCAAGAAAAGGATGTATCGTCTCAAACTGATAATGGATCAGCGCTGCCCGTATCAACGCATCGAGCTCGTCATCTGCATTGATGTACTTCTCCAAGTCAGACATAGCTTCAATCATATCGGCCGGAGACGGCGGAATATACCTCGCATTTTTCAATGTGCTGCCCTGACCGCCTATCCAGTTTTGTGACCGCCTGAATTCCCCGGGATTTTTTTCCTGCCCGCGAACGCCTTCCATGAGGACAGCGTGTGTCTCTTTGATTAGCCGGTTGCAGAGCGGAAGTTCATTCAGCCTCTTAACAGCAAATTCAGTAGCCTTAATATAATTGACGACATCTGCCACATTGCGGTTCGTATTGGCTTCTATCATTGGGTCAAGGACATCTTCAAGCGTGGCTTGCATACCTTCAATTTGAGAGGACATAAGAGCTTCTTTGCGAACGTACATCGATATGAACAGCTCAACGTTAGGGAGCCGCGTCGCAATACTTTCCAAAACAGCAAGCTGCGAATTGGCTTTTATCAAAAGGTTGATCATATCCTCCGTCAGCTCGATGGGCGGTTTTGGCGGCAGAGGGGTCGGAACAAACGATTTATATGCCATTTCCCCGGATAAGTTCGTTATCAGATGGCCTGCGCGATTGTCCAATGAAGCGCCCTCCTTGTACTTGAAATACTGAGGCTATTATGACCTTCTTATTTCAATTTGTCAATCCAATTTGAAATAAAGAAAGCGCCGGGCAACCGATATTTCATTAAAATTAAAGATTTTAATGAAATAATAGTTTCAGTGGATGACATTGTGTCACCAACTCGCTTCCGAGCTTGATTATGCCCACCGGATGAAACATAAAAAGCCATTCCGCGCGAAATGCCGCGGAATGGCTTTTTAACAATGGAGAGCAGCGGACTCGAACCGTTGACCTTCCGCGTGTGAGGCGGACGCTCTAACCAGCTGAGCTAGCCCTCCAAGGCGGAAGTATTATAACATACCTTTCGCCTCTAAGCAATAACTTTTTTGCCGCTGTTGTATTTTTCCGCAATTATTTGCAAAAGCTGTTGCCAAAACAGGCCGTGACGGGTAAAATAGAGAGAGCGCAAAAAACGTCGGAGGTATGCCGGTATGAAGTCAAAATACACCGTTAAGCTGAAAACAATAGTAGAGGAGCTTAATCTCAAAGCGCTTCATAAGTCGAAGGATTATGAAACCGCCGTTCTGAGAACCTCGGATGTGAACCGCCCCGCCATGCAGCTCACCGGATTTTATTATTATTTTGATCCGAACCGCCTGCAGATTATCGGCCGCGTCGAAAATGCGTATTTAGATACCCTTTCGCGCGAGCAGCGCAGCAGAGCCATAGAGTGCTTCATGCAATATGATATAGCCGGCCTTGTCGTCTGCCACGGGGTGGAGCCTTTTCCCGAGGATATAGCTCTCGCCGAAAAGTATGACAGAAATCTCTTCATAACCGACGAGGACACCTCCGCCCTGCAGGCAAACCTTATAAGCACGTTGCAGCATCATCTCGCCCCGCGCATGACGACCCATGGAGTACTCGTGGAAATATACGGCGAGGGCGTGCTTCTGATGGGCGACAGCGGCATCGGGAAGAGCGAAACGGCGCTTGAGCTTATAAAGCGCGGGCACCGCCTGATTGCCGACGATGCCGTTGAGATACGCCTCATTGACAGGACAACGCTTACCGGCACGGCGCCGGAGATGATAAGATATTATATGGAGCTTCGCGGCATAGGCGTCATCAACGTGCGCCATATTTACGGCGTCGGCGCGGTTAAGCCCGAATCGAACATCGACCTTGTGATAAAGATGGAACGTTGGGAAGAGGGCAAGCCCTACGACAGACTCGGTCTCAGCTCCGATGTTGAAGAGCTTCTGGGCGTAAAAGTTCCGTCCGTTACGATTCCGGTAGCTCCCGGGCGCAATCTCGCCGTTATAATGGAGCTTGCCGCCATGAACAACCGCCAGAAGAAGATGGGCTTCAACGCCGCGGAAACACTTGCCGCGGCGCACGACTCCGCCATTGACGCGGGAATATTCTGATTTAAGGGAACAACAGCATGGAAAATCTTGAAGCGGCGGTTGCCGAGATAAAAAAAGAACTGCCCGGCATGACCATGTCGGAGAACGAAAAGATGAGCGGCCACACCTCGATGAGAGTCGGCGGCGCGGTGAGAGCGTACGCTGCGCCGCAGGAGGTAAGCTCGCTGAGCAAGGTGTGCTTTATCCTCAAGGAGCATGACCTTGCGCCTTATATTCTGGGCAACGGGACAAACGTTGTCTTTCCGGACGCGGGCTGCCCTGATCTCTTTGTCGTCAGCACGGAGAAGCTGAATCAGCTTTTTCTCTGCGGCGAGGGCAAAATATACGCCGGCGCCGGTGTCTCCCTTTCAAAGCTCGCCGGCTTTGCGCAGCAAAACTCGCTTACCGGGCTTGAATTTGCCTCCGGCATCCCGGGAACTGTGGGCGGCGGCACGGTGATGAATGCCGGCGCGTACGGCGGGGAGATGAAAGACTGCATAGAGAGCGTCGTTATCTACTATCTGCCGGAGCAGAAGCTCTATGAGCTAAGTCGCGAGCAGTGCAAATTCGCCTATCGTTCAAGCCTCTTCCAGACCATGGCGGGCTGCGTGATATTGAGCGTCGTGTTCTCCCTTGAGAGCGGGAACGGAGAGCAAATCGCCGAGAAGATGCGCGAGCTTAATCAGCGCCGCAGGGATAAACAGCCTCTGGATCTCCCGTCGGCGGGAAGCGCGTTCAAGCGGCCGGAGGGGCATTATGCCGCCGCGCTGATTGACGAGGCGGGGCTCAAGGGCTATACCGTCGGCGGCGCGCAGGTGTCGGAAAAGCACGCCGGATTTATCGTCAACAAGGGTGGCGCGACAGCGAAAGATATTTATGAGCTGATGGATTATGTCAGGCATGCGGTCTATGACAAAAGCGGCGTCGTCCTCGCTCCCGAGATAATTCTCCTGCCCGAGGATTACCGCCTTGAGGACAAGTCGCCGAAAGCGCCGAGAAACCGCGTGTTTGAAAACAATTCCGATTTTTATGAGGGTGAGAGATAATGGAATTTCTTATCATAACAGGTCTGTCCGGCGCCGGCAAAAGCCGCGCGGCCGATGTGCTTGAGGATTTGGATTTCTATTGTGTGGACAATATGCCCATCGCGCTTATGCCGCGATTCGCGGAGCTGTGCATCGCCACAAAGGGGCGCTACGAAAAGGTTGCGCTTGTGACGGACGTGCGCGAAAAAGAGGGCTTCTCCGAGATGCTGACGACGATAGACACTCTCAAGGAGATGGACTGCAACTGCCGCATTCTGTATATGGACGCAGACACCAAAACGCTTGTCCGCCGCTATAAAGAAACGCGCCGCCGCCATCCGCTGCAGAGCAGAAACGTCAGCCTGGAGCAGGCGATTGAAAAGGAAAAGGAGCTGACCGCGCCCATAAAAGCGAGGGCGGATTATATTGTCAGCAGCGACTATCTCACGCTCGGCATGCTGCAAAGCCGCCTTTTCACGCTTTTCGCAGGGAGCGGGAAAAAACGCGATATCGATGTGGCGGTTATGTCCTTCGGCTTCAAGCACGGCATTCCCATGGACGCGGATCTCGTTTTTGACGCGAGATTTCTGCCCAACCCTTATTACGTGGAGGAGCTGCGCTCTTTATCCGGCCTTGACAAGCCCGTTTCCGACTTTGTCTTCGGCTATCCGCAGACTCGGCAGATGATGGAAAAGCTTGAGGATATGATCGATTTTCTCCTGCCGTATTATGTGGAGGAGGGCAAGGTTAATCTTACCATCGCGATAGGCTGCACCGGCGGAAGGCACCGCAGCGTGGCAATCGCCGCCGCGCTCAACGACTATCTCTCCGAGAAGGGGATAAACTCCGTCAACATCAACAGGGATATCAACAAATAACCATGTCATTTTCATCAGAAGCAAAGGCAGAGCTGTGCCTGCAGAAAATTGAAAAAAAGAACTGCGCCATCGCGGAATGTTACGGCATACTCATGTATTGCAATACCTTTTCGCCGACGGACATCCGCATAATCACAGCAAACGCCGATTTTGCCCGCCGCCTGCCGCGGCTTTTCCGGCGCGCGTTTTCGCTTGAGTTTGACTATTTGCCGGAGGAAAATTGTCGGGGCAAGCGCAGCTTTGAAATTACCGACGGCGACAAGATAGGCAAAATACTCTCATCCTACGGCGCGGACGCGGATACCCTGCTCAGCCACCATGTCAATTTCGGCATGCTCGAGGAGAGCGGCGAGCGCGCGGCGTTTGTAAGGGGCGCGTTTCTCGCCGGAGGCAGCGTCACCGATCCGCGCAAGAGCTATCATCTGGAGCTTGCGACGCCGCACAGAAGCGTCAGCCGCGAGGTGTATTCGCTTCTCCTGGATATGGACTTTTCCCCGAAGGAGACGCACCGCGCCGGCAACAGCCTCTTGTATTTCAAGCAGGCCGACGCCATAGCGGATTTTTTCACCGCGATAGGCGCATCGAACGCGGCCATGCAGGTTATAACGGCGAAGGTGGACAAGGAAATGCGCAACACCGTTACCCGTCAGATAAACTGCGACGCTGCCAATGCCGACAAAACCGTCGCCGCCGCGCAGAGTCAGATACGCGTTATAAAGCGTTTTGTCGCCGAAAACGGACTTGACGCTCTGCCCGATGATCTGAGGGACACGGCGCTCTTGCGCATAACGAATCCCGAGGCGAGCCTTTCCGATTTGGGCAAGCTGTCCATGCCTCCGGTCACGAAAAGCGCGGTCAATTACAGAATAAAAAAGCTCCTGAAGCTTTGTTATACTGAAACTAACGGAGAAGAAAAATGATATACGATATACTTATTATCGGCGGCGGCCCCGCGGGGCTGACTGCCGCGACATACGCATGCCGCGCCGGAAAGAGCGCTCTTGTAATCGAAAAGGCGGCGTTCGGCGGACAGATTACATGGTCGCCGAAGGTTGAGAACTTCCCGTCCGTCATTTCCATAAGCGGCGCGGAGCTCGGAGACAGGCTTATGGAGCAGGCGATGGAGCAGGGCGCCGAGGTCGAGCTGGAAGAAGTCGTGTCCGCGGAGCTTGACGGCGAAATAAAGCGCGTGACGTGCGAGTCCGGCGCGGTCTTTGAGGGGCGCAGCGTCATAATCGCCACCGGCGCGAAGCCGAGAATGCTCGGCATAGAAAACGAAGAAGCTCTTGTGGGCAACGGGGTGTGCTATTGCGCCGTGTGCGATGGGGCGTTTTATAAAAATCGCGTGGTGGCGGTAAACGGCGGCGGCAACAGCGCGCTGCAGGATGCGCTGCTGCTGAGCGAGAAATGCGCGAAGGTCTATCTTATCCACAGACGCGCGCAGTTCCGCGGCGAAGCAAAGCTTGTGGAAGCTCTCAAAAACCGCGCGAACGTGGAATTTGTCACGGAGAGCGTGATAACAGCGCTCTTGGGCGAAACCGAGCTTACCGGAATAAGACTTGCCAAAAACGGAAGCGAGCGGGAGATAGCGCTTGACGGCTTGTTTGTCGCCATAGGCCACGCGCCCGACAACGGCATTTTCAAGGATTATATTGACCTTGACGACGCCGGCTATGTACGCTCCGGCGAAGACTGCCTCACAAAGACCGCCGGCGTTTTCACAGCGGGCGACTGCCGAAGAAAATCCGTCCGCCAGCTTACCACCGCCGCGGCGGACGGCGCTGTCGCCGCGCTTGCCGCGTGCAGCTATCTGGACAGGTAAATAGCAGATAAACAATCAGCGGGAGAAATCGAAAAAACGACTTCTCCCGCTGTTCATATTTTTGCTTTTACGCCTTTTCTATCTCTTCCGCTCTCTTCAGCAGATAGGGGATCGCCTGCTCGAAGTTGACGCCGTAGGTGTTGTGGTTCTCTTCCGCGATTGTGATGCCTATCGACTCGCATATAAAATCGCAGGCGAGTATAAGCGCGTTGTCAACGCTCATGCCGCGCATAACGCCGCCCACAACGGCGGATGAGAAAAGGTCGCCCGTGCCGTGGAAATTCTCCGGCTGGCGTTTGGTGTAATACTCAAAATATTTGCCTGTTTCGCTGTCCAGCTTGTATACGCCGAGCTTATTTTTCTCAAAGCTAACGCCCGTGATGACGCACTCCTTCGCGCCGAGCTTTTTAAGCCCGTCAAGCAGATCGAGAATATACGCCTCGTCGTAGTCCTCCCGGTACTCTTTGCCCAGCATGAAGCAGGCCTCCGTTATGTTCGGCAGAATGATATCCGCCCCGTCGCAAAGCTCCGCCATCTTGAGCGCGAACTCCGGCGTGAAGCCCGAATAGAGCTTGCCGTTATCCGCCATGGCGGGATCGACGATGATTTTTGCCCCGTCCTTAAAATCGGCGAAAAACTTCTTCACAATGTCTATCTGGCGATAAGAGCCGAGATATCCGGTGTATATGGCGTCAAAGCCGATGCCCTGCTCCTTCCAATGCCGCGCGACCGGCTCCATCTCGTCCGTGAGATCCTTAAAAGTGAAGCCGCTGAACATCGTATGTGTGGATAAGACCGCCGTCGGCATGACGGCGCACTCAACGCCGAGCGCCGAAATCACGGGAAGCGCGGCCGTGAGGGAGCATTTGCCCAAATCCGAAATATCCTGAATGCTGACTATACGTTTCATAATAATACCTCTTGATTTTTTTTCACAGGCATTATATTATCAATCTGATAATATTGCTATGCTCAGAATGAGAAAAAAGGATATGACCAGATGAAATATATTGTCGATAAGAACAGCCGTGTTCCCGCGTATATGCAGCTTTATACCCAACTCCGCGCAGATGTCGCATCCGGCGCGATAGCCGCGGGGGACAGACTGCCGTCCAAAAGAGCGCTGGCGGCGGAAACGGGCGTGAGCGTGATAACGGTTGAGCATTGCTACGCGCTTTTGGCGGACGAGGGCTATGCAGAGGCGAGGGAGCGCAGCGGATATTTTGCCGCCGAGGGAGCGGCCTGCCCGCCCACGATAAAGCCGGTGAGCGTAGAGAGCATGAAGGCGGAGGACATTCCGGCGGATTTCCCGTTTTCGGTCTACGCGAAGACGATGCGCCGCGTTATCACGGAGTGCGGCAGCGGCATTTTGTCACGCGGCGAAAACATGGGCTGCCTCTCGCTGCGCCGCGCGATTTCGGATTATCTCATGCGAAGCCGCGGCATAAAAGCGCCGCCGGAGCAGATAGTTATAGGCTCCGGAGCGGAATATCTCTATTCTCTTGTGCTGCCTCTTTGCGGCCGCGACAGACGCATCGCGCTCGAAAATCCTTCCTATGAAAAAATCCGCCGGGTATACGAGAGCGTCGGCGCGGAGTGCGAGATGCTCACGCTGGGAGAGCGCGGAATAGAGAGCGGAGAGCTTGAACGGTGCAATGCCGGTATTTTGCATATTACCCCATATCACAGCTACCCCAGCGGCGTCACCGCGACGGCGGAAAAACGGCGCGAATACGCCTCATGGGCCGAGAAAACGGGGGCTTATATCGTCGAGGACGACTATGATTCCGAATTTTCCGCAAAGCCTGTGGAAACGGTATACTCGATTTGCCCTGACCGCGTTATCTATGTCAACAGCTTTTCAAAGACAATCGCGCCGTCTATCAGAACGGGATATATGGTTCTGCCGGAGAGCCTTGCATCGCAATACCGCGAGCGTCTCGGCTTTCTTTCCTGCACCGTGCCTGTGTTCGAGCAGCTTGTGCTGACCGAGTTTATAACGACCGGCGACATGGAGCGCTATATCAACCGCCGCAGGAAGGCGCTTCGGCAAAATCTCTGATTTGCCGACTTGTGATAATGCACAAATATTGCCTGCTCAAATTGCGCGTATCTGTCAAAGACGCAGAAGTGAAATATTGTTCTTGCGTTTGCCGGCATTGATGATATAATAGCTCTCGGAAAAAAGATTTTTAAGCGCGGTACAGAGATGCCGGCAAGATCGCTCATATAATCGCACTCTGATTTTAAGGGTGCGTTCTGTCGTGTCTTGCCGAGATGTTTGCGGTAAGGCATTTTTTGTTGCCCGCAGAGAGGAGATCGCATATGAAGCTCAAATCACAGCTCATGGACGAAGCGGCAATGAACCGCGCGCTTATGCGTATCTCCCACGAAATCGCCGAAAAAAACAAGGGCGTTGAAAACGTCGTGCTTGTCGGCATCCGCAGAAGGGGAGAGCCGCTTGCCGAGAGAATACGCGATAATATCGAAAAAATCGAAGGCGTGAGCGTGCCTGTCGGCAGCATCGACATAGGCTTTTACCGCGATGATCTCACCGAGCTCTGGCATGACCCTAAGGTGCGCAAAAGCGAACTGCCGTTCGATGTGGCGGGGCGTGATGTCGTGCTGTGCGACGACGTGCTTTTCACCGGACGCACCGCGAGAGCCGCGATAGAAGCTGTGTTTTCCTGCGGTCGGCCGCAGACGATTCAGTTTGCCGCGCTTATCGACAGAGGGCACAGGGAACTGCCCATCAGAGCCGACTATGTCGGGAAAAACGTCCCCACCTCAAGAAACGAGCTTATAGAGGTCTGCTTGCCGGAGTATGACGGCCGCACCGCCGTCTATCTCATGGATATGGAAAAAACGGACATGGAAAAGTAAGCCCCAATCGTGTTGACATTCAGCCCTGAAATCGGGCTGCGGTCATATATCGGCAACACCGCAGATGTATTATGCGCTATTGCCTATCAATTAAATACTTACAGAGAGAGGTAAATTGAATGAATCTGGTATACGGAATTAAAGACAAGCCCAAGTTCGGACAGGTGGTTCTGTTCGCGATACAGCAGCTTCTCGCAATCATGGCGGCGACAATCGCCGTTCCCAGAATTGTCGGCAACGGACTTACTCCTTCCGCCGCGCTTTTCGGCGCAGGCCTCGGCACGATAGTATATCTTCTCTTCACAAAGAGCACCAGCCCTGTTTTCCTCGGCTCCTCCTTCGCGTTCATCGGCTCCATGTCCTCCGCGTTCGGCGGCGCCATCTCCGTCAGCGTCGGCTACGCAGGCCTTATAATCGGCGCGGCTTTCGCAGGCCTTGTCTACGTCATATTCGCCATCGCCGTTAAAATCAGCGGCGTCGGCTGGATAAGCAAGCTCATGCCTCCCGTGGTTATCGGCCCCACCGTCGCAATCATCGGTCTGTCCCTCGCCGGCAACGCGATCGGCGACCTTATGTCCTCCAGCGTCGAGGGCGGCAGCACCTATGTCTCTCTCATCTGCGGCCTTGTCGCTCTGGCTGTAACCATGGTCGTGTCGACCTACGGCAGCAAGATGCTCAAGCTCATCCCCTTCATCATCGGCATCCTTGCCGGCTATCTCGCCGCTTCTGTCTTCGCTCTCATCGGCAATGCCACCGGCAACGCCGCTCTCATTGTTATTGACTACTCCGCGCTCGTCAATATGGAATCCCTCATCTCCCTGCCCGATTTCACCTTCCTCGCCGCAGACTGGGCCGGAGTTGACGCGGCATACATCCTGACCGTGTTCGTCGCATACGTCCCCGTCGCGTTCGTTGTCTTCGCGGAGCACCTTGCAGACCACGAGAACCTCTCCACAATAATCGGCGTCAACCTCCTTGAGGAGCCCGGCCTCTGCCGCACCCTCCTCGGCGACGGTATCGGCTCCATCGTCGGCACGCTCTTCGGCGGCTGCCCCAACACCACCTACGGCGAATCCATCGCATGCGTCGCAATCACCAGAAACGCTTCCACGGTCTCCATCTGGGGCGCGGCCTTCGCCTGCATCCTCTTCTCCATGATCACTCCGCTGGTCGCCTTCCTTGAGACCATCCCTTCCTGCGTAATGGGCGGCGTGTGCATCGCGCTTTACGGCTTCATCTCCGCATCCGGTCTTAAGATGTTCCAGAATGTCGACCTCAACAAGAACCGCAACCTCTTCACCGCTTGCGTTATCTTCATCGTCGGTGTCGGCGGCATGACGGTATCTTTCGGCGCGGTTGAAATCCGCACTGTCGCGTGCGCTCTCATCCTCGGCATACTCACCAACGTAATGCTCTCCAAAGAGAAGGACGAGTAAGCTCGGAAATTGCCGAGATACGGATATAAAGGCAAAATACCGGGGCTGTCGCGAAGTCGATTCGAGGCAGCCCTCGTCACATTTACAGTTCGTTCACTTGACATTCCGGACACCATAGTGTAAAATTTCAATAGGATACATTGTGCTCCGTGTCCCGATTGGGGAGACGGGGTTTTGTTTTTTTCAGGAGGAAACCATATATGAAATACGATGTTATAATAATCGGCGCAGGCCCCGGAGGCATTTTCTCCGCGTATGAGCTTGCCAATGCCGGCAAAAATCTTAAAATAGGCGTCTTTGAGCTCGGCAGACCTTTGGATAAGCGGCGCTGCCCCATTGACGGCGAGAAGATAAAGAGCTGTGTCAAGTGCCCCGTTTGCAGCATTATGAGCGGCTTCGGCGGCGCCGGCGCGTTCTCCGACGGCAAATATAATATCACCAATCAGTTCGGCGGCACGCTCTATGAATATGTCGGGCAGAAGAGAGCCATCGAGCTTATGAAATACGTGGATGAGATTAATCTCCGCTACGGCGGCGAGGGAACAAAGCTCTATTCCACCGCCGACACCGAAATCAAGCGCGAGTGCCTTAAAAACGGTCTGCACTTGCTGGACGCGCAGGTCCGCCATCTCGGCACGGATATAAACTATGTCGTGCTCGGCAATATCTACGAGGAGCTCAAGGATAAGGTCGATTTTCACTTCAACACCGCGGTCACCGATATTGAACGCGTTGACGGCGGCTACCGCATAACGGCCGGCGGCGAGAGCTATGAGAGCGAAAAATGCATCGTCTCCGTCGGGCGCAGCGGCAGCAAATGGATTGAGGGCGTGTGCAAGTCTCTCAACATCCCCACCCGCTCCAACAGAGTTGATATCGGCGTTCGCGTGGAGCTGCCGGCGGATACGTTCTCCCGCCTCACAGACGAGCTGTACGAAAGCAAAATCGTCTACCGCACGCAGAAGTTTGAAGACCTCGTGCGCACGTTCTGCATGAATCCCCACGGCGTTGTGGTCAACGAGAACACCAACGGCATCGTCACTGTGAACGGGCACAGCTATGAAGACAAGTCTCTTCACACAGAGAACACGAACTTCGCCCTACTCGTCAGCAAGCATTTCTCCGAGCCGTTCAAGGATTCCAACGGCTACGGCGAGAGCATCGCGCGCCTTTCCAACATGCTCGGCGGCGGCGTTATCGTGCAGCGCTTCGGCGACCTTGTGCGCGGACGGAGAAGCACGGTCAAGCGCATTGAGGAGAACTTCGTCGTCCCCACGCTTGCCGCAACCCCCGGCGATCTCAGTCTTGTCATGCCAAAGCGCATTCTTGACGGAATCATAGAAATGATATATGCTCTTGATAAAATCGCCCCGGGCACGGCGAACGATGACACGTTGCTGTACGGGGTTGAGGTGAAGTTCTACAATATGGAAGTGGAGCTTGACAATAATCTCCAGACCGAGGACAAGGGACTCTATGTTATAGGCGACTGCTCCGGCGTCACGCATTCCCTCTCTCACGCTTCCGCAAGCGGCGTGTACGTGGCGCGGCATATACTCGGCGAGCTCTGATTAAAGCGAGGAGCTCACCGGCGCATAACCTTTCCCTATGTTCGGCAAATCCGGATATCGGAGGCAGATATGTCAAAAAACAAAGAAAAGCATAATTACGTTCAAGGCGCTGCCATTCTCACCGTCGGCGTTATAATCATGAAGGTTCTCGGCGCGATTTACAAAATCCCGCTGGGGAATATTCTCGGCGACGAAGGCTACTCGATGTTCATGGGCGCCTACAACATCTATTACATCTTCTTTACTCTGGCAACAGCCGGTCTGCCCGTTGCGCTCAGCAGACTTATCGCGGAGTCCGACGCAAACGGCAGGGCGAAGAACGAGGAGAAAACCTTCCGCGTTGCCAGGTGGACGTTTTTCGCGATAGGCATGGTCTTCGCGCTTATCATGTTCCTGTTTCCCGAGTGGCTCGCCGCGGAATATCTTGAAAACCCCGACGCCGCGATGAGCGTAAAGGCGATGTCTCCGGCAATCTTGCTTGTCTGCATCGTCTCCGCCTACCGCGGATATTTCCAGGGCAACAGCAACATGCTCCCGACCACCGTTGACGAGGTGCTCGAGGTGCTCTTCAAGGTAATCTCCGGTCTCATTTTGTCCTATGTGATTATCAAGTCCACCCACAGCCTGCCTCTAGGCTCGGCGGGCGCGATTCTCGGCGTTTCGATAGGCTCTGTTGTGTCGCTCGGCTATATGATAATATATAAGCGCCGCCACGAAGCGCAGCTTTCCGCCCCTTATACCGGCGGCCACGCTCCCGATGACACGCCGGCGGATGACGATGTTGTCGACAGCGCCGGCAAAATCGTAAAGGATATTTTCCGCATCGGTGTTCCCATAGCGTTCGGCGCGTGCATCATGGCTCTGCTCAACAGCGTCGATTCCAAGCTCTGCATGGACAGGCTTCAGAATGCCGCCGGCTTCTCTTATAAAGAGGCCAAGGTGCTCTACGGAGTTTACGGCAAGGGGCAGACGCTTTTCAACCTGCCCGCCGCGTTTGTCACTCCGCTGACCATATCCATCGTCCCCGCCATCTCCGGCGCAATCGCAAAGGGCGCGAAAGGAGAGGCGGCAAAGGTGAGCGAGGATTCCCTGCGCATTTCGGCGGTCGTTTCCATGCCGATGGGCGTCGGTCTCGCGGTACTATCCGCGCCGATTTTCAACATGCTCTTCCCACGCAGTCACGAAGCGGGCCCTACGCTTCTTTGCATCATGGGCATCGCGTCCTTCTTCGTATGCTTTGTGCTCATGGAAAACGCCATTCTCCAGGCCTCCGGCAGGGAGAAGTACACCATGACCACCATGATAACCGGCGGTGTGGTTAAGATAGTTGTCAACTGGTTTCTCGTGGCAAACCGCTCCATCAACATTTACGGCGCGCCGATTGGCACTCTCGTGAGCTATTTTGTGATGGCAACGATGAACTATATATTCATGTGTTCAACTCTCGAAAACCGGCCGAGTCTTTTCAAGGCTTTTGCCCGCCCTGCGGCGTCAAGCGCCATCATGGGCGCGGCGGCGTGGCTTATCTATTCCGGCTGCGCGCGAATTTTCGGGAGCGATGGGTCTGCGAAAGCAGTCGTCTGCCTCGGAATATCGATTCTTGCGGCGGTCGTTGTCTATGCCGTTGCCGCGATTTCTCTCAGAAGTATAACCAAAGAGGACGTTGAACTCATCCCCGGCGGAGAAAAATTGGGCAAAATTCTCAAATTACGCTGATTATTTTGTCGTTTTTGCCGTATTTGCCGTATTTTTCGCATTTTGCTCTTGCCATTGCCTGTGTTTTGTGGTAGATTATATCCGCACTGTGCGTAAGCGTGCAAAACTCGGTTTGTGAGTTTTTCCCGTGCAGTCGGGGAAACCTCATTATTATCACTTAAACAACGGTTTATACCGTAAATTACAGGAGGAAAGAATTATAATGAATAAGACCGAACTTATAGCTGCTGTTGCAGAGAAGACCGCTATGTCCAAGAAGGACAGCGAGAAGGCAGTTGCCGCATTTGTTGACGTTGTTACCGAAGCTCTCGCAAAGGGCGATAAGGTTCAGCTCGTCGGATTCGGCACTTTCGAAGTCAAAGAGCGCGCCGCCCGCATGGGCCGCAACCCCCAGACCAAGCAGCCTATCGAGATCCCCGCAAGCCGCGCTGCAGGCTTCAAAGTCGGCAAGGCTCTTAAGGACGCAGTTGCAAAGTAAGTTCAACTTTATAAATTAAGACAGTCGCATTATCGCGGCTGTCTTTTTCTTAAAAAGATATGAGATTAGATAAATATTTAAAAGTCTCCCGCCTCATCAAGCGGAGGAGCGTGGCAAACGACGCCTGCGACGGCGAGCGCGTGTCGGTAAACGGCAGGCAGGTAAAAGCGAGTTATCAGGTTAAGGTCGGCGATGTCATTGAAATCGCTTTCGGGCAGCATACTCTCAAGGTTGAAGTCCTGGCGGTAAACGAAAACGCAAGCAAATCCGATGCCCCCGCGATGTATAAAGAGATTATATAATAATAACAGGCAGCGCCGCAAAAAGACGCTGCCTGTATAATATTGCGGAGAATTATACTGAAAACTGATTAAAACATTTAATGTCAATTAAATGTTTTAATAGCCGCCG
>CAVHIP010000035.1:0-20087 GCA_963636125.1 Oscillospiraceae bacterium | reverse complement strand
TCGTGTATACCCCATAAGGGTATCAAGAGTTCGAATCTCTTCATCTCCGCTGTAACTGCACAACAGTTTTGATACAATTTGTTATCAGGCTGGTGTGCAGTTTTTCTTTATTAAAATGCTTGTGACAACGGGTTTTTCTTACACTTTTTATCGGCTATGGGCTCCGAGGACTGATTGATTTCTGCTCTCGGAGCCTTTTTTGATGTCCGGCGCTTACACAAATTAACAATTACCATGTTGGGAGTGTGCATTTTTTCGGCTTTTTGAGTTTCGATTCGTTGAAAAGTGCACACCCCTTATATCGCCGTTAACCGATGATGTCTTCGCGGCTGACGGACTGCTGGAGAATCTTACGCATCCTTTTGACCATGTCGGTCATAGTCCCGTGTGCGATACCCAGTTCGCGCTCGATTTCGCGCTGGCTGGCACCATTGAACATTGCTTCAAAGATCGTGGCCAGTTCGGGGCTTTGCCCTCGAAGCTTGGTGATTAGGTCAGCAACAAGCATCAGAGTCAATGCTGTGTCGCACTCTTTTGTAGCCTGCCTGTTCAAACCTTCGGGTTCGTAGTCAAACTCATCTTCAAAAGCTTCGAGTGATAACACGGCGCCTGACTTCATCTTATCGCAGTTCTTGCAGGATTTTGTGCAGCGTACCAATTTGCCGGTTATTTTGCTGGGAACCATGCACTTGCGACTGCGGAACGCTCGCTGCTCCTCAGTCCATTTTCCGCGCATGAAACTTTTGTACTCTTGCTCGGTGCAAGGCACCATGATGGCATCGACCATTCGGCAGCCGATTTTCGTCTTTTTGATGTCTTCTCGTTTGATGCCGAGGTCGACGATTGCCTGCTTGTCCACTCCCATAGGGATTGACCAAATTTTGTCGCTGGTAGTCATAAAAAGTCCTCCGATTTTCAATTTCTTGAAACGGAGGACTCTGAGTGCTGCCGCAAAAAGGGTATGGAAACCCAACTACAGTCCTAACGGAAACCTCCGTTTCGGTCTGCAGCTTCCTTATCCAGTAGGCAGCTGTACGTATTAACTTGTCCCATCAGCTAACACTGGATCGTCCGCGGCCAACGGGCGTATCAACTGACGGAGTGGCTTTAACTACAGCCATATTATATATTATGAGAATGCGAAAACTTCGGACACAGCTATGTCCGTTTTTACACGTAAATAACAGATAATCGCAAAAATATCAGCGAACATAAGAAAAATTAATCTGAGCTTCCTGCTCATTCGTCATGCCGACACCTCCATAAGCATTCTTCAAGGTGTAATGGACATGAAACTTGCGTTTTGGAAAAAACAACGAAAAAAATTTTGTAAAAAATTTGCCCGCCACGGAAAAATTCCATGACGGGCAAACCCCCTTAATTTTCATCATCATACTCAATTGTTTCAGCTTGCCCAAGATGGAAAATCACCACATTTGAAGGCTTTATCCTTCTGTTTCCGTACGGTTTTCCGCTTTTGAGCAAAAAAATAAGCCCTCCAAGGAGAAAAATCTCCTCAGAGGGCAAATCCAACATACGTTATGAATACGTCGGTCAAAACTGAACACCTCATACTAAATTTTAATTAAACGCTTTAATAATCCAATCACGCGCAGTGATGCTTCTAACGGTTGCAGGGGATAAATTGCAAATGGCATCGCATAGGCGATCCATCACTTTTTCCAAAGATGCAAAAACTTCATTACGGAAGCTTTTTCGTAACTCTTTCCAAATCTGCTCAATTGGGTTCATCTCGGGAGTGTATGGTGGAATAAAGAACAGCACGATGTTTGACGGAATGTTCAACTTTTGCGATTTATGCCACGCCGCTCCGTCACAACACAGTAAAATCACATCACTTGGGTATCGTTTAGATAGCTCTGACAGGAAGATATTCATGCAGACAGAGTTGCAAAAAGGCATGGTAAGAAAAAAGGATTTACCGGTTACAGGCTCAACAGCACCGTACGCATAACGGTATTCCCGTATGTGATGGCAAGGAACCGAAGGTCGTATTCCTTTTTCGCACCAACAGTATTTTGGCTTATTGATTCGCCCAAAGCCTGCCTCGTCTTCAAACATCAGCCGCACATTCTGGTTTACATAACTTTTTAATTCTTTTTCCGCTATTTCTTCGCTGCTAAATTTGTATCTCGATGCCATCTTTATCAACCTATTGTATTTTATCACATCCGTTTCAAAAGTCGAAGAGTTTTATTAAAAAGCAGTATTACAGTATCGGAATCAAATGAACATTGAGCCTTGTTCATTATTAAAGGTTAATTTCTTAAATTTGCGCTGAGTGAAAACAGTACACATTATAACCCACGCCGCAAGCCAGCACCACATGTCCGAAATATCAAGCGTATTTATACCAAGTTCCAGAACAAGGCCTGCAACGAGGGATTTGCATGCGCCGATTATAATTATGTTCTTTGCGTAATCGCTGACGCCGTAGCAGATTGCAGTAAGTATCCCGATCAATGTACCGAGAATTGTGATAGCAAGAACTCTGATAATGGCATAGACGTAATCAAGCTTGACTCCGCGCCTGTATGAGAACAGGTCTCTCGCCGGAATGCTTTTTGCCGCTGTTGTCATAGCAGAAGCAAGCTCATCCACATTTTCTGCATTTACGGTAACCCCGCCGGTTGCATCGGAAATGTATTCAAGTAAGCTTTGATCGGCTTCACTCATACCGACGCAGCTGACAGTAAGCCCCTTTTTTGCATAACCGCCAAGTACTGTATCAAGATCGCCGTAATATTTCACATCAGTCGCATAACCATCGGTAAGAAGAACAAATCTAGGATTTGTTCCCCCGTCCCAGGTGGCGTTATTATAATCATTTAACACCGTTTCAAGCGCGCCGCGGATGTTTGTCATGCCTCCGTATGTGTCGAATTCAACCGATCTCTCACTCGCTTTGCCGACTCCGGACAGCGTTATTTTATCAGAAAAGCTATATACGACATACGGAAAATCATCTTCACAGCTGTCCAACAGTTCGTTTACAGCCTCATATCTCATTAAATTCTCATCGTTTCTCTGCATCGATCCGGAATCATCTATCACGAACACATATGCCGTTATTTTTTCAAGCTTCTTAAAATTCTGCTCATAAACATATTCCGCCAGCGTGCCAACACCGAAAAGCACAATCGTGCCGATCAGAATATAAGCAAGCACAGCTCCGGCGGTGTTGCGGCCCGTAATTACATTTGCCTCAAAGCTGTCGCCGACTATGCTTTTAATGAATACCGAAACGCCAATAATCAATCCTGTCGCGGCAAAACAGATGCCCACCAGAATACAGTGGGAAAGTTCAATTCCTAATTTGTCGCGCAATAATTCTGATGCGAACCATGCAGCTGCCGAAAAAATAATTGTACTCAACATAAGCCGCCAATTGAATTTAACCTCTTCGTTTCTCATCGTTCTCTGCAGCCCTTCAGCTGTACTCCTTTCGTTGCTTAGTTTTTTGGCAAGCCGCGCTGTACCGCGTTAGTTTAATGTGATAGCTATTACACGTGCATTCTCATCGTAACGCCACCTTGCATATGATGAACCTGCTGCTTTATACGCAATATCATAAATTCTGCCATCATCAAAAAGTTTTTTCATTGCCTCTTTATACAGGCTTTCCGTGGCGAACTGAAATTCGGTTTCTATTCCGCGCCCGGGGATGCAGCTTGCAATGACAGCTTCGTCATAAGTCTCCATATATCGATTGTTTCGACGAAACCAGTTATATTTTGTACTGCTGCAAACAGGGTATGGGTTGCTATTATCTTTCACATGCGTATTTTGCAAGTCGGCATCTGTAACGCATAAATATCCATGCGACATTGCCTGTGTTCCGTCATCGAGAGCCGGATCTCCCCAGGTTGTGTCGACGTTGTAGTACTCGCCGTCCAGTTTCACAATGTTCCACGCATGATCTTCCGGCTCTCCGCTGCCGTTATCGCTTTTTCCTACAACGTACAGTGTTTCAACGCCGAGCTTTGTAAGCATATATTGCGTTGCTCTGGCATACCCTTCGCACACTGCGCGGTGATCTTTGGCCATTTCATAAATGGTTTTCCCCATATATGCAAGATCGTATTTTGTATTCTCAATCAGATACTCATACACGCCAATGGCCTTGTCGTAATCCGATGAATTGGATAGCTCATCTATCTTTGGCTGAAATGCCGTCTCAACAAGCAGAGAAAAGCCCTGACACTCGTTTTCTGTGTACTCATATTCCGGCTTAAGCACTACTCTATACAAATCTGCGCCCACCGATTCCAATGTATATCCTGCTTCCCATGCTCCTCGAAACCAGAAATACTCCGGATAGTCGTATGAAACATAGCGCGCCAACATATGGATATCCTCTTCAGTTGCGACTTCAAAACTTATTGTCTCTTCATATATGCCAACACCGTTACTGATTTTGTCATATGCCTTTTTCTGAGTTTCGTTCAGCTGCCTTCTGAAATATCGGTTGGTATTTTCAAATGCCGGTGTTGCCGTCGGTGCGGGAGTATTCTCAACCGCTTGTGCGGGACTCGGAGTGTTTACAAGGGGGGTGCTGACTTCCTGCGGCGTAGGAGTTATTACCTCAGCATGAATACCCGTAGAGCCTTTTCCGACGTACAGGAACAAAAACAACGCCAAAAGCACTACGATCCCCGCAATTATATACGGAACCGGGTTACTCTTCTTTTTCGGCTTGGGCCAATATTTTCCGGATTCCTCGTTAAACAGGCTGTCGGAATCGTCTTCGTAGTCATCATAGAGGCTGTTATAATTTGATGAACCGCCGCCGTAACCATCGTAATCATCGTTATCATCAAACGGGCCGCCGGCGTTGCTCTTATTTTTTTTCAAAGCCACTTTACTTCTCCTCTATCTTCCCACGTCGGTTGTACACTGCCGACGCGGGGATTTGTTTAGCGAAATACCGCAGGCGGTTTGTCCCAGATGCTGCCTTTAATTCACCGCTTTGTCGAGAGAAGCCTTTGCATTCTCAAACAGCACTCTCACCATCTCAATGATACGCTGATCCTGTTCGGTTTCGGGGCTTGAAGCAACAGCCGCTGTATCTTCCGAGCTGCCGGTGGCTTCCGCATCTGTTTGCTCTGCTGCGCTGTTTTCGTCCTGAGCTGACGGCTCCGTCTGCGCCGGATCTGCGCTATTTCCTTCAGAATGTTCCGCAGAAGCCGATCCTGCCTCGTTCTCATTTACCTGGGCATCGGTGGGAACGTCGTCGGGATTTTCGCTGTCAGGAGCAACCGCTCCGTCTTCTGACACGGTCGTTTCCGGAGTCGGTGCCGGTGTCTGTTCCGGCAGCATAGCCGGATGCATAAGAGCAATAGCGCTGTTGATTTTCAGCTGCGCATTATTGATCGCTTCATCCGTAACATTACCATAATCATTGGATGCAAGCGCAAGTGTCCAGAATACATACTCGCCCCATTTTACCTGTTGATCGCCATGCGTATAAATGACATCTTCAATGTTGTGCTCGTCGCAATACGTATCTATTATGCCTGCGTTATCTCCCTTGTTCCAAGCTTTTTCAAAATTGCTGACATATTCATCGAATTCCTTGTCAAAAAGGCTTACCGCATAACTGTCGGCAATCTGCTGTTGGAGCTGCATTATATTCTGCTCGCTCTCGTAGCGGAGCTGATCTGTGTCTTTTTTGTATTTGACGAACAGTATTACAGACGTTGCCAGCAAAAGCAACGCAATCGCGCCGAGAGCAACAACGAGAACGGGGGATTGCTTTGGCACCGGTTGCTCGCGCTGATTTTCCTTCGGCCGGGAGCGTTCATAAATGTAATCTTCGAAACAGCGTGCCGCATTTGGGTTGAGTTGACTTCTATTTCTTTCCGGATGCTCCGATTTCCAATCATCATATTCGGATTTCCATTTTTCCAGACGTTCTAACGGCGTTTTGCCATCTTTAGCGTTGACATATCTGCAAAGGCAATCAAACGCGGCAAAATAATCCTCATCGCTCGCTTGGGTAAATTTTCCTTCAAGGAGAGTGTAAAACAGCCTTCTTTCATACTTGGAAAATCCGCAGATTTTCGCCATATAGAAAACAGCCGAGAAGCAATTTATGTCATACACTTTGCTGTCTGCAAGTTTTAACAATAAATTCCTGTATTTGTCCTTATTATCCGGAACATCCCGCGCGGTAAGGCTGCATTCTGCAAGCTTTTTCAGCCGCTCCGCATCCGCTTTTTCGCCGTAATATTCTACCTTTAACTTGCAGTCAGGCGAAATTCGCTTTATAAATTCTTGTGCAAAATATATTTTATTTGAAATTTCCCTCGCCTTTGCCTCTTCGCCGAATTTTAACGGATAATCTTTTATAATTTCAGCCAGATCTTTAACTATAACAACTCTTTGATCTTCAGGGCAGCGAGCTATATGTTTAAGGGATATGTATTCCCCATCTGCTATTCCGCAGTAATTTTTAAGCTCCTCGATATATTTGCCGCAATCGTTTCCGCGAAGCGCGGTAAGTTTTCTTGCAACTTCGCCTTTGCCATCGTCATCCATTGCCGATATGCGGGCTTTCAATTCTGCATACTTATCAAGCGCCGCAAAATAATCTCCGGCGGCTTCAAGCTGCGCAATTATTTCACCTACGGAGTTTTCTGCTGCTGTTTTCTTCTCCTCAATCTCCTTAACCAGCTCTTCGGTTTTGCGCTTAAACTGTTCTGCCTCTTCAACTCCGTAGGTCTCATATACCTGCACTGCCTCGGCATGCAAATTTTGCGCATCCGTCAAAGCTTGTCTTGCCTGCATCAATTTTGTCAGATCGATGCTTCTGATTTTGACATATCTTTCCCGAAGCATGACTAACTCAACATGCGCTTCGATTTTTTTGACTCTTTCTTTGCTTATGATATTACCCAAATCTTCACGATAATTTTTTGCAAAGTTCAGCATGCCGGCGCTGTCCAAATGAATTCTTTTTCCGAGGAGCTTGTACATGACATCCCATGCCGTATCAGACCAGCTGTTTTCTTTGCCGCACAGCGCGTTATAACCCTTCATAACCGCGGCAACGTCTTCGGCGGTTGACGCATCCTCGCAGTCGCCTTCAACCGAGCTCCTGAGCATCTCGAGGCTCAATTCTTTATGGATGGCATCATCTATATCCTTGCGCATTGAAGGAGGATATTTATCAAAAGCGGAATAAAACAGCTTCCACTGCTGAATGTCCCGGTTTCCGTTTTGAATATCTTCCAGCAGACGTATGGCATCGCCGAGGTATGTATATTTTATTGCCGTAATATTGTTGGAGGCGATTGCGGCGCCCGAATCTTCGGAGTCTGCATACACCTTGCCGATAAAAGTAGGCCGATCAGCATCCTTAAGTTCGCAAATATGGTTTATAAACAGATCTAAATTTCCAAGGCCCGTACCTTTGATAAGCTCGTTTATTGCCGGAACGCTCGATCCGTCCAGAAAAACAGTTTGCGAGTCTTTCATGCTCTCCGGAATAAAGCCGATAAAAATCGCCGGAAGCTCTTTGGCTTTTTCTTTGGGCAAATATGAGCAAAAACCCGCCTCGGTACGCAGGCCGATCGGAAAATAAGAATATATTTTTTTTACGGCCGCAATTACATAAGCAGTATAGTCAACTCCGGAAGGTACCGCGATCTGTACGGCGGAATCGCCTCTGAGCCAGCATAGCATAGCGCCGTAGAACACGGCCTTTATCGCTTCGGGCTTAACATTCAGCTCAATCCGAGGTGTGGTGCCCGTTGGTTGCTCCGAAATTTCACTGATTTCTCTGCTGTCTGCCAGCGCGTCAATTTCGTTCTCTGTATAGAAGCGTGTGTTTAGTATTTTCTCAAATCTATCTATCGGCGCATCTTTGGGCGGCTGACTTTCCCATTGCCACCCGAAACACTGCGTAAATCTTCCGACGGAAACAGAGTTCATCTTTCTTGCAGCTTTCGAAAGCACCTCAATGGGCGGATTTCCGGGGCGGTTAAGCTTAAAATAAGTCAGCACCTCATTGATATCTGTTTTGAGAAAATAGTCAAGGCTTCCGTATTTTTTTACGTCTCCGATAGCCTGTGGCGGGAACTCTCTCCCCTTCGAATCCGAATCCAAGTTTACGTATGTTTCGCCTTTTATTGTGTTTATAAACTGATAATCCACCCTGTCTCACTCCTGTTCAATGTTTTAACTCACTTGTTACATACCCGTCGCTTTTCATAAGGAGATTGCTTGCAATGTCGTTGTAGATTATTACGTTGTTTTTTTCTTCCTTGCTGCTGCTTTTTGAGCTTTCCGGCAATGATTTATAATCGAAAACCGCCGTTTTCGTGCCTTCGGTCGAACTCTTAAATCCGCCGAAAATGTTGTACTCCGTCTGTCTGTAATTATGAGATATATTCAGCACGCCGTTAACCGCAAGAGTCCAGATAAGCGGGAAAATCTCATGGAAAGGCTGCGGTCCGCCGGTGCTCTGACTCGAATTGTCTACTGCCGGTTTGCCGTATGCGGCCATGGAAATATAAAATTTATACGGGCAATTGTCCTCTATTGCGCGGTAGAGCGCCACGTTCTTTTTGTGGACGAATTTACGTACGTCACGGGCTCGGTTATAGAATTTTTCTTCACGCAGGAAATATTGACCGCTTCTGTCTCGCTGAAGAACCCTCATCAGTTCGTTAAGGTTTACGCTGGGGACATCGCCCTGCATCGGGAAAAGCTTATACTGCAAAACAGTGTCGCTGTCTTCTATGTCGACCTCCGGCTTGCTGATAATCACCGCAACCGGCGGCATTTCCTTGCCCCATGCCACAAGCTGGCTGCGCAAGGTGCGGAAATTTGCGTCTATATTGGACGGTTTTGACTGGTCTATAACGTCTTTGTCATCAGCCGTCTGTTCGGCAATGCGCCTCTGTTCCTCGGTTTGGCGATCTCTATGGCCGAGATCATACTCATATACGGAGATTTTATCAATTAGGAACCAAATGCAGTCTATATTTTGATAAAGTCCGGAGTACTGCCTGAAAAATTCCGCCGTCAGTCCCTCGCCGCTCTGCCAGAATTCGCCCGGCATATCTACAAATGTCAGCACTCGCTTCTGCCGGCCGAACTTAACAAGCACAGAGTAGGAGGAGACTTCATTTTGTTCAATGGCCGTTTTCTTGACCTTAATGCATTGCTGATATTGGCTTATTTCTTCAGACAGGCTTTTCCAAAGCTTGTCATGCTGCATTGCCTGAATTCCAAGGTCGTATTCCGCGTACTTTCCGGAGTTGAGCGCGCTTGTAAGCGCCGTGAGGCAAGATGTTTTGCCTGCGCGCGGACTTCCCGCCAGAGCGATAACGATCTCCGGCGCTCTGCCGACAGCCTGCGAAACTCTGCTGCCGCAATACGGGCACAGTCTTACGAAGCCGAGCATTTCTCCGCCGACTTCGAAGGGAACATTATGCTCGTCGGTAACACGCTCAAGGACATATTCTTCCTGTCCCCGATAGTTTATCTTATTGTAATAAAACGTCATCCTTTTGCTGTACAGTTTTTCTTCTATCAGATCTTTGTGGACGAGCGCTAAATAACTGTTAAAGGCATCGGCTTCATCCGGAGTCTTTTCCGCATATTTATTATACAAAAAAATCATTTCGCTCAGATTGATGCTTATATCCTTGCTTGCCGTATCACCGACAATCTGCAAACCGGGCATTTGCCTGAGCATGTCTCCGCGCATAACCTTGTCGAGACCTACATGAGAATCGTTGTTAATAAATTTAACTAAGCTGTTGTGAACAGTGTATATTGTCGTTTTGGCAAACTCATCTTTGCTCTGTCCGACAAGGTCTCTGAACTTATGGTAGATCGGCTTGTCATCGCCGACTTTTTCAATAAACGACGTACCTTTAGGCATATCCATAGTTCTGTTAATGTTCTTTATTGTGTTGGATACTTCCTCTTTGCATATGCCCCACAGGTCAGCGGAAATCTCCGTTACCTTATGTTTTTTCTGACATTTAGCGCAAAAATACTCCATTTGTATATGTACGACCTTTCTCTTTTGATGCGACGCTGTGTCACTTCAAGTATTTCCTGAGTTCAGGGGAAAACTCAACCGTCAGGTTTTCTTCAGTCGGGACAATCCAGCTTGTTCTCTTTGCTCCCACAGCGGGCTTTGGGACAGGCTGATAGTGGTTTCCGAACTTCAGCCATATATTATTCTCGGCTATTATCCAACAGTTGCAATCAACCGTAAGCAGGGTAAAACCGGAAAGTTTTTTTATTTCACAGGAAATAACCGGTTTCTTTGCCGGGTTGAAAAATTCGACCGTTTTAGGCTCGCGAAAGTTTTCCGCAATCTCGCCGTTAGTTAAAAACGCCGTAAATTTCAGCTGATACTCGCCGTGATATGTGAGTGCATCAGATTTGTAATTTGTGTTGTCGGCTGAGAACACTCCGCACACGCCGGCGCTGTCTACAGATTTTCCGGTTAGCGGGTTAATCCCCGTCAAACGTACCTCAATTTTCCTGACGCCGGGAGTCTTGCCCTTCCAATTGCTGTTCATCACAATGCAACTTCCGTTGCTTTCTTGGCGAACAGCGGAGGTAAAATCCGAAAAATCTTCTCGCAGCTGAGAAATTATATCAGGCATTAGCGTCACCTTCCTCTTTATGCGGCTGTGTCCAGAAAGCAACAATGGTCCTGTTGTCCGTCATTGGTACCGGCTTTACGCTGACATCTTCACGCAGATATGGCGAATCGGGGTCTGAGTAGAGCGCGCTTGAGCAAATAAACAAAGTACAAGGATTCGAGTAGAGAAAATATTCGCGGAGCTTGTTTGCAAGCGCTGGCGTCCACTGACGGTCAGACGAGTTGATATCGCTTTCTTGAATGTCGGCAAGCCTGTTCCAGCCAATGTATTCGCTTTCATCGTCAATATCCCGCAGGCAACAGAACGGATTGAGGTCGCCGCGAAGTTTATTAAGCTTTGCAACCGTCTCTTCTCTTTGCTGTCTGATTGAAGCGATAATGGGAGTTTGAAAAAGCTGCGCGAAAAATTGCTCCGTAAGATAGTACTTCGCAGCGTTGAAATAATACTTATCAAGCGGCCGAAATGCTGCGGAAAGGCTCTCTTTTGAAAGCGTGAAGCTCATCTGTCTTTTGCTGAGAATATCCTCCGGGTCGCCCTCATCAGGGGCATTCTCACGATCTTTTGAAAGACTCTCAAGACGGAGAAGCACATTTTTTATTGCAAGGCACGGCATATCCGCAAGTTTCTTGTAGAGGTTTTGCGCCGCCTCTCCTAAGCGCTTATTGTAAATATCGGTTGTCTTTATAAATTCACAAAATGCCTTTATCTCCGGCATAAAATCGCTTTTACCATACAGTTCCTCTGCCAAATCGCCCAGCTGGACATTTTTTATACTGCGGGGTTTGCGCAGAAATCCGCCCTCCCACTGTTTGGAGACTGCCTCTGAAATAGGCTGCGCCGAGAAAAGCGGAGCATAAGAGGTCAGTTTTTCCGGTCCAACGCACAGCTTTTCATATAGCTCTTCTACTTTGTTCCCGCTGACAGCAGATGTATACTGATAGTTAGCGCTTTTCAGCAGGACAGAGGATATATATTGCTGGTTTGCAGACAGCAAGCGCGAGGAGATATCGCAATCTTTAAGTTTATTCAGCCAATCGCGCTGAGTAAAAACGGCATAAATAATCCATACTATGGCATCAACAGGATCTCTGTCGACAACATAGTAATTATCTGCGCCGGATACGGACACCCGGTATACGCGCCCATTTGATATCGTATCTATGAAAATTCCCATTGTACCGTAGCTGTCGCCGTCTGTCGTATCTACAAGCATCCTGCTCAGGCCTCTGTTAATACGCTCGGCAATGTCTGCATCGACCTTCTCAGAAAAACTGACAGCAACAGGCCGCATACTCCTTGTATAATTGACATAGTATTCAACCGGATACTTCGCCTGTATCATTTCTGAGACTTTCATTTTTCCGCCCTTTCGATTGTTGCCTTTATTTATTTCTGCGTGAAAGCCTCAGCGCATCAGCCTTCACGCAGAAAAACGCAAATTATATCAGAGATCGTTTCTTGACTTGAGATCAAAGCTGAGGTCTTCAAGCAGCGTGGCAAGTTCTTTGTAGAATGCGCGTATATCCTGCACGTCGTAACCCTTTGTTTCGGCCTTCTTGGCGTACTCGGTGGATCCGATCACAGTAAGCTTATCGGGATTTGTCTTGTCGTTAATACGCTTTTCAACATCTTCGCCGAGAGCTCTCGCTTTTGCCTTGAGTTCCTTAATCTTCTCGACTCTCTCTGCCTTGCCTTCATAGGCGGTCAACTCGTCATAATGAGCTTGCAGACCCGCAAGCTGATCGGCGCTGAGTTTCTTCAGAGCTTCGCACATAAAATAGTATTCCGCGACTTTCTGAACCTTATCATCGGGTTCCATCTCAAAGAGAACCGCATCGCTGCCGTCTTGCGCAGTATACTCCCACTCACAGTAACTCTCATTGAAGTCAAACAGGCCGACAGTGAGGTAGCGAGCGAAGAGAATCTTTGCGCCCATTGCGCGGATTGCCTCGTCTATTTTTGCGCGAAGCTTTCTGAAAACTTCGACAGTTCCTCGGAGAGCGCTCATCGTATCGGGCATCTTGCGCAGCATACAGCCGGCGATATACTCATCCCAGCCCTTAGGTTTATCTGCATTCGGATTGCTTGTGAGAACAGACTGAGAGGTCTTAAGCTTTTTCAGGCCGAAGCTCACGGGATTATCGCAGTCTTCAAGCGCCCTGTCGAGATTTTGCAAATCTGCGCCGGAAGCGATTTTGCTCTTCAGACGTTCAAAAAGCTCCTGCGCGCATTCCTCAGCCGCGCGGTCAATTTTCTCCGCTTTCTCCGCTTTAACCCTGGAACCTTCGCTTGCGAGGTCAAATTCCTTATAGGTAAGCTCATCCGGACGCAGCTCCCTCGGGAGAAGCTTCACGGTGTATTCCAAAAAGTTTGCGCCTGCCGCGATGGGCACGGATGTTGTGAGTTCGAGATTTTTCGCTTCCTCGAAGAGGTTGTGAGCCCTGTCTGCAAGAACTTTTTCGCGTCTGTTAACATAGTCCTGCTGGGGTGAAAGTTTCCATGCGCTTTCGGGAATGAGATTTGGGAATTCACGCCACAGACGGCCCTTGTTTGACTCGGACATATGCAGCCCCTGCTTTGCGCCGGCAAGTGCTTCCTCATAGTCGCTCTCTGCGCGGCAGACCCAGTTGAGCTTGAAAGCCGGTATTCCCGTATACTGCGCATAGCTGGATATACGGTCATTTGCAAAGCTGCTGTAGACAACCACCTGATTGCCGACATCGGCTTTTGCCGCGGCAATCTCCTTTATCTTCTTCATGAGGTGCGGCGCCTGCTCCGGAACAAGTATGATATTGTGTCCGTTGAAGTCAGACTCCGTCAATCCGCCGACATTGGTGAAGTCAGCCATCGGGTGCGCCCTGCCGGCAATGCCGAACATCTGGTCGTAAAGTTCCTTTGCGGCCACCTCGAGCGTCTCTTCGGAACTCTCCGGGTCGTCGCTGTCATAGCATGCCTGAGGATCTCCGGAGTAATACTTAATGAGAAAGTCTTCTATCGTAGAGCCGATAAAAATATTGAGCTTTTCATTCCAGAACTTGCGGATAACCTTGGGCAGATCCATTTCGCCCGTGACCTTGTCTTTTATGAATATCTGCGTCCACTCGTTTCTGTTCCCGATCATCTCTTCGAGCATCTCGTTGGTAAGCCTCTCTACGCGCTTGCCGCTGACGAGGCCGTCAAGATATTTTCTGACTGCGCCGCTTGCATCCGTTACGTTTATCGGGCAGAATGAATAGCTGTTCTCCGTGAATTCGGTATAGGCCTCAATATCCGCTTCCTGAGCAATGATAAGGCGCATCTGCTCCATAACGGTGGTGTATACGTCATAGATGTCGTGGTTAAGTCTGACGGAATATGCCGCAATAGCGTCAAGTTGTTCATTGCTCGCAAAGTCCGGGCGGAGGATTTTCAGCTGCTTTTTAAACTCCTCGACAATTTCGGGCACGTGGCTGAGAAGGTTGTTGACGTAGAACGGGCCTCCCTTGAGGTTATTGAAAGATTTAAACATAACCTCAACAGCTTGATTGACAGCTCCTTTAATTGCCTGTTCGGAAACCTTGCTTTCCGGCATGGTGATGTCTTTCACAAACTCCCTGACATCCTTGGGCTCAACTGTATTGCATTTTTTGAAGACGTTATACATCTTCTCAAATACCTTCTGGGCAATATATGCCTTCATAAGAGCAACGGGAATTTCTGCTTCACAGTGTCCGATAGCGCAATATCTGTAGTCTGCATCGCGAGGCGCGTCATTCTCAGACTTGCTTCTCACCATTGCGCCGGCATATGTGCTTGCATCGTTCATGAACGCGTCAACGGTCTGCGGGGCGCTTCCGTCAACGGGCTGGGATGTAAGCATATCCACCATGCATTCCGCCACGACATTCACAACAAAGTCTCTGGCGTTGCTACCCATAGAAACGCCGTGCGCGACGCCGTCCATGAGGTAACAGACATCAAATAAATTCTTGTCTGATTTTACCGTTATCCCGGCATATTTATGGGAATATATCTCCTCACGCTCTGCCAGCGTCATGAACTGGTTAATTTCCTTGAGAGCCGCATAACCGTTCTGATTTCCCTTTTTAATATCCGTCGGGTTTGTGCTTCTGCCTGTCGGCGGAAGAAGAATAAATCCCGCGTACTGTGTACGTTTGCCGATGCTGCCGGGCATATTCTCAATAAAATGCCTTATAAGATAGCTTATATCGATTATAGTGCCGGAGCCTGTGCCGCCGGAGATACCGGAAACTATCATCACCTTGAGTTTATCCGCAGTTGTATCTGTAAGCTGGCTGACGAGATAGCTGATACGGCCCTGAAGAGCTTCCACGGTATTTTGCGGAAACAGCGTAACACGCCCGATTTGCCTGACAGCCGATGCGCCTGTTCCGGTCAGCAGGTCCTGATCATTCTTTATCATTGCGGGGAGATCCGGATTTATCCAGTCTTCAACCATTCCTACAGAGTGCGTCACAACATTTCTGGCCGCTGCGCCGGAGAGAAAGAAAAACTGCTGATCGCTGAGTGTGTCAATGATTTCAACCTGTTCCGAACCATCCTCGGCAACAATCTTTTTGGTGCATTGCTTAGTGTCGCTGCACGTATCTATAGCAAGGAGCTTTACGGACTCCTCATACTGGTCTTTGGGCAATATATCCTCAAATTTTTTCTTTATTCCGAAAAGCGCGTCTGCGCCGGTACCGCCAAGACTTATTATAAGATACCGTGTGCCTTTGACTATACTCCGCTTCATCGGCGGGAAGATCTTGTCTTCTTTGAGCTGTTTCAACTGCTTATCGATTATTTTCTGTTGACCTCTATCGAGCGGCATAATTGACCTCCGTATATTAATTTATGTGTTTTATTGCATAAGGGAGCGTTGCCCTTAATTAATCGTCATCATCATCGAATGGTGAAAATGTATTCTTTCCCCCATGCGGGTTTGTTTCGGACGGAGCATTATTGCCGCCGAACAATCCGCCATCATCGTCAATCCACGGGTTATCATCTACACCGTTGTTCGAATAGTAGCCGATAGTGACCGTTTCCCCGTTTGCAGCGACTCTTACCTGACTGTTGTAAATAATCTGCGCTCTGCCTTTGCTTTGCTTCACGCGGATAGTGCCGACAGTCTTGCTTCCGTCCTTTCCTTTTGCGACGGACAGCTTCACCTTGGACAGGTCGCTCAAACCGCTCAGGAATGCCATAACCTCCCCTGCAGAGATTTTGGCCTCACGGCAGCCTTCGGATATGTACTTTTGCCCGACCGGCAGGACTATCATGCTCGCCATATTCATGCTTCGCTTGCATTCGCTTCCGAGAAGCGGAAGCTTGCATGCGACAGCTCTGTCATTATATTCGAATTCGATACTGCATTCGCCGTCAAGCTTAGGCAAGCTTCTCAGATAAAAGAGAATAATGAGGAATATAACAACTATCGCAGCAATGAATATGAGGATGAAGGGGACAGTCATATTCTTTGCGGTAATATCGATTCTCATCTCCGCAACAGCGCCCTGCGTGTCGGTAACATATACGATAAGGCTTGACTCCTTCTCATTGCTGATATCTGCGGTTGCAACGCTGAGGGATTGCCCGTTTACCGTCACGGCCGATGTATTGCAGGTGGATCGTGCGCTGTCAATGCTAAGAGGAAGATTGTCTCCGTCTTCTGCATCGGTAAATTCGCCTGTCAAATCTATCTCGGAGGTCTTGCTCTGGAACAGTCCGTATTTCAGCGTAACGGCCTTGGAAGCCGCGACCTGAGGCGCTTTGTTTGTCAGATCCCAAAGCTGAATGTCGGATTTCGGATTGAGCTTGTCGCACTCAAAGGCTACCTGCGCATCGAACATTCCGTAAGTATCGAGCGGAAGAGTATAGACGAACTCCCCATTGCCGTTCATCGGGATTTCATACTCGGTCTTTTCACCATTGGATGTATCGGTAAGGGTGAGCGTGCACTTGTACTCTTTATACGCATTGCTGTCGTTGATCTCGGCGCCGTTTTGAGTAAGCTTTGCTGTTACTTTCGCGTCCATATTTACATGCAGCATGTTTACATCAGGCTCGACGCTGATTGCCGCGCCAACATAGGTGCTGAAAATGGGTGCGTATGAAATACCTATCTGATTTCCTTCCGCAACTTCAATATGCACATTCCATGTTCCGCTCATAGGCGCGGAAATCTTATAGTTTCTGTAAGTTTTGCTGCTTGTACATATGGCGGCGGCAGAAGCGCCGGAATAGGCTGTACCATCCGGGGCTGTAATTACCACATCAAGGCTGCTTGGAAGCGCGCTGCCATCTACGGTTCTAAGGCGAATGTTAGCTTCCTCAACACCAACGCCCGGAACTCTGAAGCTTCTGTCAGCACTGCTGTAGATGATATCGTAGTCTCCTTCGGGGACGCTGAATCCAAGCAATGACATGAATACATCTGTAGAGGAGGCGCAGCTTGTAGCATCGCTGATTTCAACATACATATTGCCGAGATTGAGATTGCTGTCGCTTATGCCGTTAGCCTGACAGACAATGCTGCGTACTTCCTTTGATTTGGATCTGTTCTGATCATTGAGGAAAACTCCGCAGAGTTTTATTCCCTGACTGTTTATATTTTCGGTAGCAGTCTTGAGGTTGTCCTGGGACTTCTGCAGCGCTCCGGGAGTCTTCAAATCCGTTTCACCATCGGTGAAAAGGAAAATAGCGGAATCGTTGCCGTTGTTTAATGCGGAGAGATCCTCCTGCGCAACGAGAAGGGCAGTGCCGATATCGGTTGTACCCTCTCTGTTTTGCTCGACACCGGCAGCACGAATTGCCTTGCTCAGGTAAGATTTAACATCCCCGCCGTTGGGCGCCGCTTCATCAAGCGGAAGAAGGCCGGTATCAAGCATTATGCAGCGGCGCATATAGGTATCGGTGTCGTAAGCCGTACCGTTTCCGGAGAAAACAATCGCGCCGACATAGTTGCCTTCGCTCTGAAGAATCGCCAAGAAAGACTCTATGGCCTCATATCTGAGCTTGTCCGAATCGGTCTGGTACAGCGATCCGCTGCCGTCGATCACAAGCATGATATTCCAGCGTTTTGCATAGCCAGAATGCTCTTCATCGGCAAATGCGGGTATAGAGAGTGCGGCTGTCAACAGCAACACTGTCAATACCAAAGCCAGTATTTTTCTCAGTTTTGCGCTCATTTCTCTTTTCTCCTGTCTGTTTTTTATTTATGTCGGTACCATACATTATGACGTTATGCATGACGTTATGTCGATTTTGACGGTACAACAAAGAATAAACATAGCTATGCCAAATTTTACACTTTATTTACTTTTCATCACATACTTTAACATAAATCTCCGCGCATAGCAAGCGAATAATGCAACTAATTCGCTCGGGTTTGGATTTAGTTCGGATTTTATCACCGGCTTGTCATCACCATTTTTATTAAAGTTATAACCGGTATGCGGCGATGCGGCAAGTCTTATCTACTCTTTACTCTTTTTAAGGAGCATCTGCTGTCAGAGGGAGTAGTTGAAGATCACATCATTGAGATCGCTTTTGATGCTTTTGAAAATAAGAAGTTCCGTGATCCGGATGTGCTGTATCCGTACCTGAAGGAGCAGATCAAAGATGATGGTATGTATTATGTACTGCTCGACGAGGTGCAGTTGCTGGGCGAATTTGAATCCGTTTTTCCGTAATACTCGGCTCCGCGGGTGAATCCGTACTGGGAAGAGGACGCCGTTGCCGTACTCTGCTCGGGGATGGCTTTATCCTGACCGGATCCATATCTATATTTTATCGCAGAGCTCAACGACGGCGGCAAGGGTGCTCAATTCCGCCGGAATGGATGCTCAATTTGATCGGTCGCGGTGCGCAATTTCACGCGGAATATTCAAAATCGGGCCGATAAAATCAGCCCCGCTATGATACGAGTCCGAGCAGCTCCATTTCCTTTGCGTTTTCTTTGCTCGTTGTGATAAGATAGATGCGCGTTGTCTCCAGGCTGCTGTGGCCGAGAATATTGGCGAGCTTGACAAGGTCATGGTTAACCGTATAGTAACGCCGCGCGAACAGATGACGCAGATTGTGCGGGAATACCTTGCTGCTCTCCACATGCGCCGCGCCGCACAGCGCCTTCATCGCCGACCATATCTGCCGCCGGTTCATGCCCCTTCCGCTTTTGGTGAGGAATATCTCGCCGGAAGCGATTTTCATTTTTTTCGCATATTTCAAAAGCTTCTTGCGGAGCTTGCCGGGGATGATGATCGTGCGTATCTTTCCCTTGAGCGATATTTCCGCCAGACCAAGCCGCGCCGCTTCCACAGTTATATACTGCACCTCGCTCACGCGCACACCGGTCGCGCAGATTGTCTCCAGCAGCAGGGCGATGCGCGCGTCTCCGCGTTTCTCCGCTGTGTTCACAAGCCTCAAATACTCCGCCCGTGTCAGCGTCTTCGACTCCGCGCGGAACATCCGCTTCTGAATCTTAAGGAACTTCACGTGGCAGTCGTCCCGCCCGATGAACGTGAAAAAGCCGTTGATCGCGGAGAGCATGGAGTTGATGGTGACGGGCGCGTACCCTGTCTCTGTCAGATGCTCCTTCCACGCGATAGCGGCTTCCTTCGTCAGCTTGCGTCTGCCCAGCCATTGCGCAAACGCGCGTACATCGCGTATGTATTTCTCTATCGTCCCGCGGCTGTGCTCCTCTTCGCGGAGCCGTGTCTCATACGATGAAAGCTGAGTGTTTGTAACGCTTGTGCGCGCCGCGCTTGTCTTGACTGAAACGGTATTTTTATTCATTCGTGTTCCCTCGCTAAAAATATTTTTGATAACAAGTAGTTTAAGTGCTTCCGACAATTTGTCAACTGTATTCGTGTATAAGAGCAAGACCACCGCCTGTGCCGAGGATTTGGCATGGCGGCGGTCCCGACTATATGCATTTTTTCCCGGCATCCCGATCAACCCGAACCGGCAAAACATCCCGTATATATGACACGCCGCGGATATCTCCCGGCGCCTTCGGCCGATCGACCACGGCGCCGATTTCATTAAAATCTAAGATTTTAATGAAATATTAGCATGAGAACGGCAAGCCAGTAATAGTCTTGAAAGTATACCCTTGAAATGCGACAACGCAATTCCATAAGTTCTCCTCACTGGGGTTCTCTTTCAAGGCAGAAACGGATTGATAGAGTTGCTGACCTTCTGTGGCTATATTGATATTATTCATATTAAAATCCTTCGAGAAATTTGTGGAGGTAGGTTGCGGGACTGTAAAGTGTCAATTCCGTATAATTATATGGTATTGTTAACCGGTTAAGGCATCAACAAATCTTCTTTCCCGATGTGTAGAAGCAAAACAGATTGTAAAACCATCCACTTTTATAATCTCCACCATTTTATTCCGGAATTTTCAAGCTCCGAGATCGGATA
>CAVHIP010000034.1:0-20748 GCA_963636125.1 Oscillospiraceae bacterium | reverse complement strand
TTCCTCCACCGAATCCGCCGCGACCGCCTCTGCCGGAGAAACCGCCGAAATCACCGCCGCCTCTGCGATTGCCGCCACTTCTGCGTGAGCTGAACAGGAGAAACCAAGGAAGCCAAGAAGTGCTTCTGCGTCCGCCGTCTCCAACGCGGCGTCTGCCGCCGAATATAGCGTTTAGAATAAGAATGAGAATAATTATTTCAATAATCATTTTGAAAGTAGATGTAGAGCCGTTATTGGCTGAATTGTATTGTTGATAGTTATTTGAAGAGGATACTTTCCCGGAATTCAAGACGTTGCTGTCATAGAAATCATCATACCATTTCAGAAGAGCCTTAAATAGCTTTGTAACGGCTTGATCGTACTTTTCGGCATCAAAGTCATCCCAAAAATATTTTTCCAATAGGCTGTCAACATCATTTGATGATAATTCGGAATTAAGACCCAAACCGTAGGCAAGCCAAGCTTTATTTTCCTCAACGGCAAGCAGAAGCAGCATCCCGTTATTGTATTGCGAGGAGCCGACGCCCCAGTCGTTGAAAAGCTTGTAGGCATATTCGTCGCTGTTCATTCCGCCGAGGTAGTCAACCGTAACGACGACAATCTGCGCCCCGCTGCACTGCTGTTCAAGCGCTCCGTTATAATTTATGATCGTCTGCTCGGTATCCGAAGACAACACGTTAGCGTAATCGGCGCAGTAAAAACTGCTGCTTTGACTGACAACGGCGTGAGCCGGAACGGTGAGAGCGAGGAGAAGCAGCAAGGCAGAGACAAATGAAAGAAATCTTTTATTTTTCATAGTCAGCCGAATACCTCAGGAAGCTGTACGCCGGTGAATGAAATGAAGGCTTTTTCGAGAGCACCGAGTCCGTTGATATATTTGTATACGTTCTCATTGTAGCCGGACTCATCGATTACGCTGTTTACCCCGTCAACGGTTGCAATATATTGCGTCACTCCATCGGAATCGCGCTTGCTGAGCTCTGTATCGGAAAGCTCTCTTTCGAGAGATGAAACCGCCGTGTCGAGCGCCGAGTAATAGCGATACATGGATGAGATATCTCCGTTTGCTTCGGAAAGAGTACTCAGCAGTTCATCATTTAGATTTGAAACCTCGGAAGTATCGATATCATAGTTGTCGGCAATGGAGATAAGGCCGGACACCGCGCCACTGTAATTTTTAAGCTGGCCTGAGATGCTCTTGCGTTTATATCCGTTATAAACAACACCTTGATAAAATCCATCGGTTATCTCGGCGCATGCTTTTTGAAGCTTGATGCGCGCGGTGAGAAAAGAAGATGAAAATACAATTATTGCCGCAAGTAGTATGGCAAAAACGGGTTTTTTAAGCAATTTCATATTAAACAATCCTTATCAGCCACGCATATCAAGCAGCTTCTGCTTGAGCTCGTCCTCGATTGCCTGAAGGTCGGCTTCCGCTTGGATTCGTTTTGCGCGGCCGTTATCCTGAATCTGGCGAACCTCATCGAGAGTTTTGATAAGCTCGATATTCGTCTGCTTGAGGGTTTCGATGTCAACAATACCGCGCTCGGATTCCTGCGCTACGCTTACGCTTCCCTGATGGAGAGTCTGCGCGTTTTTCATAAGCAAAGAGTTGGTGGTTTCCGTGACGTCCCTTTGCGCTTTCATGGCCTGCTCTGAATGGAACATGGACAGCGCCAAAACCATCTGGTTTTTCCAAAGGGGAATGGTGTTCACAATGGAAGAACGGATTTTTTCCGCCATAAGCTGGTCGTTGTTCTGCACAAGCCTTATCTGCGGCGCCATCTGCACGGAAATCTGGCGAGTAAGTTCGAGATCGTGCACCTTTTTCTCGAAGCGACCGATGAGATTGGCAAAATCGTTCGCCGCCTGCGCATCCTCGGGAAGACCGGTTTCTTGCGCCTTTGCCTGATATTTGGGCAGTTCTACGTTGCGAAGCTGCTCAATTTTGAGCTTGCCGGCCAGAATATACATTGTCAGCTCTTTCATGTACTCCTGATTTTTGTCGTACATCTTATCCATCATGCTGATATCCTTGAGCAACGTGATTTCATGCTTCTCAAGAGCTTCCACTATCTTGTCGACGTTGACTTCTGCCTTGTCAAACTGACTTTTCATCGATGCTAAAGACTGCGCGGATTTCCTGAAAATTCCGAGGAAACCCTTTTTCTGGGATGCGTCAAAGTCAAGTCCCTGAAGCTCTACCACGAGATCTGTAAGCATATCGCCGACTTCGCCCATGTCTTTTGCACGAATGTTGCTCAAAGCCGCATCGGAAAATTCGGAGATGTTTTTCTGCGCGGCGCTGCCGTAATTCATGACCTGCTCTGTGTTGAGAATATCAATTTTTTCGGAAAATTCGGTAACTGCGGCCTGTTCAGCCTCGGAAAGTTTGCTGAGATCGGGCTTTTCAACCTTTGTATCGGCAACTGCCTGAACAGCCTCTGTTGCTGAAGCGGCGGCTTCAACAGTGGGAGTTTCCGCCACGGCAGGGGCTTCTTCGGCGGCGACTGCAGCGGTGGGGGCTTCCTGCGTATTGGGTTCAAGAGTAAGATTAAATTCGCTCATTTCAATATCCTCACTTTATATTAAAATCTTTCTCGCCGGAGAGACCCTCTCTTGCGAGCATGGTGTTCATAACCTGTATATCGGTTTCAATATCAAGCGCCTGATCCGCAAACAGCGAGTCAAAGAGCTTTTTATATGCCTCAATAGCAGAATCAAGCATTTCGTTGATGCTCTTCATGCTTTTATCAAGGTTTTCTCCCTCAATGCCCTGCGCGCCCATTCTGTCGTATGCATTGAGAAGCTTGATGGTCGTGGGGAGGTAATAGCTCATAAATTTTTTGATTTGCGGGATGTCTGACGGGTCACTTATCGCGTCCTGCATAATTTTATCTGTGACGCGCATTATTTCGTTAATTTTGCTTCTGACCTCGGTATCCTTTATGGACATATAAAGTCTGCCCATTTCACTCAACGCCTTGTTGCCTTCTTCAATTATCGGATCAACGTCCGGCCCGTAGCTTTTCTTTACAGCCGCGGTCTTCTTTTGCGCTTCTACTTTTTCAGCGGCTGCTTTCACGACCTCTTCCGAAGACTCATCCTCCGAATGTTTTTTACCGGAGATAAGCCCTGCAAGATACGCGGCAAAACTGCTCAGCGCAAGGATCAGCGCCAGCCCCCATGCACGAAAAACGGGAAATAAAACCGACAGCAGCGCCCATGACGCCGCAAACGTATATATAGGGCCAGTGCCTCTGCGTCTTCTGTTATTCTTCACTTACGCTCACGCTCCAAATATTATTGATTTATTTTACTTCCAAATAATCTTGCCGTCAAGAGTATTGCAAATCAAATATGAGTTGTAGTATAATAAAATTAAATGAGAAGCCATGATGCTTAAGGCAACACCACACAAAACGGGCGCGGCATCCGACGGGCAATTTGTGCCTTGATATAGTAACTTTTTCTGGCAATACACAAAGTATTACTGCGAAAAAGTTCCGTCATCAGAACCCAAATTCTCTCGCAGTCTGCTCTTGTCGCATTATGCGTCTTTGTCTTAAATTAAAGCGAGATATATATTCATCCGAATTTCAAAGTTGCGCGGAGAATATAAGCAAGGGAGAAATAATGGTTAAGATTTCACCGTCTATACTTTCGGCTGATTTTGCCTGCCTCGGAGCGGAAGTTGAGGATATTAAGCGTGCCGGCGCAGAATATGTCCATGTCGATGTGATGGACGGTCATTTTGTGCCGAACATTTCAATCGGTATTCCGGTTGTTAAGTCTTTGCGAAAAGCAACCGATATGTTTCTCGATGTGCATCTCATGATAACCGAGCCGATAAAATATGTCAAACAGTTCTGTGATGCCGGTGCCGACCTTGTGAATGTGCATCTTGAGGCGGACAGCGCGGAAAATATCCTTGCCGCGATAGAGCTTATACGCAGCTGCGGGAAAAAAGCCGGCATTACGCTGAAACCCAAGACGCCCGCGGAAGCCGTACTGCCGTATATCAACCTTGTCGATCTTGTGCTTGTCATGACGGTGGAACCGGGCTTTGGCGGACAGAGCTTTATGTTTGACCAGCTCGATAAAATTAAAACCGTCAGAAAATATATCGAAGAAATAAATCCGAACTGTGAGCTTGAGTGCGACGGTGGGGTGGATTCGCAAACCGCTCCGTATGCCGTAGAAAGCGGATGCAATGTACTTGTTGCGGGCAGCGCCGTATTCGGGAAGACTGACAGAGATGCCGCAGTCAAAGCGCTCAGAGTATGCCGGTAGACTAAATAAACATGTACAGGATAGAATATAAGTATGTCTTTTTTTCCTCCGTCTCTTGAAAATCTGATAGATAAATTTGCGTCTCTTCCCGGAATAGGGAGAAAAAGCGCCCAGCGTCTTGCGTTTTATGTTCTTTCACTGCCGGACGAAGAGGCCAAGGCATTTGCCGAAGGTATAACCGCCGCGAAGAAAAGTGTAAAGTGCTGCAAAATTTGCCAGAATTTTACAGAAAGCGAAATATGCCCGATTTGCGCATCCGACCGAAGAGACAGGTCGCTTATCTGTGTAGTTTCCGAGCCGAGAGATGTGATGAGCATTGAGCGGGGGAGAGAATATAACGGGACATACCATGTGCTTCACGGGGTGCTCTCTCCGATGAATCATATAGGCCCCGATGATATTCGCATAAAGGAACTGTTGCACAGGGCCGCAGACGATGACGTTGAAGAGGTTATCATGGCGACAAACCCGGATACCGAGGGGGAGGCTACCGCCATGTATATCTCGCGTCTTCTTAAGCCTTTTAATATTAAGGTGACAAGGCTTGCTTATGGTGTGCCTGTCGGATCAAATCTTGAGTTTGCGGATGACGCGACGCTCAACCGCGCCATAGAGGGGCGCACGGAAATGTAGGCAAAGTATTTGTTTTGCACTGTTTGAAGTGAATATCGGAGAGAGTATATTGCTCTCCGTTAACGGTTTTAATCAGCTTATACCCAATAATGGCAGAGTACCTCTGTCATAATTAACTGTACTCAATTTTAACAAAAAGGAGAAGATGATGGTAACAAAATTAAAAATAATCCCGCTTGGCGGTCTCGGAGAGATCGGCAAGAATATGACTGCGTATGAATTCGGCGGAGACATTATTATTGTCGACTGCGGCATGGGATTTCCGGATGAAGATATGTACGGCGTTGATATCGTTTTGCCGGATATAAGCTATCTCAAGGTGAATGCCGAAAAAATAAGAGGGATGATTCTTACACACGGGCATGAAGATCACATAGGTGCCGTGCCTTATGTTCTCAGAGAACTGGATATACCTATTTATACATTGCCGCTTACTGCCGCTTTGGTTGAGCTTAAGCTTGAAGAACATGATCTTCTTCGCAATACGCAGATATTCACAAAAAAAGTCGGTTCTGTTTTCAGACTCGGCTGCTTTACGATTGAATTCATTCATGTAAACCACAGTATTCCGGATGCTGTGGCGCTTGCCATAACCACATCCCTTGGGACGATTATTCACACGGGAGATTTCAAAATTGATGTTACGCCGGTTGCAGAGGGAATGATAGACCTTGCCCGCTTCGGCCAGCTTGGTAACGAAGGCGTGCTTGCCTTGCTCAGCGATTCCACAAATGTCGAAAAGCCCGGTCACTCCGCTTCGGAGCGCAAGGTGGGCGAATCGTTCGACAAGCTGTTTATGGGTTGCGACAAGAGAATCATTATTACGACTTTTGCTTCAAACGTGCACAGACTCCAGCAGATAATCAATGTTGCGTCAAAATACGGGCGCAAAGTCGCAATCACCGGGCGCAGCATGGAAAACGTGCTGAAAGTTGCTTCTGTTCTTTCATACATGAATATTCCGGATGATGTGATGGTTGATCTTGACAAGGTAAACAAGCTTCCGCACAACAAAACCGTGATTATATCAACAGGCAGCCAGGGAGAAGCGATGTCGGCGTTGTACCGCATGGCTTTTTCTGAGCATAAACAGATAAAAATAGATGCCGGAGACAGGGTTATCATTTCCGCCTCGGCCATTCCCGGAAACGAGAACACCATAAGCCGCGTTATCGATGAGCTTTTCCATAAGGGCGCGGAAGTAATATATGACAGGAACACGGAACTCCATGTTTCCGGTCACGCCTCTCAGGAAGAGCAGAAAATGATGCTCGCGCTTGTAAAGCCGAAGTTCTTTATACCTGTTCACGGCGAGTATCGCATGCTTATCAAGCATGCCGAACTTGGCAAACAGATGGGAATCGCGCCGAAAAACATTGTTATCGCAGAAAACGGGAAGATCATTGAAATTACAAAAAAGGCGATACGCTGTGAGGAGAGCGTCACGGCAGGCGCCGTGCTCGTTGACGGAAGCGGAGTCGGCGAGGTCGGCAGCGTTGTTATGCGCGACAGGCATCGTCTTGCGGAAGATGGCATGGTTGTTGTAGTGATGCCGTTTTCCTCCGAAACGAAAACGCTTATTGCCAAGCCCGAAATTGTCACAAGAGGTTTTATTTACGTCAAAGAGGCGGAGGAACTTATCGAGGAGCTTATGCGCGTAACATATGAAACCGTTGCCGCCTGCGAGACACAGAAGATAACGGATTATGCGGCAATCAAGGGTAAGGTCAAGAGCAACATTTCCGGCTATCTCTACAAGAACACCCGCAGAAGCCCGATGATTTTGCCGGTCATTACGGAAGTATAAGTGTATGAATATCCAGATATTCGGTAAGCCAAAATGCTTTGATACAAAAAAGGCGGAACGTTATTTTAAGGAGCGCCGGATAAAATATCAATATGTCGATATCCTCAAATACGGCATGAGCAGGGGAGAACTCAACTCGGTAAAAAATGCGGCGGGGCTTGAAGCAATGATAAATAAGAATGACGCCGATTATCCGCTCATACAATATCTTGCGTCGGCCGATGCCAAGCTTGATAAGCTCTATGAGGCACCGTATCTCATCGCCACGCCAATAGTAAGAAACGGCAAATCCGCTACAGTCGGCTACTGCCCCGACGAATGGAAAAAATGGGAATAAAAAATTATGGCTCTGTATCATTAACTTGAGACAGAGCTATAATTTGAATCTTGACTATTTGCACTGAATCTTCCGTTGAGCTGATAACAATGTGCAATGGCGCTGCGACCTCCAGATTTTTGATAGTATCGAACGCGCGGTAAAAGGCATTTCAGAGGCTTAATTATCAAATGGTGATTATCAAAAGGTTGTTAAAAAGGATAAATTTTTTTAGTCTGTAGCGGATAAAATCGACTTCCATGTTGAAATTATGTATGATAAAATATAAGGTAGCACCGCGCAAAACGTCCGCGACATCCGATAGGTAATTTGCGCTTTGATTTTAGGAACTTTTTCTTGCAATACACTAAGTAGTATTACTGCGAAAAAGTTCTGTCATCAGAACCCAAATTCTCCAGTCGACTGCTCTTGCCACATTATGCGGTGCTGCTATAAAAGAAATCAATACAGAGCAATTCTCTGCAGTATCAATCGACAAAACTGATTAAACCGTACTATGCAGGCTGTTAAAAAACGGAGGCAAAAATTATGTTGTGGGAAGAAAGACGATATTTAATGTCGGCAAGGGCAGAAGCAAAAAATTATATTAGGTCTATGAAAGAATATAAAACAAAAGAAGAGAAAAGAGCTTTCAAATTGGCGTATAAGCTGAGAATAAAAGACATGAAAAATAAAGCGTCAAAACTTGAATACCATGAAAGGAAACTGACGGAAAGAGCCATCCGCAGCTTATGCAGGAGAGTGGGCTTTATAAATATTTTCAATACATAATCGCTTGATTAATTGATATATGATATTTGCAAGGCGGGGAGAATAAAATGAAGTACGATTTTCTTATTTCGCATCTTACGCTTGAAGAAAAAGCCTCATTAATGTCCGGCAAAGATAATTGGCATACACAGAATATTGATAGGCTCGGTATTCCTTCTGCGCTTATGACCGATGGGCCGCATGGTTTGAGAAAGACAACGGATGAAAGGGAACGTCTCGGATTCAGCAAATCCCTGCCCGCGACATGTTACCCGAGCGCCGCCGGGCTTTCAAATTCATGGGATGAACAGTTGCTTGAGGAGCTGGGGAAGCATTTGGGAAAAGAGGCTGTTTCCGAAAAAATTTCTATGGTGCTCGGACCGGGCGTAAATATTAAAAGAAATCCTCTTTGCGGTCGCAGTTTTGAATACTTTTCCGAAGATCCTTTTCTTGCCGGAAAGCTTGCAGCCGCCATTATACGCGGTATTCAGTCATATGGAATATACGCCTGTGTAAAACATTTTGCCGCAAATTCTCAGGAATTGCACAGAATGACAACTGATTCGGTTATGGATGAGCGCACTTTGAGAGAAATCTATCTTCCTGCTTTTGAGATGGCGGTAAAAGAAGGCGGCGTTAAAGCGGTTATGACTTGCTATAACCGAGTTAACGGTGTATACGGCGGCGAAAACATGCATCTGCTTAAAGAAATTTTGCATAGCGAATGGCAGTTTGACGGGATAACGGTTTCAGATTGGGGCGCAGTAAATGATCGTATAGCCGGAATTAAAGCTGGACTTACCTTGGAAATGCCGTCTTGCGGAGGAATAACCGACAGACAGATTGTTGAGGCGGTGAAAGATGGCGAGTTGGATGAAAGCCTTCTTGACGAACAGGCAGATAAGTTGTTGCAATTTGTCTTTTCAACTGAAAAGGCTCTTGAGAATAATATTTCATACGACAGGGCAGAACACCATTTGTTTGCGCAGAAAGTTGCCGAGGAGACGGCGGTTCTTTTGAAAAACGAAGACAATATTTTGCCGATTGTCGGGCGTGAAAGGAAAATTGCCGTAATCGGTCCTTTTGCGGAAAAACCGAGATATCAAGGCGGAGGAAGCTCCGAAATAAATCCCACTCTCATGGATAATGCGCTTGACAGTTTGAAATGCCAGCGCATGAATGTGATCGGTTACGCTAAAGGATTCCATAGAAACGGAAAAAGTGATAATAACCTTATAGACGAAGCTGTTGCGTTAGCTGAAAAAGCAGATACTGTTCTTTTATACCTCGGTCTTGATGAAAGCATCGAATCAGAATGTGTTGACAGAGAAAACATGCTGCTTCCGAACAATCAGATTGAGCTGCTTAAAGCGGTAAGCGAAGCGAATTCTTCTGTAGCGGTCGTGCTGTCCTGCGGGTGTGTCGTTGAAATGCAATGGCAGAAATATGCAAAGGCAATAGTCCACGGATATCTAGGCGGTCAGGCAGGGGCTATGGCTATGGCGCGCATACTGACAGGCAAGGTTAATCCAAGCGGTAAATTAAGCGAAACCATACCTCTTAATCTTTCTTCTGTTCCGTCTTCACAATATTACCCGGGAAAAGAAAGCACATGTGAATACCGCGAAGGCATATTTGTCGGATACCGTTATTATACAACGGCAAATATACCGATGATGTATCCGTTTGGCTTTGGACTGAGTTATACCACCTTTGAATACAGCAGCCTGCGTATTGAAAACGACCGCGTGTTCTTCACCGTAACCAACACAGGGTTAACAGACGGCGCAGAGATTGCGCAACTGTATATTTCTCCGAATACAAACGGCGTTTTCAGAGCAAAAGAGGAACTAAAGGGATTTAAAAGAGTCTATCTTCGTGTGGGTGAAACGAAAGAAGTCTGCATAGAGCTTAACGAGAGAAGCTTTGCTCTTTGGAGCGTTGCCAAAAACGGATGGGTAATCGAGCCCGGAGAATACCGCATTCTTATCGGCGCATCTTCAACTGATATCCGCCTTACCGGCAGCATTGAAAAAAATACTGTTCCGGTTGAAGATCCTTATGAAGGGAAACCGATTGAAGCTTACAGAACTTGCAATATTCAGCGAGTTTCCGATGAAGAATTTGCCGCATTACTAGGAAAAAATCCCCCGAGAAAAACATGGAACAGATATAAAAATCTTGAAGTAAATGATTGTATTGCGCAAAGCGAATATTTGAAAAAAGGCATAGGCAAAAAAATGTACAGAGCTGTCAAAACGGTAAATTGTGGGTTGAAAGCTGTCGGAAAAGGCGAGAGCGCAAACAAAATTGCTTTTCTTCTCAATATGCCGTTCAGATGTATTGGCAGGGAAACAGGACTTTTAGATGATGAAGCCATGAAAAAGTTTATGGAGCTTGTCAACGGCGAAAGCAGGCTGATAAATATATTGCATGAAAAATAATCCCGCAGAATATCTCGGCTCTATTATTAAAACTTTTTTTCGCTATGTGTTGCAAAATATGTGTATATTATGGTAAACTGAAAACAATAGATGTCTGCCGGATGGCAGCGCGGAGGGATTAGTTATGATAAAGAAAATATCAAAATTTGCAGTATTGCTTGCTCTTGTTTTCTGCTTGATGCCGAGTCAGGCTTTTGCAACGGGATATTATGATTACGATCTTCCCCAGCCAAATGAGTATATCGACCCTTGGGGAAGTAACAATTCGACGTGGGGTAACTCGATTTGGGATAATAATCTTTCGGTCTCATCGTCGTTGACGGCTCCTGTTATAATCGGTCAGCCAAGCTCGTTTACCGGAATGCGCGGTGATATACCCGGCGCACTCAGAGTTGAGGCAAGCAGTTATGACGGAGGATATATTGCCTATCAGTGGTATATGAGCTATACAGGCAATTATAATGAACTTTTTGCCATTAACGGCGCAAACGGGAATTCCTATACACCGGAACAAATTTTAGGAACGGTATATTACTGCGTCGGCGTATACAGCGTTTCCGGCGAGCTTCGAAGTGAAGAAGTCTTTTCCGATATGGCTATGGTTACTTATTCGGGCATAGAGATTACAAACCTACCGAGTAAGCTCAGTTATACTAAAGGCGCTGCCATTGATCTCAGCGGGCTTGTTGTAACCGTCTATGACGGCTTTTCCGGAAGTTGGCAGTCAACCAACGGTTCCGGGCTTAGTGTCTATCCTTCCGTACTGAATTTGCTTGGGCAAGTAGCTGTAGAAGTCAGCTATAACGGTTCGAGTGACGTATTCTATGTGTCGGTAGTAAATAGTACGGGCACAGCAGGCGCTTCTGCAAACGGTAGCGGCACATCTGCTTCGACTGATGGTAAAACAGCTGCGGACGGTACTCATGTTCACACCTTTGGAGAGTGGGAAGTCACAAAACCGGCGACCTGTGTTACAACCGGAATAGAGACTCGCACATGCGAAGAATGCGGAGAAACCGAAACACAGGAAATTTCCCGCACAGACCATACATGGGATGAAGGCGTAATTACCAAAGAAGCAACCGAGACATCAAACGGCGCACGCTTGTATACATGCACAGTATGCAAAGCAAATAAGAGCGAGATAATCCCTGCCGGCTCCGCTTCATCCGACATAGATGCAAAAACAGAAAGCCTTAATATAAACGGCGGAGATCCCGAGGCAACGGGCTCGGCGAATAATAACAACTCCGTTACCGGCAAGGTAGGTACAACGACTACCGGCGCAGCCGGGGGCGAGAACGCAGCCTCAGGTCAGGTAAACAGCAATGGTGGCAGTGTATGGTGGCTGATACCGGTTTCTGCGCTTCTTCTTGTCGGAGCCGGAACAGGCGCATATTACATTATGAGAAAAAAAGGCAGTGAGGAATAAATAACGATTTTTGAAGAAGGAGGCAGCTTATGGGACTTATTAAAGCAGCGTTTGGCGCTGTAGATGGGGTACTTGCAGATCAGTGGAAAGAGTATTTTTATTGCGACGCTCTTTCTGAAAATGTTCTTGCTGTAAAGGGAAAAAAGAGATCCGGCTCGCGTTCATCAAATAAGTACGGATCGGATAATATTATTTCAAGCGGTTCTGTTATATCCGTGGCAGATGGCCAGTGTATGCTTATTGTTGAGCAAGGGAAGATCGTCGAAGTTTGCGCAGAACCCGGCGAATTCAAGTTTGATGCCTCAACAGAGCCTACTGTTTTTTCCGGTAATCTCGGCGAAAGCATAGTTGAAGTTTTCAAAAACATCGGTAAGCGTTTTACATTCGGAGGAGAAGCTCCTAAAGATCAGAGAGTGTACTATTTCAACACGAAAGAGCTTGTTGGCAATAAATATGGCACTCCGTCTCCGGTTCCGTTTCGTGTGGTTGACAGGAATGTCGGACTGGACGTAGATATTTCAATAAGCTGCTTTGGCGAATACAGCTACAGAATATCAAATCCTCTGCTTTTCTACACCAATATATGCGGCAATGTTGCTGATGAATACAGACGAGATCAGATATCCGGACAGCTCAAAACAGAATTGCTTACGGCTTTGCAGCCTGCATTCGCCAAAATTTCGGATATGGGCATTCGTTATTCGGCTTTACCCGGACATACTTTGGAGCTCGCAGATGCTCTAAATGAAGTCTTGTCGTCAAAATGGCGTGATCTGAGAGGAATCGAGATCGTTTCTTTTGGCGTTTCAAGCGTCAAAGCAAGCGCCGAGGATGAGCAGATGATAAAAGAGCTGCAGCGAAACGCAGCCTTCCGTGATCCGACAATGGCGGCCGCTCATCTTGTCGGAGCGCAGGCATCCGCAATGCAGACCGCTGCCGGTAATCAGGGGGGCGCAGCTATGGCTTTCATGGGCATGAATATGGCCGCGGGAGCAGGCGGCGTCAATGCGCAGAGTCTCTATCAAATGGGAACAAATCAGCCGCAGGCTAATGCACAAAATGCTCAGGTAGCTGACGAATGGGTATGTTCACAGTGCGGAGCAAAAGTAAGCGGTAAATTCTGTCCCGAATGCGGAGCAAAAAAACCTGATGTAAATTTTTGGGTTTGCTCATGCGGCAAACAGAATAAGGGAAAATTCTGCTCGGAATGCGGAGCAAAGAAACCTGCCGGTGTGCCGCAGTATAAATGCGATAAATGCGGCTGGGAACCTGAGGATCCGACAAAACCGCCGAAATTTTGCCCCGAATGCGGAGATCCGTTTGACAACAACGACATAATCTAACTCGTTATTTCAGTCCATGCGATTAAACGCATGGACTGTGCTATAAACAATATGAAGAAATTATCTTTTGCTTTCTTTTCTTTTCTGTTTTTTCTTACAGCATGCGGTAAAAGCGACTCAATTGCCGCTGAAATATATACCTGTGAAGAGATAATCAAAGACGGAGTCATATTTGAAGCAAGCGATTTTTTTTCGACACCCCCTGTGCTGACATTGTACCAAAATAACAACGCAAAGCTAGCAATAAACGGAAAGGAATGCGAAGGAACATGGAATTGTGAGAACGATGTTCTTTCCTTATGTATGGACTCGTTCCGATCCGGCGGCACATTGGAAGAAGGAATTTGTCGCATCGATTTTTTTGAACAAGGCATCACATATTGCTTTTACAGCGAGAATTTCTCTTCCGCCGAATCGGAAAAGGAGAATGAAAGCAGTCCGAACGCCAATTTTTGGAACGGCGATTGGTATGGCTACTGGCATATTGAAAACGCTTCCGGGCAGTCCGAAAATTTAGATGGAATTTATTTTGACTGCTTCGCAAAAATTGACGTGAAAACAGCCGAATCCGGAGAAATCATCCTGTGGGATGAAAACAGTTCATTTTCGGAGCCCGTTTCCGCGGTTGAGCTAAGTTTTGATTTTACCTCGTCGGACAGCTGCGGTATTGCAAGATCATTATCCGGTTTTTTATTAAATGAGAAAATAGCAGAGAATAGCTGGATAATTGACTCCGATAACGAAGAATTTGAAAATACAATTTCATTTTCGGCGCACTACTCCGGTGACAACGGCGAATTTGACTATTTTATTTTTCTTCGGCCTTGGGGATATACATGGGATGATGCGGTGAATGAGAGAAATATCCGCCTTCCGTACTATTATGACAGTTGGTATATTCCTATGATCAACGACAAGAAACAAATGCCGGATAAATTAGAATGTGAAAAACGGTAATAAAAAAACAAAGAGGTGAGTAAATGGCAAACCAGGTTACAAACTATAAATGCCCTGCATGCACGGGACCGATTCATTTTGACAGCGCCAGCGGCAAGATGGTATGCGATTACTGTGACAGCGTATTTGAAGTATCGGAAATAGAAGATCTTTATAAAGATGAAAATGCAGCTGCAGCATTAAACCAAGAAATCACCGATCCGGATGATAAATGGGAGCTCGAAGGCAGTGAAGAGTTAGCTGAATCATCGGGAGTACGGGCATATAATTGCCCAAGTTGCGGAGCTGAACTCATCTGCGATGAAACAACCGCCGCAACAAGCTGCCCGTATTGCGGAAATCCGACGATTATACCGGCATCGCTTGCCGGCGCATTAAAACCTGATTATATTATACCGTTTGCGCTGGATAAAGAGCAGGCAAAGGAAGCCCTTCGTGAACACCTTAAAGGGAAAAAGCTGCTTCCTAAACAATTTGCCGAAGAAAACCATCTTGATGAGATTAAAGGCATATATGTTCCGTTTTGGTTTTTTGACGCCGAATCGAGGGCTGATGCCGAATTTTCCGCAACAAAAGTGAGAACATGGAGCGACAGCGAGTTTGATTACACTGAAACGCGTTATTATCTTCTTGAGCGCTGTGGTCGAGCTTTTTTTGACAACATACCGGTTGACGGTTCCAAAAAAATGTCGGATGAATTGATGGAATCTCTGGAACCTTTTGATCTGTCTCAAGCTGTAGATTTTAAGACTTCATACCTGAGCGGATATTTTGCCGATAAATACGATGTTTCGGCGGAAACGTGCGTGGAGACTGCAAACAGCCGTGTAAAGAAAAGCGCAATGGATCTCCTTTATTCTACTACAGGCGGGTATCTTTCCGTAACGCAGAACAGGGGAAGAGTAAGAGTTTCAAACGGAAAGGCAAAATACGTGCTGTTGCCGATATGGATATTAAACTTATCGTGGAACGGTGAAAAGTTTTTATTTGCAATGAACGGGCAAACGGGAAAGTTTATCGGGAATCTGCCGGTTGATAACAAACTTGCGTGGAAGATGAGGTTAATTTACGGCGGAGCAATTGCCTTGATTCTAACTGCAGTTGAATTTCTGCTGGGCGCAGTTTAACAGGGGGAAATATGAAAAAAATAATATCAACTTTTTGTATTCTCCTGATGCTGTCTTCTGTTATAGTATCCGCTTGCGCTGCAGAGGAATTTGTTTTTGATGATTACGGATATATCCGCGAAGTGGGAATTTTAAACGATCAAGCGCAGGAAATTGAGGACAATACAGGTTTTACAGTATGCTGTGTCATTACGGATTCGGCAGGTGGTATGTCCGGGATTGAACAAGCGCAACTATTTTTTAATGAAAAGTTCGAAAATAACGAAGGAATTATACTTCTGGACTGTATTAATACCAAACAATGCTATATATATTTCACGCCGGAAATAGACGAAAAATTGACATCAGAAGAGGCTCAGAATCTTTTTGAAGCATACGATTCTCAAACGGATTATGACTCGGCGGTTGCTTATTTCTTTAATACCTCCGAAAAACTTCTCAGATTAATTTCCGATGCCGGCGAAGAAACTGTTCTACAAAATGAAAGTTCTCCATCTGAAGCAAAAACTAAATCACGAGTTGTCGATTATGCGTCTGTCTTATCAGAGACTGAGCTTGAAAAACTTAACAGCCTTGCGGATAGTACAAGTAATCAGTATAGATGCGATGTGGCTGTCGTGTTTGCCGAAAGCGCAAACGGCGAGAAAATCCAGACATTTGCCGATGATTTCTATGATTATAACGGTTATGGCTATGGAAATGACGCTGACGGCATTATGCTTATGATTGCCGTTAACGACAGAGAATATGCAACTGTCACAAGCGGTTACGGGATGAACGTAGCAACAGGCAATGCGTTAGATTATCTGGAAGAGTCATTTATTGATGATTTGGCGGTTAATAAGTGGGCAAATGCGGCATTAGATTTTATTTCAGCAAGTGGCGAAATTTTATACAATGCAAAGTTTGCGCAGCAAAACAATTCGCAGGTAAAACAAACAGAATTAAACCCGATAAGGCTGATTCCGATCAATATAATTATCGGCTTGGTAATAGGCTTTATTGCGGTAGCAATAATGAAAAGCAAACATAAATCCGTAAGTAAGAAAACTGAAGCATCCGATTATTTGCGAAGCGGCAGTTTTAAACTGACTTATACTAATGACAGATTTATACGCTCTCAAGTAAATCGCATAAAAAAGCCCAAGCCTCAACCTGAATTACGAAACGATAATTCTCCCGGACCGGCGCCCGGCTTTCATGAAGATCATCATATGAGCAGCTCCGGCAGACCGCATGGCGGAAGAAACGGAAGATTCTAAATTAGTAAAGTAAACGTCTGTTTACACCGATATAAGGTAAACAGACGTTTACTTTAATTGCTATTTACGGCATTCTTTCTGCTGCTATAGTGATTCTTCCCAATTCATGTTGTGGACCGTCACTAATTATCTTTATGTTGCGGAACCCTTTTGAAATCAGAAGCTTCTTCAGATATTCAAAACTGTATATATATTCTGTGTGCTCTTCTTCTGTGCGTTCCCACCAATTGCCTTTTTTTGAGAATATATCCATGTTGTAATATATGCATTTCTCATCGTGATTTACTTCCGAACGCCATAAACACAACACGCTATCCTGCTCATCAACATAGGTTTGTCCGTCCATTGATTCGATCCACTCGGGAGATCTTATATCAAAGATAAAAAGGCCGCCTGGACGCACAAAATAAAAAAGACGTTGAAACAACTCAGGTAATTCCTCGGGGGGGATATAGTTTATCCCGTCAAGAGAACTGTATGCGGCATCAACTGTGCCGTATAGATCAAGCTCCGATGCCTCTTGACACAGAAAAAGCGGAGTCTGATCGGCATCTGAAAACTTATCGCGTGCCTGCATAAGCATATCTTCCGACGCATCAACAGCGATCATTTCATAACCGCGCTGCGTCATAATACTTGTCAAAGTTCCGGTTCCACAGAAAAGGTCCATAAGAAGCTTGAATTCACCGGTGTGCTTGCTGAATTCTTTCTCATAACAATCTGCAAAGGATGTATACGGTATGTCTCCGGTCAGTTCATCATACCATGCGGCAAGCGGCCCGTAACAGCTCACAGTTTTTCCTCCTTGACGGTTTTAACGCGCGGAAAAACAATGTCATATCCGCCGGCTCCGTATTGCAAAGATCGGTTCACGCGACTTATTGTGGCAGAAGAAGCGCCTGTCAGCTCAAGAATGTCGTTATAAATCATACCGTCGTCGAGACATGATGCGACCTGATATCTCTGTTCCATTGCCATAAGCTCTGAAATTGAACACAAATCACTGAAAAATTTCATGCACTCTTCCCTCGTTTTCAAGGTGAGAATGGCGTCATACATTTGTTCACAACGTTGTTTTCTTAAACGCTTATTCATCTGAAACCTCCCGTTCATCATAAGATTATTTATATTTTATTAATTTATACTACAACCTTTTAAAAAAGTAAAGCGTGAAAGAATGAAACATAAAAAATCCGCAGCTTTGAAGCTGCGGAAAAATCGAGTCTGTCTGTAAGCCGGGTTCTGTCTTAAACGACCATCTATCTAGTCCTTTCGTTGCCGAAAGAATCAAGCCGCCTCCTGAGGACGACCGGGCAGGTCGTATGTCCTCCCACGGCGTTGCTCCGGATAGAGTTTACAGCGTAAACATGTCTCCATGTTACGAGTGAGCTCTTACCTCACTTTTCCACCCTTACCGCAAAATGCGGCGGTATATCTCTGTTGCACTTGTCCGAGGGTCACCCCTGGCGGGCGTTACCCGTTATCCTTGCCCTGCGGAGCCCGGACTTTCCTCACGCGCAGACTTTCGTCTTGCGCCCGCGGTCGTTCGGCATACTCGATGAATGTATTTTAATCATTTGTTATCCACAAGTCAATAATAAATCTTGTATTAATGCTCGAATAGATTTATAATAAATTGATTGCGAGGGGATTTGATTTGACGTTAAATGACTATATTCTTTCAATAAAAGGCAAAAGGATTGCGGTTGTCGGGCTTGGCATTAGTAATCTTCCGCTTATAAAATTGCTTCTCAGTTTCGGATGTGATGTTACGGGATGCGATAAGAGAAGTTTTGAGCAATTAGGGGCTGATGCTTTGGACCTCATAAGCAGAGGCGCTAAGCTGAAACTTGGTGAAAAGTATCTTGATGGACTTGATCATGATATAATTTTTCGTACTCCCGGACTTATGCCGTTTGATGAGCATTTGAAAACTGCAAAAGAAAATGGGAGCATAATAACCTCTGAAATGGAAGTTTTTTTTGCTCTGTGTCCATGCCGCACAATTGCGATAACAGGTTCCGACGGGAAAACAACCACCAGTACAATTATTTCGGAGCTGTTGAAACATGCGGGGTTTACTGTTCATCTCGGCGGTAATATAGGCGCTCCGCTTCTTTGCGAAATACCGCAATTCAAGAAAGATGATATTGCCGTACTTGAGTTGAGTTCTTTTCAGCTGCACAGTATGCGCTGCAAACCCAATATAGCCGTAATCACCAATATTTCTCCGAATCATCTTGACAAGCATAAGGATTATCAGGACTATATAGATGCAAAACGCTGTATTTTTATGATGCAGGATGAACATGACAAGCTTGTCTTAAATTCTGACGATCTGCATTCTGCTTATTATGCCGCTTCTGCTCACAGCTGTATTTCTTATTTTTCCGATAAATCAGATGTTGAACATGGCTGTTTTTGTAAAGACGGAACGATATATCGAGCCATCGACGGTGAAATAAAAGAATTGTTTAGCGCCGACGATATTTTACTGCCGGGTGAGCATAATGTGCTTAACTATCTCGCTGCTTTTACCGCAACCGAAGGGCTTGTCAGCGATGAGGACTGCCGTTATGTTGCGGGGAGTTTTTCTGGAGTAGAGCATCGCCTTGAGCTTGTGCGTGTTCACAAGGGCGTGACTTATATAAATGATTCAATTGGCACAAGTCCAAGCAGGACAGCTGCGGGACTTCGGGCAATGAAGATAAAACCCATTGTGATTGCCGGAGGATATGATAAGCACATTCCGTTTGATGGTCTCGGCGATGACCTTTGCCGCATGGCGAAAAGGGTCTTCTTGACGGGTGCAACTGCGGATAAGATAGAATCGGCGATCTTCTCCTCCGAATTCTATGGAGATAACAAGATTGAGGCAATTAAAATCGATGACTTTACGGAGGCTGTTCTTGCCGCTGCCGGGTCGGCCGAAGACGGTGATGTTGTTCTTTTCTCTCCGGCATGCGCCGCTTTTGATCGCTTTAAGAACTTCGAAGAAAGAGGAAAGTATTTTAAGAAATTAATTATGGAGCTTGATTAATGAAGATATCGGAAATTAAACCTGAAGTTTATATGCTTGCGGAAAGGGCAATGAAAAAGCTTTATCCTGTTTTTGATAAAATCGACGATGTTGCGATGCAAAACACAAAAAAGGTAATGGAGGCTTTTCAGGAACACAAAGTATCCGAAAGCTGTTTTGCCGGAACAACGGGATACGGCTATGATGATCTCGGCAGGGAAGTACTTGATAAGATATATGCCAAAATATTCGGTGCGGAAGCTGCGCTTGTCAGAATCAATTTTGTAAACGGTACGCACGCTCTTACTGCGGCAATGTTTGCCACGGTAAAACCCGGAGACGTTATTCTTTCCGTCACCGGGACTCCATACGATACTTTAAGAAGTGCGATTGGCATTTCAGGCAACTGCCATGGTTCGCTTAAATTCTACGGAATAAATTACGCTGAAGTAGCGCTTGCGGACAACGGAGAGCCCGATTATGAAAAAATAGAAAAAACCGCATCTGACAAAAGAGTCGCGGCTGTAATGATACAACGCTCACGAGGCTATGAGGACAGAAAAGCACTGTCAATAAGTGAAATCGGTAAAATCTGCGATATAGTACATAAAGTTAACCCAAATGCCAATATAATGGTCGATAACTGTTACGGAGAGTTCACCGAGGTAATAGAACCTACACAGGTAGGAGCGGATATAATTGCCGGTTCCCTCATAAAAAACCCGGGCGGCGGTATTGCACCGACCGGCGGGTATATTGCCGGAAAAGCAGAGCTTGTTGAGCGCGCGGCAATGAGGTTGACTACTCCGGGAATAGGCGGAGAATGCGGCTCCACACTCGGAAATAATCGGTTGCTTTTTCAAGGCATGTTTGTTGCGCCTCATACTGTTGCCCAAGCCCTTAAAACGGCGGCATTCTGCGCGGCAATGATGAATGAGCTTGGAATAGAAAGCTCGCCTGCGTTTGATGCGGAACGGTCTGATATCATTCAGATGGTAAAGCTTGGCTCACCTGAGAGAATGAAAAAGTTTTGCCTTGGAATTCAATCCGGCGCGCCTGTTGATTCCTTCGTTACACCGGAGCCATGGCCGATGCCCGGATATGATTGCCCCGTTATCATGGCGGCGGGCTCATTTATTCAAGGCTCTTCCATTGAGCTTTCGGCGGACGGACCCATTAGAGAGCCGTATACCGTCTATGTACAGGGCGGGCTTACCTTTGAATCCGGAAAATTGGGGATTATGATGGCAGTCAGCGCTATGCTGGAAAAATAAAAACATTTACTTTTAATACTGAAAACTGATTAAAACATTTAATGGCAATTAAATGTTTTAATAGCCGCCG
>CAVHIP010000033.1:0-20823 GCA_963636125.1 Oscillospiraceae bacterium | reverse complement strand
CCTATACTCGGTGATCGCGGTGCGGCAGCCGGGCTCGGCTTTGTTTTTTATATACACCTGATTTTTAGCGGCATCCTTGAAGAGAAAATTTTCAAGTCTGCCCTCGGGTGGTTTCGGTCTGCCGTTGACGGCGCAGAGATAATATTTTTCTATTTCCCGGTCCTTGATCTTCTCGTTGAGGATGCGGAGAGCCTCGGCATTTTTCGCGGCGATCACAATGCCGCCGGTATTCCTGTCGATCCGGTTGCACAAGGCGGGGGCGAAGGAATTTTCCTCCTTCGGCCGCCATTCGCCGTTTTGCGCAAGGTAAGCCTGAATATTCGCGATAAGGGTGTTATAATCCCAAACGCCTGCGCTGTGGCAGAGGACGCCGGGCTTTTTATCCGCCAAAAGAATATTTTCGTCCTCATAAACGATTGTAAGCCTCGGTTTGCCGACCTTGAGATATGAGTTTTCCTCTTTGGGTTTTTCAAAAAACTCATCGTTTATATACATTTGGACGACATCGCCTTTTGAGAGCCGCGTGTCACGCTTCGCGCCCTTTCCGTTGAGCTTGATGCGCTTGAGGCGGATATACTTTTGGAGCAACGAGTCCGGCAGAAGAGGGACGGTTTTGCCGATGAATCTGTCAAACCTCTGGCCTGCGTCGTTTGCGTTTACGGTAAATTCTTTCATAAAAATCCCTGTGTAAATATATTAAATAGCGCGCAGAACATCAAAGCACATGCGCTCAATGCTCTCTTTGAGAATAAAGGACGTGCACAGCTTATCGTCGGCGCTGTCATATACGGAAAAGGCAAGATAAATCGCGGAATAAAGGGAAAAAGCCTTTTCGGTGGCGCCGCTTACGTGAAAAGATCTTATAAGACCGGTAAGAGACTCAACCGGCGTAGAGACGAGATAGCGGCAGTGCAGTCTCCCCTGCTCGGCGCCGCGGTATTGCTCCAAGATAAGCAATTTTCTGAATGATGCGGCAAATTCATCCTCGGTCCAGAACAAAAAGCAGGATACGCACCAGCCGAGCGCGGATTTAAGCGCGGGGGAAATATCGGAGGCGGAATATTCATCGCCGCAATTTGCCCACGATGAGGATGCCTTTGAATATATCCCATCCATTTTGGCGAGGATAGAATCAAAGATATCCTGTTTATTTTTATAGTGCTTATACAAGGCGCCCTTGGTCATGCCGAGCCGGCCGGCAATATCGCTCACCGATACCGCTTCGTAGCCGTCTTGCGCAAAAAGGGCAAGCGCGGAGTTGAGAATCTGCTCTTTCGTATCGTTCATTCGAAAACCTCGCTTATATACGTCAAGGATATTATATCACGTAAAGGGAAAAAACAACACAGAAATTATAGATCAAGCGGCAGGACGGCAATAAAAAAACGGAGACAAAAGCCTCCGTAAATTATATTTTATTTATTACGCTAACTAATCAATCAGCGGGCGCGCACAGCCATTTGGCAACATCAACAATATTGAGATCGAACGCCTTTGCAAGGAAAGAAGCAAGCTCATTGATTCCGAGAGTAATCATATGTTCATAATTGGTTTTCATATTATGTATCCGCTGCCTATTTAAGGCAGGCATCCTTTCTTTATAATTTTCAGCTCTTGAGCATATAATATACCCCTTCCAACCAAATTGCAAGAAAAGTTAACAAAATATCAATATTGTTATGATAATCACAACTTTTTGTCTGTTAAAAAAGAAACAGAGATGAATGCATGTTTCAGTCGGCTCTCATGCGGGTGTTTTTCTCATCTTTTCATCAGCGCCGAAAGCTTTTCTTTCCAGCCGCCGGAGATAAGATCCTGCTGCTCGAAAACGGCAATGTCCAGCTCCCTGGCGCGGTTTCTCATGACGGCTGTCCCACGCTCGGACGTGACGATCGCGGCGCGCGCGCCTTTGCCGCCGAAACGGTCGCGCAGTATGGCAAGCTCATTGAGCGCCTCGGTGCCGACAGCGCAGGTTTTGCAGCTAATAAATACGGGTATCACGCCGCGAACAGCCATAACGTCTATTTCGTTGGTAACGCTGTCGCGGTTGACATTCTTTTCCCAATCGACAACGACGCTGGTGTGGACATCATTAAACAGGCCGCTGTCAACGAGCATTTTATACATATATATCTCAAGTACGCTTCCCACATCGCGGAGCCATTTTCTTATTTGTTCATCCTTAAAGGCAAAGCTTACCGAAGTATCCGGGACAATGGCAAGATCTTTTATCATGCCGATTTCTTCCAGCTCTCTCAAGGTCGCTTCGGGTGCAATCAATCGCCGGCCCCTGTCGCCCTTGACGTTATAATCGCCTTTTACAATCAGCCGGACTGGCTGTTCCTTCGGAGTCTGAGAAACGCGCTGGATATATGAAACAATATCGCCCCATTTTCTGCGGTTTTTCATGAAAATATCAAAAAACGGGTCAATTATATCAAAGTAATTTTTTAAGATGGCATTGTCAACTCTGCCGGATCGCATTGAGCCGCCGGCCATGCGGAAAAAATCCTCCGCCTTATATTCAATGGTGCATTTCATCGCATCGGGAAACGGAGCTTTTCGGATGCTGTAAAAGCTGTTGCGATTGATTGAATAGGTAAAAACAGGTATATCTTTTTCGGCGCAGAGCAAGCCTGAGGCGAAAAGCTCGTCATCGGTGCCGCCGGTGATGTCAATGGCGCAGTCGGGATACATGTCGGTTACGCTGCGCAGAGTCTTGAGCACGGAGCTTGCGGAATAGTGCTTCGCGGTCACAAAAACGAGCTCCGTATCTATGCCGCGGTGTCTGAAATAATCCTTCAGCTTACGCTGGGCGCTGCTCTCCGCCTTCTCTTCATCGCAGATGAAAATCGTGCGCTCGGGCTTGAACATTTCCGTGCTTAAGACATTTTCAAGCGGTCTTTCGTCATAAAGTTCAATAAGAGTTTTCATTTTCCGCTCCCCAAGAATTTCTTTTTTATTATTTTAGCACATTGAGCTTTTACAAGTCAAACAGGCGTGGTATAATGTTCTCAGATGAACGACAGCATTTAGAGTAATGAGGAGGAACGGATACATGGCATATGAACGGGACAAGTTCCATTCCGGCACGGATTACAGCGCATATAAATACATGGGCGCTCATATCAGCCGCGAAAACGGCGTCAGCGGCGTGCGCTTTACTCTCTGGGCTCCGAATGCCCGCTCCTGCTCCGTGTTGACGGGCAAAACCGACTGGACCGGCGAAAAGGGAAAAATGACTCGCGCGGATGACGGCGTGTGGGAGCTGTTCGTGCCGCATATGCGCGCGGGCGAGCTGTATCGCTTTCTTATAAAGGGCAGCGACGGCGTAAAGCGCTGGAAAAGCGATCCGTACGCATTTTACAGCGAGGTGCGCCCGGCAAATTGCTCTATAGTATGCCCGCTCAGCGGCTATGAGTGGGGCGATTCGACATGGGACAGGCATGCGGGCGAAGCGGCTGTTTCAAAGCCGATGGCGATATACGAGCTACATTTGGGCTCATGGAAGAAGGACTATTCGCTCAATGAGGATGGGTTCCTCAATTACCGCGCTCTTGCGGATCAGGTTGCGGAATATGTCACCTATATGGGCTATACGCACGTTGAGCTTATCGGAATATGCGAGCATCCGTTCGACGGCTCCTGGGGATATCAGGTGACGGGCTTTTTTGCACCCACAAGCCGGTACGGCTGCCCAAACGACTTCAGATATTTTGTGGACAAAATGCATCAATGCGGCATAGGGGTAATTCTGGATTGGGTCCCGGCGCACTTTCCGAAGGACAGCTTCGCTTTGGCGCGCTTTGACGGCTCGGCGCTCTATGAATCGGCCGATCCCCTGCTCGCGGAGTATCCCGAATGGGGAACAATGGCGTTTGACCACTCAAAAAACGAGGTGAGGAGCTTTCTCATCTCAAGCGCAATGTACTGGCTGCGTGAGTTTCATATTGACGCGCTGCGCGTGGACGCGGTGGCATCCATGTTCAGTACAAACTTCGGGCGTTCTCAATGGCGGCTCAACAAATTCGGCGGCACGGATAATCTTGAAAGCATCGCTTTCCTGCGCCAGCTCAACAAAGCTGTGCGCAGATACGGCGCGTTTATAATAGCGGAGGATTCCTCCATAATGCAGGGTGTCACGGAGCCTGTTGAAAAAGGCGGCATCGGGTTTAACTTCAAGTGGAACATGGGCTGGATGAACGACACGCTCAAATATATCGGCACGGATTCCATATTCAGGCATTGGGATCACAGCAGGCTCACACACTCGCCGGATTACGCATTCACCGAAAACTTTATTCTCGTGCTCAGCCATGACGAGGTCGTGCATCTCAAAAAGCCCATGCTGTTTAAGCCGCCGTGCGGACTTAAGGATCAGTTTGCCACAATCAAAGCGCTTTACGCATATCAGTTCACGCATCCCGGCAAAAAGCTCATATTCATGGGGCAGGATTTCGGCGATGACAAAGAGTGGGACGAGAAGCGGCAGATCGGCTGGGAGCTTGTCGACAGCGTAGGGCATCGCGATGTCATGGACTGTATGCGGAAACTGCTCTCGGTTTACAGATCACATTCGTGCCTCTACACAGACTCAAAAAATCCGGCAACGTTTGAATGGATAAACAGCTGTGACAGCGACAGGAATATTATAAGCTTCATCCGCAAAAACCCTTGGAATTACAAGGATGCGCTGCTGGTTGTATGCTCATTCTCCCCCATGCAGTACAATGACTATTGCGTCGGCGCGCCGATTGAGGGCTACTATAAGCGCGTATTCAGCACATATGACACCATTCCGGGCAGCGTCGCGGAGATCCCCCCGCTTACTACAGAGCATCGGGAATGCGACGGGCGCGATTATACGCTGAGCTACGAGCTTCGGCCGTTTGAGTGCATAATTTTGGAATTCCCGAAAAAATAAGGAAATCAGTAAGGCAGAGCCGCAGGATTATCGCGCGGTTCTGCCTTGTTTTTTAAGTATCAGCTTATTCTGAAAAGCTTGAACGTCTCAGGCGAGTACACCTCGTTGATATACTCCCCTTCCGGCCAGTCAACGGCGGAAGAGTACAATCCGACAACCGTACCGTCGTATCCGTCGGGGATTTCGATTTCCCACAGGCAGCTGTACAAAATTTCCCGTCTGCCGGTGTCGTCGGTGTACCAATCGCTCCATGTTCCGGTGCGCTTATACCGACACTCCATCTCTTCCCCGTTTACGAGCACCGTATACGCGGTATAACCGTCGGCATCAAGTCTCTGGGTCGCGCCGCGCAGAGCAATGTTATAATAATCCTCGCACAGCGCCATGACCTTCACGCCGTTCTTGCGGGCGTTGTCATCATAAAATGTAGCCTGCATGATAACATACCGCCAGCCGTAACCGTCCCTCGAGGGATGGGCGCTGTCTGTCGGCAGTACGCCGAAATCGGTAACGGCAAGCTCGCCTTCGGTAGAGAGCGCCGGCATATCCCTTGTGCGCGTGGTAAATGTCTGAAGTTCATTATACGCCATGTCGGTCGTTATGCCGTATTTCTCAAAATCCGCCTCGGCGGTTGTAATCCGCGCCGTATCCGTTTCTGTTTCCGTATCCGTGACCTGTTCGGCGGTGTCTGATTCGTCCGTAATTCCGAGGTAGGCGCGCTCTTCGCTGTCATCCACCGCGCCGCAGCGAGAGCAGATAAGAATGCCGGCATCCGCCTGCCAGTCATGCCCAAGCGCTTCGCCCCGAGTTTTGCCGCATTTAGTACATTGCGAAGCTTCTGTGCAGCTCGGCTCGGTCCGGTCATGGACAAGGCAGCAGCCGCTCACAATATACACGGCAGTGGCAAGAGATAAGAATACAAGAAGTTTTTTCAAAGCAGTTCTCCTGCGAATTAAGATTTTCGGTAATCGCCGCGTAATCGTACAGCGGCGCAAATTCCGTGGCAATGAAATAATAACATGCCTTATGGCGAAATTCAACGACGAGGTGTGTAGATATTGCAAAAGGCAGCATGTCGATGTCGGCATGCTGCCTTTGATTCTTGTGAAGCGAGAGTATGTTTCAGCAGGTCAGCGCTTTTTTGGGGCAGACGGCGGCGCAGGTGCCGCAGGCGACGCAATCATCATAATTGCATTTCCACACCTTGTTGGCGCGATCTACTTCAAGAGCGCCCTGCGGGCATTTTTTGGCGCAGATGGTGCAGTAAACGCATTTTTCCGGATCTTGAACGGGCTTTCCGTCATCTCTCGGAGCAACAGCGTTTGCGGAGGGCTCTTCGGTCTTTGGAGCCGCCGCAGGGGCGGGGGCGGTTTTTTTCACGGGCTTGGGCTTAATGTGAGTTCCGGTGACGATGAGATCTTCTTCTTTGGTCGCTATCATATGATAATCGCCGGTCAGTTCAATTGCCTTTGACGCGCAGAAGCCCGCGCAATGGCCGCAGAAGGTGCATGAGCCGAGATTGAAGGAGAGAGTGATCTTGGTGCCTTCCTCAACCTCTTGTTTGTCTATCGTGATCGCTCCGCCCGCGCATACGCGCTGGCACATACCGCAACCGATGCACTTGGAAGCGTCATACTTGATGCGGCCTCTGTAATTCGGCGCCGCCTCTTTAGGAACAGCAGGGTACATTTCGCAACTCGTTTTGCTGAAAAACTGGGAGATCGCTTCTTTAATGAAAGGAAGATCCATTATTTCTGTGCCCTCTTTTCCTTGAGAATTTGAGTTGCAAGAGCAAGGCCCTCAATGACAGCCTCCGGCTTCGGCGTGCAACCAGCCACGTCAACATCAACGTGCACATATTGATTAAGCGGGGCGCACACGGAATAGCTGCCTTTGAAGACGTTTCCGGACTGCGGACAGGAGCCCATGGTGACAATGCACTTAGGTTCCGGAACCTGCGAGATAGCTCTCAGAACTCTCGGCAGAGACTGCTTGGTGCAGGGGCCCGTAACAACCACGATATCGGCGTGCCGCGGAGAGCCGGTGAGCTTGAAGCCGAGACGTTCGACATCATAGCGCGGAGTGAGAACGGAAACGAGCTCTATATCGCATCCGTTGCAGGAGCCGGCGTTAATGTGGAACAGCCATGGGGATTTCGCGGCGCTTTCTGCAATCAGTTTCTTAAACATTTTCGCCCCTCCTTACAAACCGTACCATGCCAGCACGACGCTTATAAGCGCAAGGCCGGAAACCACGGTCCAATAATACTTAAACACCTGCTCTATCTTGAGGCGCGCCGTGATGGCGTGGACAAGAGAAACGGTGATAACGGTAATCACAACAGAAATCGCAAACATAATGAGAACGTCGACAAGAACTATGCCCGTGCCTATGCCGCCCAAAAACAGAGCCGTAAACAGGCTTGTAAGCGTGAGGAGCTTGATGCTGTTGCTGAGCTTATACACGGCAAGCGGCGCTCCGCTGTACTCGACGAGAAGGCCTTCGCATATTTCCGTCTCTGCCTCGGCGGTATCGAACGGATGATTGCCGGTTTCGCCGGGGATTATCATGAGGAAGGCTATCGCCGCGGGAATCATGCTCGGATGAAGAATGAGACTTCCGTTTGCGAGCTGGTAATTTGAAATCTGCGAGAAAGAAAACGTAACAGAGTCCCCTCCGGCAACCTTACCGACGGCAAGAAGTACAAGCACCAAGGGAAGCTCGCAGGAGATAACCGTTACCATCTCACGGCTCAAGCCGATGCCGGCGTAGGGAGAGCCGGAGGCCGCGCCGCCCATCATGGCAGCCATTGCGGGGATGAGAAGCAGATAGAGGATGACGATGATATCGGCCATGCCGGCAAAAGCGGACCAGCCGTGAATGGGGATAAACATCTGCAATATTACAAGCGACGCAAGTCCCACAAGAGGCGCCAAAAGGAATGTCGTCTTAGACGCGGCCGCCGGTATAATGGTCTCCTTGCCGCAGAGCTTGAAGAAATCATAGAACGGCTGGAGAATAGGCGGCCCGACCCGCTTCTGCATCTTAGCGACGATTTTGCGGTCAATACCGGTGAGGAGAAGCCCTGTCATCATGCAGAAAAGGAAACCGGGAAAAATGAGGATATAGCCGAGATATTCAAGAGCTGTTTTAACCAATTCCATACCTCCCACCTCCTTAAAGCGCTATCGTGATGAACACGGCGGCAAGAGCAAGGGCAACGACCGCCCACAGAGAGTAATCGTTCACAACGCCGCTGTGCAGGTTATGCATAAAGTCAAAATAGTGACGCCAATTGTGCTTGAAGCCCCAGAAGAGGTCTCCGCCGCCAACCTGAGAAAATTCGCTCGGCTCGCCGCCCCAGAATAGCTCATACTTGGTGTCGGAGCATTCGGGCTTAGGCTCGCTGACGCTGTCATACTTGCCGCAGACGGCGACAATGGTAACAGCAAGCAGACCGATGCAGAGGATAAGCAGCCACTGAACCGGCGCCCAATACCCGAGAGCGTTGAAGCTGACCGTTGCGACGGTGGGGAGATTCTCGCCCATTGTCGCGGCGGCATAGCCCGTGCCCATCATGGTGTCGATATAACGCGTTACATCAAACACGGCGCGCGCGGCGGGCTCCGTAAAGTTTTTGGTGACAAAGTCCGGAAACAGACCGGTAAGGACGCAAAGAGCGGCGAAAATGCACATTGCGATAATCATGCCGGGTTTGACCTCTTTGACATTCTCGCAGCTTGCCGGAAGTCTCCCGAAGAAGACGGACTGTGTGACCTTGATAAAGGAGGCAAGAGTGAGCACAGATGTGACAAGCGCGATAACAAGGACAAGAAGATAGCCGATATTGCCCGTATCGGAGGCTTTTTGATAAATGGCCTGATAAATCATCCATTTGGAAGTAAAGCCGTTGAACGGAGGCAGGCCGCTGATGGAAAATGCGCCTATGAGAAACAGCCCGGTTGTCCAAGGCATTTTCTTTGAAAGACCGCCAAGTTCATCGAGATTTGTGGTCCCCGTCTCATGGAGAACGGCGCCGGCGGCAAGGAACAGCAGGCCTTTGAAGAGGGTGTGGTTCATCGCATGGTAAAGTCCGGCGGATATGCCCAGTCCCGTGCAAAGCCCGACAGCAGTGAGGACATAGCCAATCTGCGAGATGGAGTGGAACGCGAGCAGGCGCTTAAAGTCATGCTGGGCAAGGGCCATCGTGACGCACACGAACATGCTGACGCTTCCGATAAAGACAAGCAGGAATCGGAAGGAACCAAGACCCATGGTCTGGAAGAGGAAGTATGTAAGTCTTATTATACCGTAGATACCGGATTTTGTAAGGACGCCGGAAATCAAAACGGATATGGATGCAGGCGCTGCGCCGTGCGCATCCGCCGCCAACGGATGGAAAGGAACGATAAAAGCCTTTGTGGAGAAGCCTACGAACAGCAGAGCAAACGCAAGCTTCGTGGCGTTGTTCATATTCCCCGGAATAAGGGCGGAAAGCTGCGCGAAATTCAAGGTGTGCGCCTGAGCGTAGAGCATTATCGTGCCGGTAAGGATACAAGTAGAGCCCATGCAGCCGACAATGAGATACTTGAACGCGGCCTCAAGCGCGCCGTGCGCTTTGTTGCGGAAAGCAGTGAGCGCGACGGCCGCAAAGGTGAGGATTTCAACCATGATAAACATATTGAAAATATCGCCCGATAGCACAAGACCCATAACTCCGCCGGCAAGCATAAGGAAGAGCGTGTAATACTGAGATACGTTTTCGTCTCTATCCATGTATTGCAGCGAATATACGCCGGAGACGAAAACCGCGGTTGCGATGAGAAGGCCGAAAAACAGGCTCAGCGCATCGACCTCAAGCGCAATACCGATCGCATAGCCGCCTGCCGGAACGCGGTTGCCCATCCAATAGGAAATTATCTCACCGTCCGACATAACGGGCTTAATAAGAGCCACCATGCACGCAAGAGAAGCGGAAACAGCCAAAAATGCGATTATGTTTCTCATCGCTTTGTTCTTGCCGAACATGACTATAAGGAATGCGCCGAGAAAGAGAACCATTACGGAGTAGATCGGAAAATGATGGTAGTCAAAAAAACTCATCCTCTCAGCCTCCTTATCTCTCTGGTATCAAGAGTTCCATAGGAATCGTGAAGCTTCATAACCAGCGAAAGGCTCATCGCGGTAACACAGGCACCGATAACTATACTGGTAAGCGTCAGAGCCTGAGGTATGGGATCTACAAAATAACTCGCCGCGGTAAGCTCGCCTGCGGTGAAGATAGGAGCTGTGCCTCCGGGATTGTAACCAATGGAAATTATCAGCAGGTTCACGCCGTAGTCCGTAATCGAGAGGCCGATAACCGTCTTAACAAGATTGTATTTTGTAATAATGGTATAAAAGCCGAGGGTAATGAGGAAGAAAGACGCTATATAGTTAAACAGTATCATATCATTCACCTCATTCTTTCTCATCGTCGCCGACAGCAAGCAGACCGAGCATAGTGAGACCCAGAACGCCGACGCCCGCAAGAACTTTCGCACCGACGGTCGCATTCATATAGAATATCGTTCCGGTTGAATACAGTTCGCCGATATTGCCATCATTGAAGAGAATATTTTCGCAGAAGTACGAGCCGCCGAGAACGCCGAGCATTGCAAAGAAAATATACGCGATGGACGCAAAGCCTTCAAATTTATGCAGGAAACCGCGATGGATGCATTTTGCGGTGCCTTCATAGCCGTAGCCCATATAGATAAACGCTATCGCGGCAACCATAAGCACACCGCCCTGGAAACCGCCGCCGGGTGAAAGATGGCCATGAAGGATGACATAGAACATATATACGAAAATAAAAGGAATTATAACATCCGTGCCACACTTGACAATGACGTCTCCCTTGACCTTGATGTCTTTATTTTCCATCTTTGTCGTCCTCCTTCTTTGCTTTTTTCTTGCCGTTTGAGAGGATAACTATTGATCCCGCAACAGCGGTGATAAGGATAAACGACTCGCCCATGGTATCGTAGCCGCGGAAGTCAAAAACAATGGATGTGACATCGTTAACGGCGTGAGTTTTGGCGAGATTCTGCTGAATAGTCGCGTCGGCCGCGCCGGTGGCGGAGCTGTCATCGTAGCTGTCGGGATTCTGCTGCAGCTCATAAACAGAGACGGCGGCGTCTCTTCCGTCATAGGTGCGTGGCATTGCCGCCATAGTCACGCTTGCGTAGACGCCCGCGAAAAGGAATATCGCGAGGCTGACCCATGTGAGAAACTTTTTCATTTATCGCCGCCCCCTTTTATCTTTTTAAGGGTAACGATAAATACCACGGGGGTAAGCGCAGCGCCAACGGCAGCTTCCGAAATAGCGACATCGGGCGCATGAAGAATGAGAAATTCCGCGGCGGCAAAAAGTCCGGTTGCGCCGAGGCAGATAACCGAGGAAAGCAGGTTCTCGGTATTGGAGGCAAGAATCGCGGTGACGACCATACCGAGCACAACCAATACGTTCAGGATAATAACAATATTACTCATTGAAATCCCTCCCGTAATCATCAACAGTCATTTCTTTTTCCGGTCTGATACCCGCCTTATACGCGCCTTTTGCGATAGCGTGAGCGCCTACGGGGTTTGTGACGAAAATAAGGATTGCAACAAGCGCGATCTTCACCGCCGTACCGGCAGAGTGCATAATAAAAATCGCATACAGGAGAGCGCCGAGCATGGTGCAGAGTACGCCGAGAGTAGGTATACATGTGGATGCCTGCATACGGCAGAAAGTATCGGGCATTTTTAAGATGCCCTTCGTTCCGGCAAAGGCGAAGAAAAGTCCGATCGCGATAAGGATATCTATCGCTATTCTGAGTATCATTTAACCTTCCTCCCTTCGAGATAACGCCCGACAAGCATGGTGTCGACAATGCCCATCATTGCGCTGATAAGAGAGATGTCAAGATATATACCGCGGCCGGAGAAGAGGGCAAACAGCACCATCGCGCAGCACAGCAGCGCATCCGCGCTGTCGGCCGCGACCATTCTGTCGGCCGGAGTGGGGCCTTTTGCGAGGCGCACAAGGCACAACACGGCAAGAAGGCCGAAAAGAATTCCGAATATGAGCAGTTCGATTGTCATTTAAAAACCCTCCCCACGCCTTTTTCCAGCGTGCCTTTTATGGCATCGCCGGCTTCTTTGCCGCTTGGAGCGGTCACATCTATCCAATGTATATAGTAATAAGTCTGTCCGTTCTCCTCGGTAATATCCATGGTGATGGTGCCGGGGGTAAGGGTGATAGAATTTGCAAGCATAGCCTGACCATACTCGCTTTTCAGATCAACCGGAACCTTGACGATGCCCGGATTGACATTTTTGCAGCCGCCGAGGCAACGCTTTGCCATATCCCAATTTGCTTTTATAAGCTCACCCATAAATGTCACGAGCGAGTAGAAAAGCAGAGAGAAAAGCCTCGCGGGATTGAAAAACCAGAATGCGTTTTCATGGATATAAAACCTGGCTGAAAAAAGAGCCACCGCAAGGCTCACCACCCCACCGACTATCAGCTCCTGAACAGCAACTCCGTTGGCGCCGAACGGCCATGTGAGCAGCACCCAGAAGCCGAAACAGACGATGAAGGTGCTTATTACAGCGGGAAATCTCGTTTTTTGCAAGAGAAAACCTCTCCTTCCTGTCAATATTTTTCAGGCAATACCGCAAGCGTATTATGCGGCGCTGCCTTTACTCTACTTTAAGATTTTCTACGTAAAATTCCCTGCCCGCAGTCATTTTAAGCGCTGTGCCGCCACAGCTTCTGCAGCAATAATTCGCCCTATCGGCATCTCCCTCATAACCGCAGTCAAGGCATTTGAATTTCGCTTTGACGACCTTTATCGAAAGCGCCGCGCCCTCGGCTTTGCTGCCTGCGGCCGCAATGGGAAAAAACGCCTCGATGCATTGAGGGACAAGGCCCGAATACTCTCCGACGCAAAGAGAAATTTCAAGCACACGACGGAATTTTTCTTTTTCGGCCTCGGATTCGACTATCTCTATGATACTGCGGGTTATCGCCATTTCATGCATGATTTATCTGTCAAGGCAGCTGAAGCACGGGTCAATACTTGCGATGATAAGCCCCGCGTCGGCCACCGCGTTGCCTTTAAGCATAAAGGGAACAGTAGGTGTGTTCTTAAAGCTGGGCACATGAATGCTGACGCGGTGGTTGTTCATGCCGCCGTCGCCGACTACAAGGTACGTAAGCTGACCGCGCGGAGCCTCATGACGCGAAATGGCCTGACCGGCTTGAATTTTCGGAAGTTTGTTGCCGAGGTTTATGGGCCCGTCGGGCAGTTTTTCAAGAGCCTGCTCTATAATCTTGACAGACTCATAGCACTCAAGCGCGCGCACAACGACACGGGCAAACACATCGCAGCTGTCACATACCGGAACATCAAAATCAAAGTCTTCATATGAGCAGTACGGAGCATCCTTGCGAACGTCAATCTTCACGCCGGAAGCTCTCGCATGCGGCCCTACGGCTCCCATACGTATCGCGTCCGCAGTAGGCATAACGCCGACACCTTTGGTGCGAAGAGCGATGGTCTTGTCGTTGAGGCATATTTCCACAATTCTGTCTAAAGGCTTTTTGAGAGAATTGATGCCCTTAAGAATCTCACGCTTGAGATCCTCGTCAATATCGCGTCTTGCTCCGCCTATGGTGACCATGGAATAATTGACGCGGTTGCCCGAGAGTTTCTCCAGCAAATCCATAATTACTTCGCGCACATCCCAGATATGCATAAACATGCTGTCATGCCCGATTATATGGCAGGCAATGCCAAGCCACAGAAAATGCGAATGAAGCCTCTCAAGCTCGGCGGTAATAACGCGGATATAATCCCCTCTCTTGGGAACTTCTATCCCGTTAATTTTTTCAATAGTCATCGCGTATGTAAGAGCGTGCGAATGAGAGCAGATGCCGCACACTCTCTCAACCAAAACAAGAGTCTGAATGACATTGCGCTCGGTGACAAGCTTTTCTATGCCGCGATGGTTGTATCCTATGAAAACTTCCGCATCCTTGATAATTTCGCCTTCGGTAACAAGGCTGGCGTGTATAGGCTCTTCCAGCGCAGGATGATAGGGACCGATAGGAACGATATAGCTCATTCTTCTCCTCCTTGCTTCTTGATGTTTTTCTCAACCAGTTCCTTGAGCGGCGTGACCATAATTTGACCTCTGCCTTCCGGATCAAGCAAGTCTTCCGGCAGGAACAGTCTCTTGGAAACATCCAGACCTTCAAACTCAAGCCCGAAAAATTCATTAAGCTCACGTTCGGGCCATTCGGCCGCCAGATCATAAATGGGCGCGATATCGGGCAGCTTTGTTTCGCCGACAACGTGATAAGATTCAATCGCCGGCTCGACGGCATACTCGTATGACACATCCATCTGACCGTCCGCGTTGATGAAGCCATGGATCATTACAAGATATTTTCCGTCTTTCCTCATCCGCTCTGCAATGGGTACTATTTCGTCTTTGCCGATGTTGAATTTTCTGTACTCCTGCATTCATTTCACCTCACATGATTTGCTTATTTATTTTATTGCTTTAAATCACATATTTTTGCCGCGTCGGTTCAGCATATCCGCGGCAACTGCGCGCCGGTAAGTTTCTGAAGGATGCGTTTTCCGCCGAATGCGGTGTTCATAATGAGCTTCCCCGGATACCTATCGGTGACTTCTCCGATGACGGCGGCATTTTTCCCTTCCTCGGTTTTATGCATTGCATCAAGCGTCTTCTGCTCCGCCTCGGGAGCAACAACCGCAAGTAGCTTGCCCTCGTTGGCGCAATACAGCGCATCAAGCCCGAGCATATCGCACGCAGCATGAACATTCGGGCGAATCGGTATGAGACTCTCGTCAAGCTCAATGCCCAATTCCGTACCCTCAATAAACTCATTGAGCGTGGTAGCGACGCCTCCGCGGGTTGGATCGCGCATAACTCTGATTCCTTCGCCTGCCGACAAAACGGCTTCGCACAAATCGTTAAGCGCAGCGCAGTCGGACTTCAGCTCTTCCTGTTCCATGTCTATCCTTGAAAGCATAACGGCAGTTCCGTGATCGCCCACCGTGCCGGAAACAATGACTTTATCCCCGTTTTTTATGTTTCTCGGCGACAAGCCGGGGTATTTCAAAAAGCCGATGCCGGAAGTATTGATATATATTTTGTCTCCGCGGCCTTTTTCCACAACCTTTGTATCGCCGGTGACGACAAACACGCCCGCTTTATCGCACTGGCTGTGTATAGAAGCGATCACTCTCTCCAAATCCTTCAAGGGAAAGCCTTCCTCGATTATAAAGGCGCAGCTGAGATATTTCGGAACGCCGCCGCACATCAAGACGTCGTTCAAGGTTCCGCAGACGGAAAGCTTGCCTATATCGCCGCCGGGGAAAAATATGGGGTTGACCACAAAACTGTCGGTTGAAAAAACCAATCTGTCGCTTCCGTTCAGAACGGCGCCGTCGTTAAGCTCGCTCAGCGCGGGATTGCCGAGCGATGGAAGAATCAGATTTTCGATAAGGCGCGAGGTCTTTTTCCCGCCGCTTCCGTAGTCAAGGGTAATTATTTCATCCATCATATCACCTGATATTTATAAGCCGCGGCGCACGCGCCTTCCGAGGATACCATGCACGGGCCGAGAGGATCTTCCGGCGTACAGGCCCTGCCGAACATAGGGCACCCGAACGGTTCGATACGCCCCGTAATTACCATATCACAGCGGCAGGCCGTGGGAATTGATTCTTCGGATACACAAATATCGAACTTTTTTTTCGCGTCAAATTCCGAAAGATAATTTTTAAGCGCAAAACCGCTTTTTTCTATTTTGCCTAAACCGCGCCATATATCAGGGCGAAGTTCAAACACTTCGTCAAGCATTTTCTTCGCGAGTGGGTTTCCGCCGGGCTTTACAACACGTTTATACTCATTTTCAAGTTTCGGCTTACCGTCCGCTATCTGTTTTGCGAGGCGGTAAACCGACATAAGTATTCCTTCCGGCTCAAACGGCGCTATCACAGCGGGTATTTTGTATTCATCCGGCAGAAACGCAAAGCCTTTTTCGCCGAGTATCGCCGCAACATGCCCGGGACATATAAAGCCTTGAATGTCAAATTCGTCCTCCGCAATCAGCGCGCGCAATGCCGGCTCAACGGTTTTGAGCATTGACCAGACGGAGAAGTTTTTCACGCTCTCCGCTTTTGCCGTTAATATTGCAGCCGCCGTGCCCGGAGCCGTGGTTTCAAATCCGACGCCGAGAAACACAACTTCCTTGTCCGGATTTCGTTTTGCAATCTCAATCGCATCGACCGGAGAATAAACAATCTCTGTTTTTGCGCCCAATGCGCGGCGTTTTGCAAGGCTGTCTCCCCTCACGCTGCCCGGGACGCGCATCATATCGCCGTATGTCGCAATTATTACATTCGGGCGCATCGCAATTTCAAGTACTGCGTCAATGACCTCCGGCGGTGTGACGCAGACAGGGCAGCCCGGACCTGAGATCAGCCGTATATTTCCCGGCAGTACGCTCTTAAGTCCGGATTTTGCAATAGCCATTGTATGCGTTCCGCAGACCTCCATAAGCTTTATATTGCCTATATCAAGCGCGGCAATCTCCGCGAGCAGCTTATCAGAGGTGGTCGACGGCATCTTTGATCTCCTCCCAGGATTCAAGATCTTCCAAAGCCTGCTTTGCAGACAGTCTTTCAATGGCAAAGCCGGCATGGACGACGACATACTCCCCTATCTGCGGATTTTCGATAAAGTCAACCCGCATTTTGCGCGTCATCCCCATCGCCTCACCCACAGCTTCGTTGCCGTTTATCTCTATTATTTTTAACGGAATGGCAAGACACATTTTTATTTCTCCGAAAGCTTCGCTTTCATCGCATAATCGGCAATCATTATTTGCCCAACGGATAATCCCTCATCGTTGGTTGAAACCCGAGAATGATGATACACATCAAAATTATCTTCTCTAAGGCGATTCGGGAGGCGATTCATAATATACATATTCTGAAAGCTGCCTCCGGATAAGACAACGCGGTTAAGTCCGGTTTGGCTTCGGGCATATGCGCACTGAGCCGCAGCCATATCGACAAGCGTATTCATAAACATCGCGGCTTTTACTCCGACCGAACGGTTATCCGAGACAATGGAGCGGATCATTTCCCGCCAGTCAAAGCGCAAAGGCTCGCCCGAAAGCTCATATGGGTACAGATCCGCGCATTTCTTATCGGCGGCTGCTTCAAGCAAAACCGCGCCCTGTCCTTCATATGAACAGCGGCTTTTTATGCCGAGTATTGCCGCGACACCGTCAAACAGTCTTCCCATTCCGGAGCTGAGCGGACAGTTCAGCCCACTTTTTAATACAGCGGAGAGTATTTCGGCATTTTCTATATTGCTTACATTGCACCCGCTCTCGCTTAAAAGCGAAAAGGCAACACGAAAGCTCTCTTTCACGGCGCGATCACCTCCGATAAGAGGAATCGGTCGTATACTTCCGAGACGTTTGAAACCGCCATAGCCGCCGACAAGGCATTCCGCGCCCCATGTGGTGCCGTCGGTGCCGTAACCGGTACCGTCCCAGATAAGAGCGATAACATCGTCGGTGAGCGAGTTATCCGCCATACAGGATGCCATATGCGCATGGTGATGCTGGATTTGAATGAGCTGAATATTCTCCCACTCTGCCCTTTCGCGCGCATAGCAGGAGGACATATAATCCGGATGCATATCGCAGGCAATGAGCTTGGGTTTTATATCGAAAAGATGCTGAAAATGAGTTATCTGCTGTAAATAATTTTCAAATGTCTCTATATTTTTCAAATCGCCTATATGCTGGCTTGGAAAAACATAGTTGCGTTTGCTGAGCGCAAAGCTCGCCTTCTGCTCCGCCCCGCATGCCAAAATTTCTTCCGTCTCATTGTCGAGGCGAATCGGGAAGGGCACATAGCCTCTTGACCTGCGCGCCGGGTATTCTTTGCCGTCAAGCACCCAGCAGAGCGAATCATCGCAGCGAGTGCAGATGTCTCGGTTATGCAGCAGAAAACCGTCCGCAATTCCGCGAAGTTTCTCTGTCGCCTCGCTGTTTTTATACATGATAGGCGTATCGGACAGATTTGCGCTGGTCATTATCAAAATATCAATATCATCGCCGAACAACAGATAATGGAGAGGAGTATACGGCAGCATAACGCCTATATATCCGTTTTCGCTAATTTCCGGCATGACCGATTTATCGCGTTTTTGAAGCAGTACTATCGGTCTTCTGAAACTTTCGAGAATTTTTTTCTCATCGTCCGACAAAAAGCAAAGTTTTTCCGCTGTCTTCGCGTCACGGCACATCACCGCGAACGGTTTCTCATCCCTTTGCTTGCGTCGGCGAAGCTCTTTAGCAGTATTACCATCTGCTCGGCAGGCAAGATGCATTCCGCCGAGGCCTTTTATGCATATGATCTTCCCGTATTTGAGCATATCACGGGCAATTTCTATCGCATCTCCCTCAACTTTATTTCCGTCACCATCGCAAAAATACACCTGCGGCCCGCAGTCGGCGCAGCAATCCGGCTGAGCATGATAACGACGGTTTTCGATATCTCCGTATTCTCTGCTGCAATCAGGACACATAGGAAAAGCGCTCATCGAGGTTTTTATCCGGTCATACGGCACATCCTTAATGATTGTAAACCTCGGGCCGCAATTTGTGCAATTTATAAAAGGATAATTATATCGCCGATCATTCTTGTCCCGCATTTCCCTGAGACAATCATCACAGATGCTTATATCGGGAGAAACAAGCGTATTGCGCTCATCCTCGCGCTTGCTTTTTCGTATTTCAAAACCGTTAAAATGTTTCAGCTCACGTGAAAATTCAGACTCGATATTCTCGATAACGGCAAGCTTCGGCGCGCGGTTCGGTAGTTCGTCAAGAAAACGCCGGAGTGCTTCATGTTCGCCTTCAAGCTCTATCTCAACGCCGGAGGACGTATTTTCTATATAGCCGCATAAGCCGCAATTTTTTACCTGCTTATGAATAAACGGGCGAAATCCTACGCCCTGAACAATACCGCGAATTTTCAGCCATAACCGCTCCAAAACACAAAACTCCGATGCAATTATTGTTACTTTTGCTGAAATATAGTATACCGCCAAGCCGACAAAACTGCAAGCAAAAACATTCGCGCATCTCAGTTTATCACCGTTTTTGTTTTTTGTTCTTGGTCATATTTACCAATTTTTTTCTTCGTCAAATAGTCCAGCTTTTTGCAGACTTTGCTAATTTTTTCGCAAATAATTCATAAAAAATATTTCTCTGAAAAGCGTTATGCAAATTACTTATGTTCTGCCGCAAAAAATTTTTAGTGAAAATTTTGTCTATTTCCTATGATTTTGCTTAGGAAGCAGTCAAGTCAAAAAAGCGATCAAATACATATAATATGCTTACAGCGTGGCGACACGGTACGGGGAGGCTTCGGCGGCGATAGCGGCGGAGATGTACGACGCGACGGCCGCGCTTGCGAAGGCTTCCGTCCCGGCGGCAATACCGGCGGAAACGGCGAGCTTCGGAGAAGTCAGAGCGGCGGTCACAGGCGCGGCGGAGTACAGCAACGAAAAGACGATAGCGAGCACGGTATCAAGGCTTGTAAAGCAGGCGGGCGCGGACACGACGATTCAAAACGCGATAAGAGACAGCGCGCAATGGGCGTGGATACCCAGCGGCGACACATGCGCTTTCTGCATCATGCTCGCGTCAAACGGCTGGCAGTACGCATCGAAAAAGGTGCTCAAGGGCAACCACGCGTCGCACATACACGCCAACTGCGACTGCGCTTTCGCGGTGCGGTTTGACGAAAAGAGCAGCTACGGCAGCTACAACCCGGACAAGTACGCGGCGATTTACAACAACGCCGAGGGCAGCAAGTGGCAGGATAAGCTCAACGCAATGCGCCGAGAGAATTACAAGGTCAACAAGGACGAAATCAACGAGCAGAAGCGGATCGCCTACGCCGAGAGGAAAGCGAGGGGCGGGAATGGGCATTAAATTTTCGCCGTGTTATGGCAAAAGAGAGCTGTTCTTGAAACTCGCGAAAGATTATGTTGAAGAACTGAGCGCCTACGACAACACCATAAGATGGGACGAAAGCGCGGCGGATGTTTGGATGTGGGACGCCGAGTTCATCCTTGAGAACAACAAGATACGCGGATTTATATTTTCGGAGATTCCGTTAGTCGGCGAAGACAAGCCGTATCTGTATATTGCGGAGTTTTATATCGTACCGGAAGCAAGAAAACGCGGGCTTGGATTTGAGGCTGTAAAGGCGTTTATGAAACGCTGGGACGGGGATGTGTTTTTATATATCCTCAACCGAAACAAACCGGCAAAGGGATTCTGGACGGCCGTGGAGCAGCGTTTAGGCTGGAAGCGCATTTTAGAGCCGGAAATAAGGCAGGAACGCGGCTGTGAGCTCAGAATTTTCAAACAAGAGAGGGAGAGCGAAGATGTGTCAAGCGGAAATGAAGCGGAATGAAGACGGGACATACACGGTGACGGTCAACGGTCGGACGATGGTATTCCCGGACTGCGGAAGCGCGGCGGAATGGGCGGACGAACAGCTCGAAAAGAGTGAGGATTGAGACCCCACCGTCACTGCGTGACACCTCCCCTTGCAGGGGAGGCATGAAAGGGACGGCACAGGGGAGGCTATAAGCGAACGATTTAAGGACGGAGGGAGCGGCACGGAAAGCGGATTGAACAAGCTCGGGGCGCAGGAGCCGAGGCTTTGCATAGAACCGCAAAGAGCGGGGACGGACGGCGAGGACGCGGCGCTTTTAATGAGCGCGTACGGCGT
>CAVHIP010000032.1:0-21160 GCA_963636125.1 Oscillospiraceae bacterium | reverse complement strand
TCAACCCGGCGCCGCTGACGATTACGACAGAGTCTGCGAGCAAGGTCTATGACAGCAAGCCGTTGACAGCGGCAGGCACGATTGAAGGACTCGTAAACGGTGAGACCGCAACGTTTAAGACAACCGGTACGCAGACAGAAGTCGGCAGCAGCGACAACACTTACACTCTTGATTGGGACGGCACCGCCAAGCAGAGCAACTATACAATCGCGACAGAGACAATCGGCAAACTTACGGTCAAAGAATATGCAGATGAGATCGTAGTAACTACAACGGGCGGCACATTCACCTATGACGGCAAGCCGCATGGCGCGACAGTCACAGTGAGCGAGCTTCCGGATGGTTACAAGCTCGAGACCGCGGAATCCACCGCCACAGCTACGAACGTAAGCGAAGGCACAGTCCGGGCAACGGCCGACCAATTGTCCATCACGAACGCAACAGGGAAAGATGTCACAAAAGAGCTGCGAATCAGATACGCTGATGGCACAATAGCGATCACTCCTGCGACGCTGACGATAAACACACCGACTGCGGAAAAGAGCTATGACAGCACACCGCTAACAGCAGATGGTACAATCACAGGCTTTGCAAACGGCGAGACCGCAACGTTTACAACAACCGGTAAGCAGACGGATGTCGGCAAGAGCACTAACACATATGCTCTGGATTGGGACGGCACCGCCACGGAAAGCAATTATACAATCTCCGAGAACCTCGGCACTCTGACGGTCAACGAGAAAGACGGCGTAGTGGTCACGATAACCGAGAACAGCGGCGAAGTGACATACACCGGCGCAGAGCAGAGCGTGGCGGGCTACACTGTAAAGTCCATCAGCAGCGATCTGTACACAGCAAACGACTTCACATTCAGCGGTGACGCAACGGCAAAGGGCACCGATGTCGGCAAGTACGACATGAATCTGACTTCTGCGAACTTCACGAACACGAACAAGAACTTCACGAATGTTCAGTTCGTAATTGAACACGGCGCGCTGGAAATCACCCCGGCGACGCTGAAGATAACCACACCGGATGCAAATAAGGTCTATGACAGCACACCGCTGACAGCAGGTCCTGCTACATTTTCCGGCATGGTCGGCGCCGACAGCGTTACGGTTACCTCGACCGGCACTCAGACCTATGTCGGCGAAAGCGACAACACTTATGAGATCACCTGGGGCGAAGTAAATCCGGACAACTACACAATCTCCGAGACCCTCGGCAAACTGACGGTAACCGAGCCGACCTCCGGCGTAATCACAAAGAGCCATGAGGCCAAAGAATACGGACTTGGCGAAACAGTCAACTTCACCATCGCGGTGACGAACGTTTATGACGAAGCCAAGACGATTACGATTACGGAGCTGCCCGGCGTTACCCTTGACAACAGCGTATTCAACAATGTCCAACCCGGCGCCACGGTAACAGCGCAAGCTACCTATACCGTCACAGAAGCGGACATTCTGGCAGGCTCCTTCAAGAACACAGCGACCGCGTCCTTCAGCGGCGGCGGAAGCTTCACCGGCACCGATACCGTTGAAATCGATGACCCGAACGCCCACATGACCGTGACGAAGACAACCACGAGCACACCGAATAACGGCAGCGCCTATGTCCTCAACGAGCAGATAACCTACTCTGTCACTGTCAAGAACGACGGCAACGTGACCATTGAAAATATCACGGTAACGGACGAATTGACCGGCGGCAGCTGGACGATAGATTCGCTGGCGCCCGGAGCGGAATCCGAAGCGTTTACGACAACCTACACCGTGAAAGAAGCCGATGTTCTTGCCGGCAAGGTAACGAACGTTGCGACTGCGAGCGGCACAGGCAATGGCGGCAACACACCCGGTGTCACACCCGGCACGAAGGAAGATACCGTTAAGAAACAGGGCGCAAGCCTGAGCCTCGTAAAGGATGTTACAAATCAGCCGGCAGGCGGCAAGTTCGCTCTCGGCGAGACGATCAATTACAAGATCACCCTCACCAATAACGGCGACCTGACGGTTAATAACATCACCGTGGCAGACCCCTTGACCGGCTTGAAAGAGAATGTTGATTCGCTTGAACCCGGAGCTGCCAAAGAGTTTACGACCTCCTACACCGTGACGGCGGCTGACATCTTGAAAGGCTCCGTAACGAACGCAGCAACAGCCGCAGGCACGGGATCAGATAAGACTCCGACCGACACATCCACGGAGAAGACTTCCGAGACCGAGGACGCCAATCCGAAGCTGAGCGTTACTAAGACCGTGACAAGCGCCACACCGGAGCGCGGATACTACAACATCGGCGAGACAATCACCTATCAGATAGTTGTCAAGAACGAGGGCAATGTAGACCTGACGAACGTTGTCACAACGGATGAACTGACGGGCGATACATGGACGGCGCCAAGCTTGAGAGCCGGCGAGAGCGTAACCTATACGGCAAGCTATACGGTTAAGACTGAAGATGCCGGTTCAAGCGGTATCGTCAACACCGCGAAAGCGACGGCAGCCGATCCTACAAATCCCGACTCCCCCGTCACCGCGGAAGGCAGCACAGAGCCGACACCGGTTGTACAGTACTACAAATTGACGGTAAACTATGTCTACCAGAACGGAACAAAGGCTGCGGAAACGGTAATTAAGACTCTCCTGCCCGGCGAAAACTGCTTGATCTATACCCCCGGAATAAACGAACATATAGCCAGCCAAGCATTTGTTTATGTGGAAACAATGCCTGCAAAGGATCTGACCTACACGGTAGTCTACACCTACACGCCGTGGGAAGTCGATCCTCTCCCGACGGCAAAACCGGACGATCCTACTCCGACGGATGAGCCCAAGAAGGAAGAAGAAAAAGAGAAGGGCGTAATCATCGAGGAAGACGAACACGGCAGAATCATTGTAACGGAGATCACCGAGGACGAAATCCCGTTGGCGGATATCGATCTCGAACATAAGGATTGCGCGCTGCATACATTGTTCCTGCTCGCGGCTCTGATTGTTCTTGGGGTTTATACCGACAAGGCAAAGAAGCTGCAGGCGGAAATCCAGGAGCTCACCGAGAAGCTGGAGATCGAAAAGAAAAAACGCGCAGTCAAAAAAACAAACGGGGACAATAAGTAAGGAGGCAAGTAAAAATGGCATTTTGGGATTTCATGCATAATACCATAGGCGTTCATGCGTACTTCTTCCCTACGCTGATTTTCGCGGCGGCAATTCCGGTCGTAGCCCTCATTCACGGACACAAGCAGAAAAAACGCGATGATGAGTTCGAGGAAGAACTCGAGAAAAAGCTGAATCAGCCCTTCGGGGCTGACTCAGCGGACAGACAGTGACCCTGTAAAGGAGGCAAAAGTAATATGAGTTATCTTCTTTCCCACACAAAATTCTTCTGCACTTGGTACTGGGATCTGCTGGCATTTCTTGTTCTGGCAGGTGTTGTGGTATACTTCATCTATAAGCAGAAAGAGCGCAAAAAGGAAAAGAAGGAGCTTGAAGAAGCTCTGAGCGCGCTGAATGCCGATGATGTGGTAAAAATGGATACCTGACAGCAGAATACTGTCCAAACAGAAAAAGGCTTGCCGTCTGCGATAAGCAGACAGCAAGCCTTTAGTATTCATTATGAGATTACGATGTTGTAGACGCGGAGAGTTACACGCCGGTTTTCCTTTCTCTCGCCGCTTTCACCTGCTCGGCGATGACGCGGCTTACTGTGTTGGCATCCAAGGGCTTGGCGATGTGCGCGTTCATGCCGGCATTCCTCGAGGCAATTCTGTCCTCGGCAAAAGCGTTTGCCGTCATGGCGATGATGGGGATTGTTCCCGCGTCTTCTCTGCCCATGGCGCGGATGCGGCGTGTGGCCTCGTAGCCGTCCATTACGGGCATCATAATGTCCATTAGGATGGCTGATATTTCGCCCGGCTCTGACGCGGCAAACGCGGACACAGCCTCCTCGCCGTTGCGCGCCGGGATGACGTTGACGCCGTTCTCGCCCAAAATGAACTGCGCGATCTCAAAGTTTATGTCGTTGTCCTCGGCAAGAATCACCGTCTCGCCGGCAATGGAAATTTTCTCGTCACTGTCACGCGCGGTGTCGATACGCTCCGAGAAATCCACCTCAAACGGCACGTTGATAGTAAACGTCGTGCCGACATCCTTTTTGCTCTCGCATGTAATCGAGCCGCCCATCTTCTCCGCAAGGCTCTTGGCGATGGACAATCCCAGCCCCGTGCCGCCGTATTTCGTGCGCGCGGATCTTTCCTCCTGCCGGAACGGCTCGAAAAGATGCTCTTGGAATTCCTCGCTCATGCCGATGCCGGTATCGCGGACCACCGTTTCAAGCGCGGCGGTTTTCCCGTCGAACGACACTTCGCGGCAGCTGACATAGACCTTGCCGTGCGGGCGGTTGTATTTGATGGCGTTGCCGAGAATATTCAGCAGAAGCCGCTTAAAGTGCACCGGACTGCCGACAAGCTTCGCATGCTTCAAATTGCAATCCTCGATGATTTCGATGTCCTGCTCCTCCGCCATTTTTTCGATGACCGTAAACACCTCGGAGGATATGACCGCAAGGTCGAACGGGACATGCTCCAGCGTCACCTTGCCGGATTCGAGCTTGCTCATATCCAGCACCTCGTTGATAAGCTCCAGCAAAATGTTCGACGATTCGCGCACCTTCCGCCGGCACTCTTTCACTTTTTCAAGGTCGTCGCCGTAGTAATCCGCCATATCCAGCATACCCCGGATACCGTTCAGCGGGGTGCGGATATCATGGCTCATGCGCAGAAGAAAGTCGGTCTTTGTATTATTGGCTCTCTCCGCCTCGTCTGCGGCGGCCTTGAGCTGCGCCTGATACGCAAGCTCCTGCTCGCGCCGTTTTTGCTCTTCCTCAAGGTGCGCGCGAATGATGGAATCGACATTTTGGAAGCCTATTATAAGATGATTCTTATCCTGCGCGCGAAGCACCGTATATTGATAATGGACGAACTGCTCGCCCGCGATTCTGCGGTAGGTGCCGGTGTATTCGTTCTGCGAGGCAAACACATCCCTCAAATTCGCAATGCTCAACGCCTGCCTCACCGCCGCACGTTCATCGGGGTGCACCGCGTCCTCAATCCATCCGAACAAAAGCGCCTCGTAGGAAAACTCGGTGTTAGCAACAGCATCGAATCGATGTCCGGTAAATTCATCCTCCAATTTCAGAATTTTTGCGTTGGCGGTTTGCGTATTTATCAGAAAAACATTTTTATAATTGCGCGCCAGCGCGTTGAAAATCGACAGCTGCTCTTTGATCTGCTCCCTGTAGTCCAGCTCTTTCAGCTTTTCGGCGGTTATATCCCTTGCGGCGTAGATAGCGGTTACAGCGCGCCCGGCCTCATCGCGCTTCTTGACAATAAAGCTGGATTCGAACCACTTGCCGTACGGCGCTCTGTATTCCGTCACGAGCGATTTCTCGCTGCCGATGCGGTCGGCGAGAGTAGACAGATCGACAAATTCGCGCATCCTATCGATGTCATCCGGATGCATGAAAAACTTGAGCACGTCTTCCATGACCTGATCGAAGTTGCCCTGAATATTTCCGCCCACGATGCTCTGCATCGGCGAATCCGTCCGAATGATCTTAAAGCCGTGAGTCGACAGATCCGCTTCCATAATGGTTTTATAGATTGTGGCGAGCGCGCTGACAACCTCCGCGTGATCGGCGGACTGCCGCAAAGCGTTCTCGCGCTCGGCCTCCTCATCGATGCACTTTGCCATGCAAATGGCGGTGATCTTATCATCGGAGCATTCAGTGCAGATTATATGCGTGTCCATATAGTGCACCTTGCCGTCATCGCCGTTTTGCGGATGCCTTAGAGCCAGCTCTCTCTTTCCGCTGCGGAACGCCGCAATGGCCGCGTCTTTATTAAACAGCGCTATGAACTCCTCAGCCACCTTAGCATCGGGTATCGTAGACGCGCCGACGAGGACAAGCTCCTCGATCGCGCCCGATTTTGCGGCGGTCTTGTTGATAAAATTTTCATATTCGAACATTGAGTAGTGGTCGTTCGTATAATCGAGGTTGATAACCAGCGGATAGATAAAGCCCATCGCCTGCGCGTAGTGGCGTATCTGATCGTTGCGCCGCTTCTCTTCCTCATAGGCCGTCAGAAGCGCGTCCCGCTCATTCTGCTGCTTGAGCTTGTTATAGACGAATTCTTTGATATCATAGATTACACAAGCGCAGTAACCGAGCTTATCGGACGGATAAGCCTCCACATGAAGGTACTTCCCAACCTCGTCGGAAATGTCGTCAAAGCTGATGCTCTTGCCAAGATACGCGGCCTCGTAATAGTGCTTGAGCCATTTGCGGTCACCATTCGGAAAAATCTCAAAGAAGCGGCGGCCTATCAGCTGATCAAGCGCGACGCCCTCAATCCGCGCCAGCTCTTCCGTGGCGTGAATAAAAGTCCAGTCAATCGGCCGGCCGTCGTTATCCAGTTCAACTCGAATCAGGGCATAGCCGTGCAACTCGCCCTTTTCGAAATAAGCGGTGTCAGTCATGTCCGACATACTGTTTTCCTCCCGGTTAATGAGAATACGCTATACCACAAAAACTATTATAACACATACCCGCACTCAAACACAATCAATATATGCAATATTAAACGTCTTTTAAAGCACCTAAAAGTCTGCCCACGCCGAAACGCGGTCAGGCTTCAAAAAGATTTCGAAAAATTTATTGGTTAAGGCAATACCGCATAATGCGGCAAGAGCAGGCGGCGAGAGAATTTGGGTTCTGATGACGGAATTTTTTGCAGACGTACTTTGCATATTTTAAGAAAAAGTTTCTAAATCAGGGCGCAAATTATCCGTCGGATGCCGCAGACGTGTTGCGCGGTGCTGCCTTAAATCTCGTCAAGAAAATCCTTCACGAAATAAAACGCGCAGCCCATCAGCGAAGCGTACTTGCCGTGGCGGCTAAGGCGGAGATAGCTGCTGTCAGCGTCAAATTTATCATAGCGAGAGAGGAATTTACGCAGTACCGGAATATATGGCTCAAGAAAAGTGGACATGAAGCCGCCAATAACTACGTCACAGCACAACGCCATGCGTATATTATGTATGCCGATCGCAAGATGTATCAGGTAATCATCCAGCAGCTCGCGATACCGCCTGTTGCCCGAATCCACGCCCGCGAAAAATTCGCGCAGCGTGATTCCGAGGTTATCGCTCAGGCGCATTGCGGAGCAATATGCTTCGAGGCATCCGCTGCTTCCGCAAGCGCATTTTAATCCTCCCGGCTCAACGCACATGTGCCCGAATTCACCGCTGCGGTTATCGGAACCGGCAAACGGGGCGTTGTTTACGATCACCGCGCCGCCGACACCGTCTTCCAGCGATAAAAAGGCGATACTTGTGTCATTGGGCGCGCCGAACCATTCGCCGAAGCCGCCGCTGCTGCCATCATTTTCGGGATGGACTTTATACGGTATCTTGTCAAGCAGTGTTGACAGCGGAACGTTATACATGTTCAGCGTCGGCGCGAAGAGCATCTCCTGCCCGTCGGGAGAGAGCATGGCCGCAATGGTCACACCGACACCCAGAAGGCGTTCGCGGTCAACGTTCTGTTCATCGAGGAAGCGCTCCAACTCGTCGGCAAGAAAAACGTCAAAACCCGGATCATTCAGCAAATGATTGTGGCGCACGTCCTTAAATCCACGCCGGCTGCATTTTAAATCCGTCAGTATAAATCTCAGCCGATGTGATGTAATCGAAATTCCGGCGGAGAGACGCGCGTCCGGAATCACGGACAGCAGCATGGCAGGGCGGCCGCCGGAGGAGCGCTGCGACCCGGAGTAGTCAATTAACCCGGCATCCAGCAGCTCCGAAAGATTTTGATAAACTGTCGGCAGGCTCAGGTTTAAATCATTCGCTATCTGTTGTTTGGAGCAAGGCCTTTCCGCGGAATAGAGATAATGATAGATGCTGCTGCGCGTTCGGCGCCGGCGATCCGTCGGCGGCTCGATAAGAACAGGTTGAACGGTCATATATGCTTCCTCCTTGCTGTTGTTTTGCGTGATTTTACAAATAGAGTAACATCAACTTTTAGAAAAGTCAATGCGGGCATTTTTTCTTAACAGCCGATTTTGAGGACATCTTCACCAAAAAACCGCAGGGATTTTTGGTCAAAGTGCGGAAAGTGGGAACAAATTAGATTTTGTAATTGACTTTTATAAAATAACCTTATAAAATTAAATCGACAACGGATGGAACCATAAATATCCGGAATCACATTTTTAACTTCATGAAAGGAAGGACAATTATGAAAAAGACTCTTGCACTGCTCCTCGCGCTTGTTATGATGCTCGGCCTCGTAGCATGCGGCAGCAGCACAACAACCGCAACCACCGAAGCCGCCCCTGCAGAAGAAGCCGCCCCCGCAGAAGAGGCAGCCCCCGCTGAAGAAGCCGCCCCCGCAGAAGAGGCAGCTCCTGTAGAAGAAGCCGCTACGCAGACCGTCGGTATATCCATGCCGACCAAATCTCTTGAGCGTTGGAACCGTGACGGCAGCTACCTGCAGGAACAGTTCGAGGCAGCCGGCTTTAAAGTCCTGCTGACCTACTCCGACAACGACACCACCAAGCAGAACTCCGATATCGACAACATGCTTGCCGAAGACATCGACCTGCTGATCGTTGCGGCAATCGACGGCGAGGCCCTTTCTCAGTCCCTGGCGAGCGCCAAGGAGCAGGGCATTCCCGTTATCGCATATGACCGTATGATCACCAACTCCGACGCTGTTGATTACTATGTTTCCTTCGATAACTACACTGTCGGCGTGCTCCAGGCGCAGTATGTCGTCGACGCGCTTGATCTCGCAAACGCAGGCGACAAGACCTACAATATCGAGTTCACCGGCGGCGACCCCGCAGATAACAATGCGACATTCTTCTTCAACGGCGCATTTGATACCCTCAAGCCCTACATCGATGCAGGCACTTTGAAGATTCCGTCCGGCAAGACCACCTTTGAGCAGGTCGGTACTCCTCAGTGGTCCACCGACACCGCGCTTGAGAATTTCCAGAACACTCTGGCTTCCTACTACAGCGACGGCACCGTGCTTGACATAGCCCTCTGCTCCAACGACTCCACCGCCCTCGGCGTTGCTCAGGCAATCACCTCTGACTACGCCGGCGACAACACTCCGCTGGTCACCGGTCAGGACGGCGACATTGCAAACCTGAAGAACATTGTTGACGGCGTACAGACTATGACCGTTTACAAGAACGTTGCAGACGAAGCAGGTGTCACTCTCGTACTTGCTCAGGCGCTCCTCAGCGGCGAAACCATCGACGAGAGCCTGTGCGAGAAGTTCGCAGTCGAAGCCGCATACAACACCACCGATTACTCCAACGGCACAAACGTCGCTACATCATTCCTGCTTGTTCCTTACTCCATCGATGCAAGCAACCTGCAGCTCCTCGTTGACACCGGCAACTATGTCTGGGATGCAGACAACAAGTACCTTGAGATTCCCGCATAAGTTCTGACATATTATATAAACACATCACCTGACATACAGGTATGAATAAGAGCTTATAACCTTATGGGGAGGCGAGGTTCGGCCTCGTCTCCCCGCTTATTTCAATAAGCATCCGAAATGCGCCACCGCAGTTTGCGGTTTTGCCTCATGACAAAATATCCCTCATGTCATACAGGCACAATGAAAAGGAGGGCAACACTTTGGCTGATAACATTCTCGTAATGAAGAACATTACGAAGGAATTTCCCAGCGTGAAAGCACTTGATAATGTCAATCTCGAAGTTCGCCGCGGCGAAATTCACGCCCTTGTGGGTGAAAACGGCGCAGGCAAATCCACGCTTATGAACGTGCTTTCCGGAATCTATCCATATGGTACATACACCGGTGAAATCATCTACGATGGTGAAACATGCCGGTTTAATACACTGAAAGACAGCGAAGAAAAGGGCATAGTCATCATCCATCAGGAGCTGGCTTTGATTCCCGAACTGTCCATCGGTGAAAATATGTTTTTAGGCAATGAGCGAAAAACAAAGTTAGGCACAATCAACTGGGACCGCACATTTCATGAGGCGCGCCAGCATCTTGATCAGGTCGGTCTGAAAGAAAACGAACATTCGCTCATTAAGGACATCGGCACCGGCAAGCAGCAGCTTGTCGAGATTGCAAAGGCGCTTGCCAAGAAGGTTAAGCTGCTGATCCTCGACGAGCCGACATCCTCGCTCAACGAGGAGGATTCAAAGCTGCTGCTGGATCTGCTGACCTCGTTCAAAGAGAAGGGCATGACGTCCATAATCATTTCTCACAAGCTGAACGAAGTCGCCTATGTCGCCGACCGTATCACAGTTCTGCGCGACGGAAGCTGTATTGAAACTATCGACAATGAAAGCCGTTCCGTCGATGAGGCGCGTATCATCCGCGGAATGGTCGGCCGCGAGCTGAGCGATCGTTTCCCAACCCGCGAGCACAACATTTCCGAAGAAATCGGTCTTGAAGTGCGCAACTGGACGGTGCATCACCCGGTATATCAGGAAAAGGTTGTGGATGACGATATATCGTTCTATGTCCGCAAGGGTGAGATAGTCGGTTTCTCCGGTCTGCAGGGCGCAGGCCGAACGGAGCTTGCCATGAGCATCTTCGGGCATTCATACGGTACGAACATCACAGGTCAGGTCTTCATCAACGGCAAGGAGGTTCATCTCCACAATGAGCGTCAGGCTATTGAAGCCGGTCTCGCTTATGTCACGGAGGACCGCAAAGGCAACGGCCTTGTGCTTCCGATGGAAATCTCGGTAAACACCACAATGGCGCGCATGCTGAAAGTCTGTTCGGTCGGCGATATCATAGATGTGGCGCAGGAGAATATCGCGGCGGAGGATTATCGGGAAAAGCTCAGCACAAAGACGCCTTCCGTGCTGCAAAGCGTCGGCAATCTTTCCGGCGGCAATCAGCAAAAGGTACTGCTGTCAAAGTGGATGTTTGCCGACCCCGAAGTGCTTATACTTGACGAACCGACCCGCGGCATAGACGTAGGCGCCAAGTATGAAATCTACTGCATAATGAACGATCTTGTTGCGCAGGGCAAATCTGTTATCATGATTTCCTCCGAACTGCCGGAAATACTCGGTATGTGCGATCGCATATACGTAATGGATGAGGGACGTATGGTGGCCGAAATGGACGCCGCCGACGCATCTCAGGAGAAGATCATGACCGCAATCCTGAAATCTGAAAAAGCGCACGAGAGTGAGGAGGCTGCAAAATGAGAACGGCTAAAGTGAATAAAACAAGTCAATTTATAAAAAAATACACCATGGTCATTGCGCTGGTGCTGGTATTTATACTGTTTGCCGTGCTGACAAAGGGGCGTCTGCTATACCCGCAGAACATGTCCAACCTTTTGCTTCAGAACTCCTATGTTCTGGTTTTGGCTTGCGGCATGCTGCTGTGTATTCTGACCGGCGGTAACGTTGACCTGTCAGTCGGCTCCACAGTGTGTCTTGTCGGCGCCATTGCAGCGCAGCTTCTGGACAAAACAAATGTTCCTGCCGTCCCGACTATTTTGATATGCCTTGCTGTCGGCGCTCTGATCGGTATATGGCAGGGCTTCTGGATCGGCTACATTCATATTCCTCCGTTTATATGCACTCTGGCCGGAATGTTCCTCTTCCGCGGCATCGGCCGTGTTATTCTTGATTCCAAAACCGTCGCCGTCAAGAATCAGACTTTCCTGAACGTATTCGCATCTTACATTCAGGTTCCCGGCCTCGACGGCGGAGACGTGAAGTGGTCGGCGCTCATCGCCGGCATAGCTGTCGCCGCAATTATTCTCATACTCTTCTTCCGCGGCCGCATCTCCAAGGTCAAGAAGGGATATGCCCTTGAGCCTATAGGGCCGGCGCTTGCCAAGATGATAGTAATCGCCGCGCTTGTTGTCGCCTACACCTGGAAGCTCTCAAACTACAAGGGCATTCCCGTGATGCTGCTGTGGGTGCTTGCCGTATGCCTGATTTATGCATTCATAACCAGCAAGACCGCTTTCGGCCGCTATTTCTACGCTGTCGGCGGCAACGAAAAGGCCACAAAGCTCTCCGGCATAGACACCAAGAAAGTCTACTTCATGGCATATGCCTCCATGTCCTTCCTCGCCGGCCTCTCCGGTCTGCTGATGGCGGCGCGTATCGGCTCCATCAACGGCGACACCGGCAACTCTTTCGAAATGGACGCTATCGGTTCCTGCTTTATCGGCGGCGCCTCTGCGTACGGCGGATCCGGTACGGTCGCCGGTATCTGCATCGGCGCTATCTTCCTCGGCGTAATCAACCAGGGCATGTCCATCATCGGTCTGGACAACAACTGGCAGTACATCGTCAAGGGCGCGGTTCTTCTTATCGCAGTTATCTTTGACGTCGTCTCCAACCACAAAACCGGCAAGGCCTGATAATAAACGCATACTGCCTCCGCAAATACGGAGGCAGTGTAATAATACGAGTCTTTTTAAAAATTATTTTTCAGCAGAGGTGAGGTAAAGAGGGTTCCGCTTGCGGCGGTACATCTGCTCTTTCATTTCTCTTTGCTTCCCCATTTAATGTCAAAGCCCATTATCTTTGCGCTTTCAAAGCCCTGCATAAGCTCGGCGTAGCTCCCGGCAGTGAAGTTATAAGCCGGATACAGTCCCCCCCACTCGGCGACAAAAACGTCTGCGAAACGCTTTGCCGCGGCTGTGCCGAATTTTAACGCTGCCGGAACAGTGTAGAGCATAAACAGGCTTTTTAAATCAAACATATCTGCTTTGCGAAAGAATCTTCTCGGGAGAGTACCGCAATGCGCCGCAAGTTCCTTTGCGGCCGCCTCGGCTTCATCCTCGGATGAGAGCGCGCGGAATATCGGGTCTGCGATCTCACTGTATCTGCGGAAATATTCGGCATACTCGCTGCGGTTAAAGTGCGCGAAATATGCGTTGTAGTCTCCCGGAACAAGACGACGGATATCCAACGGGCATACCGCCTTTCTATAACTATTTAATATTAATTTCTCACTTTTATTATATCATCGCTGCGGAGCCGACGCAAGCTCCGCACGGCGAATTATTCTCGAAAGGTCGTGAGAGCATGTATTTCATCGGCATCGATCTCGGCACATCTTCGTTGAAGCTGCTGCTGATTGACCGTCAGGGGACGGTACTGCGCAGCGTATCAAAAGAATACCCTCTGCTCTTTCCCCACCCGGGCTGGTCTGAGCAGGAGCCGGCGCTCTGGTGGCAGGCGGTGGCAGACGGCATACCGGAGCTTTTACAGGGTTATGATTCCTCACTTGTCGAAGGCATAGGCGCCGGTGGCCAGATGCACGGGCTCGTGACGCTCGACGAAGCCGATGAGGTAATACGCCCGGCTATTTTGTGGAACGACGGGCGCACTTTCCGCGAGGTTGAATATCTTAACGAAACAATCGGCAAAAGACGTCTGTCGGAGCTCACGGCAAACATCGCCTTCGCCGGTTTCACCGCCCCGAAGTTGCTCTGGATGCGCGCGAACGAGCCGGAGAATTTCAATCGTATTCGCCGCATCATGCTGCCCAAGGATTATATCAACTTCAAACTCACCGGCGTACATTGCTGCGATTACTCCGACGCCTCCGGTATGCTGCTGCTGGATGTGCAGCGCAAATGCTGGTCAAAAGAGATGCTGGAGATCTGCGGCATAAGCGAGGAGCAGATGCCGCGGCTCTATGAGAGCTACGAATGCGTTGGCACTCTGCTGCCGGAGATAGCGGCAAAACTTGGCCTCCCGGAGAACGTAAAGGTCTGCGCGGGCGCGGGAGACAATGCGGCGGCCGCGGTCGGCACCGGCGTTGTCGGAAACGGCGGCTGCAACATCTCGCTCGGCACCTCGGGCACTATATTCATCAGCTCGGACAAATTCGGCGTAGATCCGAACAACGGGCTGCATGCTTTCGCGCATGCGGACGGCGGTTATCATCTGATGGGCTGCATGCTCTCGGCCGCCTCCTGCAACAAGTGGTTTATGGAGGACATTCTCGGAAGCCGCGATTATGAAGCGCTTCAGGCGAAAATCCTGCCGGAGAAGCTTGGACACAATCACGTATATTTTCTTCCATATCTTATGGGTGAACGCAGCCCGATAAACGACACTTCGGCGCGCGGTACGTTTATCGGCATGACCATGGACACGACCGGCGCCGATATGCTGCAGGCGGTGTTGGAGGGTGTGGCGTTCGCCATTCGCGACAGCTTTGAGATTGCCCGCTCGCTCGGCATTGATATCCCCCGCAGCATGATTTGCGGCGGCGGCAGCAAGTCCCCGCTCTGGCGTCAGATCATAGCCGATGTGCTTGGCATACCGCTTGACATTCCCGTAACCGAACAGGGCCCGGGCTACGGCGGGGCGATGTTGGCCATGGTGGCCTGCGGCGTTTTTGAGAGCGTACAGGCGGCGGCCGAGGCGCTGATTCACGTAAAGGGAACGGTAAACCCGATACCTGAGCGCGTCGCGCTGTATGAGGAGCGCTATAATCAGTTCCGCCTTATTTATCCCGCCTGCCGCAAGTTGTTCAAAGAACTTGAGAGGTGAATTTGATGAAAATTTATTCCGTATATGACGAGGCTTTCCGACACTACGGACGCGTAATAGAAGGTCTGCCATGCGAAGAGCTGCTCGCCGCGATGAAGACCGTACCTATGCCGGAGAGCGGCACGGCGTATGAGCCGTTTATTCCGGCGCTTGAGTCATGCGGCGTTTTTGATGAATATCGCAGCCGTCTTTTCGGCGGCATGCCGATGCAGCTGGGCATGTGCTGGGGATACAACACAAAGCTCAACTGTCTTGAATATCATCGGGACAGTGAATTTAATCTCGGCACGGAGGATTTTATTCTTCTTCTTGCCAAATCGGACGAAGTGCGTGACATGATGCTGGACACGGCCTCCGTGATGGCGTTCAAGGTTCCTGCGGGGGTTCTTGTTGAGGTCTACGCCACGACGCTGCATTATGCCCCGTGCCACACCGTGCCGGCGAAGGGCTTTCGAGTACTCGTTGCCCTGCCGCGCGGTACAAATATGACGCCCCCCGTTATATCCGATCCTCAGGGTGAGGATCTGTATCTTACCGCCTGCAACAAATGGCTGCTGCCCCATCCCGACAGCGCCGAGGCCAAGGGCGGCGCCAAGGTCGGGTTGACCGGCGTTAATATTGACATTGCCAATGATTTGTAAATAGGAGGAAAAACACATGTTTGAGAACATTCCCCAAGTAAAACTCGGCCTTGTCGCCGTAAGCCGTGACTGTTTCCCCATTGCCCTTTCCGAGCGCCGCCGCGCCGCCATTGCGAAGGCCTATGACGGCGAACTGTACGAGTGTCCCGTGACCGTCGAAAACGAGAAAGACATGCTGAAGGCCGCCGCAGATGTCAAAGCTGCCGGCTGCAACGCGCTTGTAATCTTCCTCGGAAACTTCGGACCGGAGACTCCTGAGACCGTGCTCGCGAAAGAATTCGACGGCCCGTGCATGTTCGTTGCCGCCGCAGAGGGTGACGGCGACCTTATCAACGGGCGCGGCGACGCATACTGCGGCATGCTTAACTGCTCATATAATCTCGGCATGCGGCACATCAAGGCACACATACCCGAATATCCCGTCGGCACTGCCGAGGATATTGCGAAGATGATTGCGGATTTCGTTCCCGTGGCGCGCGCCGTGCTGGGGCTGCGCAATCTGAAGATAATCACCTTCGGCCCCCGTCCGCAAGATTTCTTTGCGTGCAACGCGCCGATCAAGGGCCTCTATGAACTCGGCGTAGAAGTAGAGGAGAACTCGGAGCTGGATCTTCTTGTATCATATAAGGCGCATGAGGGTGACGCGCGCATCGGCGAGGTCTGCAAAGACATGGCCGCCGAGATGGGCGAAGGCCGTTATTATCCCGAACTGCTTCCCCGTATGGCGCAGTTTGAACTGACATTGCTCGACTGGGCAAATGAGCACAAGGGCTCGCGCAAATACGTGGCCTTTGCCGATAAGTGCTGGCCCGCATTTCCGAAGGAGTTCGGCTTTGAGCCCTGCTACGTCAACTCTCGCTTCGCCTCCCGCGGAATCCCCGTCAGCTGCGAGGTGGATATTTACGGCGCCCTCAGCGAATACATCGGCGCCTGCATATCTCAGGATGCCGTAACGCTGCTCGACATCAACAACTCCGTCCCCGCGCAGCTCTGGAGCGAGAAGATAAAGGGCCGCTATGATTATAAGCTGACAGATACCTTTATGGGCTTCCACTGCGGCAATACTCCGAGCTGCAAAATGTGCGCCAATCGCGCCGTCAAGTATCAGTTGATTCAAAACCGCCTTCTTGAAAACGGCGGCACACCTGACTTCACCCGCGGCACTCTTGAAGGCGACATCGCCGCATCGGAGATTACTTTCTACCGCTTGCAGTGCGACAGCGAGGGGCAGCTGAGAGCGTACATAGCGCAGGGTGAGGTACTCGATGTTCCCACCGGCAGCTTTGGCGGCATCGGCATCTTCGCTATTCCCGAAATGGGGCGCTTCTACCGTCATGTTCTCGTCGAGAAGCGCTATCCTCACCACGGCGCGGTTGCCTTCGGCCATTACGGCAAGGCACTGTTCGATCTCTTCCGCTTCCTCGGAATTGCGGACATTGCGTATAATCAGCCAAAGAGTCTCCCATACCCCACAGAGAACCCCTTCGCATAATATATCCCGCCCTCAGACGGGCCTCTTCACGGAACCGCGGCGTCACGCCGCGGTTTTTTAATGGCGCTCCGACAAGAAAAATCCCCCGGTTCTGCCGGAGGAGGATAAAAAAATCCGAACCCCTGACCGATTGGCCGTAGATTCGGATTATTTTGCGTTGTGTCCGTAACCTGCTTTTGATACAATGCGCAGATTGAGCAGGGAACTGTGCATTGCACTGTGTATTGTATTCTGCTCTCGTTTTGGCTACGGCTATTATGTTGAAGAAAAATGCGGATGTCTGCAAAAATTTTCAATAAGCGGTTGTAAAACAGTCTCGCGCGGGGTATAATGCTATTGAAGAAAAATGCAGGTACCCGCAAAAATTTTCAATAGGAGGCATGAAAGTATGGTCGTGAAAAGAGACACCTACCTGAACGAGCTCATCAGCAAGAAGCACAACGGCCTTATCAAGGTTGTCACCGGTGTTCGCCGGTGCGGAAAATCCTATCTGCTGTTCAACTTTTTTAAGGAACATCTTCTTTCCGAAGGAGTGGACAAAAAGCACATTATAGAAATTGCTTTTGATGCTTTTGAAAACAAGCAGCTTCAAGACCCTTATGTGCTGATGCCGTATCTGAAAGAGCAGATCGCGGATGACGGAATGTACTATGTACTGCTTGATGAGGTGCAGCTTTTGGACGAGTTCGAGACTGTCCTCAACAGCCTTATCCGTATGGAAAATGTTGATGTGTATGTGACTGGCAGCAACGCCAGATTTCTGTCTAAAGATGTCATCACGGAGTTTCGTGGCCGTGGCGATGAGATTCATATGTTCCCACTCAGCTTTTCCGAATTCATGTCGGTTTACCCCGGTACGAAGCAGGATGGATGGAACGAGTATATGCTTTACGGTGGGCTTCCACTCGTCCTCCGTTTTGAAAAGCCGGAAGAAAAAATTGCTTTTCTAAAATCACTCTTTGAAGAGACTTACATTTCAGATATTGTTGGTAGGCACAAAATTCGCAACCGTGCCGAGCTGGAAGAGCTGTTGAACATTCTTTCTTCTTCTATCGGCTCTCTCACCAATCCGAACAAACTATCAGCCACCTTCAAGAGCGTAAAGAAAAAGACGATCAGCAATGCGACCATTACCAGATATATCGAATATCTGTGTGATGCGTTTCTGATTGACAGCGCAGTACGTTATGACGTCAAGGGAAAAAAGTATATCGACACCCCGGTTAAATACTATTTCACCGATATGGGGCTACGCAACGCACGGCTGAACTTCCGTCAGTTGGAGGAAACTCACACGATGGAGAACATTATTTTCAATGAGTTGAAGATCAGAGGCTTCAATGTAGATGTCGGTGTTGTGGTAGTCAATGGGAGCGGCAAGGACGGAAGCAGCGTCCGTAAGCAGCATGAAATAGATTTCGTATGCAACAAAGGCTCCAAGCGTTACTATATTCAGTCGGCTTACGCTATCCCAGATCAGACAAAAATGGAACAGGAACAGCGCTCCTTGATGATGACTGGCGATGCTTTTAAGAAAATCATTATTACTAAAGATGCACCAGCACCGTACTATAACGGAAGTGGTGTGCTGATTATGAGCATCTTTGATTTCATGCTGAATCCAGACAGTCTGAACCTGTAAATAGATTAGCAGTAAATAGATTAGCATAATGAAGTTTTTGCATCTTTTGCATACGCCGCTCTGCAAAATCAGCTCGACCGGCGAAATTGAGCAGCGGTTCCGCTTAAATTGAGCAATGGGACCGCCCGGATTGAGCAGTCCCACCGCTCAGGTTGAATATGGACAGCACAAAACTGTCAGAGTATCATAAATACGGTCGGAGTCAGATGTCTTGCAGCCCCTTCCGCTTGCGCATGGATTCCTTGCCTCCAATAACCACGGTGTAAGCATCGTGGACAATACGGTCGCAGATGGCATCAGCCAACAGTGGATCGGATAGTTTCTCCGGCCAGCCCGGAATGTCAAACTGGGAGCAGAAGATTGTGGAGTTTCGCTTGTACCGGGACTCCACGATTTCCAATAAGTCCCTGGCTTCCGTTTCTTTCAAAGGGTACAGAAGCCATTCGTCAATAATGAGCAATGCGTACTTCCTGTACTGGGCCATGAGTTTGCGGATGGTGCCGTTGCCTCTGGCAATTTGGAACTCTACCAGCAAGTCCGGGAGCCGGATGTACTTCACTGCATAGAACCGTCTTACAGCAGCCATGCCCAGTGCACAGGCCAGATAGGTTTTGCCGCTGCCGGTGGCTCCCAGCAGGATAATATTATGGTGCTCCTGGATGTAGTTGCAGGTGCTGAACCGCAGCAGTTCCTCCTGCTTTAGCCCTCTGTCGGGCAGATACTCCACATTTTCCAAGCAAGCTCCTGAGTCCGAGAAGGTTGCCTGCCGGATCAGTTTGTTCAGATGGTTATTCTTTCGGGCATTCCATTCCGCATCCACCAAAAGACCGAGGCGGTCCTCAAAGGCCATGTTTTGAAACTGCGGATCGGCAAGTTGGTCCTTCAGCGCGTTGGCCATAACGCTCAGCCGCATTTCACGCAGCTTAGATACCGTTGTTTCTGTCAGCATCACTTGTTCCCCCTTCCGTAATACTCGGCTCCGCGGGTGAATCCGTACTGGGAAGAGGACGCCGTTGCCGTACTCTGCTCGGGGATGGCTTTATCCTGGCCGGATGCCAGAATAGCCTGAATATTCTTGAGAGAAGGGCGGGGCGTGTATTCCAACGCCCGTTTGCAGGCATTCTCCAGCCGTTCCGGGGTGTATTTGTCCGCCAGCTTCAGCAGACCCATGCAAGACTTGTAGCCCTGTTGCTCTACCTTGTAGCTGCTGAGAATGGCTTGGACAGCGACCTGCGTGTTGCTGCCGACCTTACCGGCCCAGTGAATGAAGCGTTCACCGTTCCACTGGACATACTTCTGGTGTTCTGGCGGCATATGCTCCTGGATCGTACTGTACTGGTTAAACCGTCCATACAGCCTGGGATGGGAGCAGATGCGGTTTCCACCGTAGAAAACCTCCACGGTGGCTTTGGTGAGCCGGACATCCACTTTCTGCTTGATGTACTCAAAGGGAACAGAATAGTTCATGCGCTCCACAGAGATGTGGTAATTGGGTCCCACCGTGGCCACCTTCCAAATTGCCAACTCAAAGGGTCTGGGAGGTAACGGGCGTAGGAAGGGCCTTTCTTCCGCAAAGCTGCTGGCCCGGCTGCCATCCCGCTTCTGGAAAGGCTTGTGGTTGAAAGTTTCCAGCCGTTCCCAAATCGCATCATTCAGTTCCGGCAGGGACAAAAATTGGCGATTTCGTAATGCAGCCAAGATGAAGGTGGAGATGATACCGACGGTACCCTCAACAGCGGCCTTATCCTTGGGAGCACGAACTCTGGCAGGCAGAATTGCCGTGCCGTAATGCTCTGCCAGCTCCTGGTACGATTTGTTGAGAACGACTTCATCCTTCCCGTGCTTTTGCACACCGGTTTTCAGGTTGTCGCACTGGATGATCCGAGTAATGCCGCCGAAGTATTTGTAAGCATTCACATGGGCAGTGGTCCAAGCCTCCTGGTTCATGGAGAAAAAGGCCTCCACATAGCTGTAGCCGCTGTATGGCAGTGTCGCCACAAACACATAGGCCGGGATAACTTCGCCGGTATCCGTATCGATAACAGCGGCAGTATCGCCGGCCCAGTCCACCTGCATAACCTCACCGGGCTTATGATTCAGGTGCATGGTAGCGCTGGTTTTAGCCAGATAATCTGCGTAATACTTGTTGAACTGGGTTGACTGGTACGGAATCTCGCCCGCCACCCGGCACTGGTCGCAGTATTCCAGCCACAGCAGGTTCAGGGTGACGCCGCTGCGCTGGAGTTCCTTGTGAACATAGGCGTAGTCCGGCATCTTGTAGACGGGTTTTGCGGCGCTGGATGGGAACAGACGCTCTGAGAGCTGCTTATCCGACATTTCCTCCGGCAGCGGCCATTGCAGATCGCAGTTCGCTGCACGCTGCAGTGTTGCTGCCACAGTGTTCCGAGCACACTGGCAGCTTGACGCGATCTCGGTCTTGTTGAGTCCCAGGCTATGGAGCCGGAGAATCTCACGGTAATTGGTCATACAGATGACCTCCTTGTAGATATTTACATCGTAAAATGCGATGCATATCTACATTTTACCGCAGTGCTCAACGACGGCGGCAAGGGTGCTCAATCCCGCCGGAATGGATGCTCAATTTGAGCGGTCGCGGTGCGCAATCTCGCGCGGAATACTCAAATTGAAAAATTCCTTCCCATGTGACCATACCGTCACCCTCTCTCTTTCAATCGGGGGACTAAGAAAATATCACCCCTGAGTATTCCGCGCGAGATTGCGCACCGCGACCGCTCAAATTGAGCATCCATTC
>CAVHIP010000031.1:0-21270 GCA_963636125.1 Oscillospiraceae bacterium | reverse complement strand
ACAGGCTTCAAAAGATTTCATTAAAATCAAAGATTTTAATGAAAAAATAGTATTATTCCTTTGTCATGTGCATTGCCGCCGCTCTGAGCATCAGTTTTTTCACACCGTGAGAGGCAAAGTTGATTTCAACAAGCCAGTCCCCACCCATAGGTGACATTTTTACTATAACTCCCTCGCCGAAGACCTTGTGGCGCACATTATCTCCCAAAGCGTAATCAACCTGCGCAGTCGTCGTAGGCGCAGACGGCGCGCGGGTATACGCCGGCTTATATGAGCTCTTGGCATAATACGTCTGCTCAGAGCTTCTTTCACGATAGCCGTAGCCTTTGGGGATGTTCTTTTCTATGTCATCATCGTCAATTTCGTTGACGAAGCGCGAGACTTTGTTTACGTTCGTTTTGCCGAAAATCATACGCTGCCTTGCGCACAGAAGCTCAAGATGTTCTTTTGCTCTTGTCAGCGCGACATAGCAGAGGCGCCTTTCCTCCTCCATCTCGTCATTATCCCCGATGGCTCTTATACCCGGGAAAATCGTCTCTTCCATGCCGACTATATAAACATTCGGGAACTCAAGCCCTTTAGCAGAATGCATGGTCATCATTATCACGCTGTCCGCATCGGGATCATAATTGTCCATATCCGTGTAGAGAGCGACATTTGCCAAATACCCATCAAGAGAAGTATCGCCGGATTCGTTTATATAGCCGAGAATGCTCGTCTTAAGCTCGCGCACGTTTTCTGCTCTTGTCGTGTCTTCAAGAGTGTTTTTCTCTTCGAGCGCACGGACATATCCGATCTTTTCAATAAGCTCGTCAAAAAGCTCGTTGGATGTATGCTTTTCGGAAAAGCTTTTCAATTCGTTTATAAGACCGGCAAACTGACGCATACGGATAGCCGGCCGTGAAAGCTCGGGATACATATCCGCGTTAGAGATTACGGAAAACAGACTGCATCCATTCTCGGATGCTATCGCGCGCGCATTTTCAATGCTCTTTTCGCCGATGCCTCTGGGGGGGACGTTTATAATCCTCGATAAGCGCAGATCGTCATCGGGCGAGGCTATGACGCAGAGATATGCCAGAATGTCCTTAATCTCCGCGCGGTCAAAAAACCGCGTGCCGCCGATTATGCGGTAGGGTATGCCATAGCGCTTGAAAGCGTATTCGAGCTGGTTTGACTGCGCGTTCATGCGGTAAAGCACAGCGCAGTCGCGCCAGTTCGCGCCGCCGCCGCGCATCGCCATTATCGATGCCGCCACGCATTGCGCTTCCTCGGATTCGTTGTCCGCGACCGTAAGCTTGAGCTTCTCCCCCATGTCGGAGCTCGTCCACAGCTCTTTGCCCTTGCGCCCGATATTGTGGCGGATAACCGAGTTCGCGGCGGAAAGGATGTGTCCGGTGGAGCGATAATTGCGTTCCAGACGTATCGTGCGGCAGCCTTTATATTGCTCCTCGAAGCTCAATATGTTTTCGATGCTCGCGCCGCGGAATTTGTATATGCTCTGATCATCGTCGCCGACAACGCAAAGGTTGCCGTTCCCACCGGCGAGGAGAGAGGCAAGCAGGTATTGCAGATGGTTTGTGTCCTGATATTCGTCTATAAGGACGTACTTAAATCTTCTCTGCCAATAGGCTCTGACATCCTCGTTTTCTTCAAGCAATATGACCGTGTTGTATATAAGATCGTCAAAATCCATCGCTCCGGCGGCAAACAAACGCCGCGCGTATTCAACATAAAACTCGCCCAGCTTTATTGAACGCATATCGCCGGAAATCCGCGCGCTGTTAAGATATTCCGCCGCGCCGATTTTCTCGTCCTTTGCGCGGCTTACCGCCGCAAGCGCCGTTTTGTGCGGGAGAAGCTTTTCATCGATATTCATATCCTTGAGAATACGTTTTGCGAGAGTCTGGCTGTCGGAAGTGTCGTAGATTGTAAATCCCGACGGATAGCCTATTCTTTCCGCATCTCGGCGAAGAATTCTCACGCAGGCAGAGTGAAAAGTGCATGCCCATATGTCGTTCGCCATATCTCCGAGCATATTGTAAAGACGTGTCTTAAGCTCATCGGCCGCTTTGTTTGTAAAGGTTATCGCGAGGATGCGCCACGGCTCGACTCTGCCGAGCGCGGCATAGGGCATGGCGTTCTCGCCGCCGGCCTTGAGCATCTCAAGCGCATTTTCATCCGCATTTGCCGGCAGCTCGTCGCTGTCGGAAGCTCTGCCGAAGGTCAGCAAATTTGCGATTCGGTTGATAAGCACCGTGGTTTTGCCGCTTCCCGCGCCGGCAAGTACAAGCAGCGGCCCCTCCGTTGCCATAACCGCCTTCAGCTGCATTTCGTTAAGCTTTGCAAACCGGCTTTCGATAAATCGTCTGCGCAAGTCGATATATTCTTTTTTGAATTCGTAATTTTCGGTCATAAAAATAAATATATCACGAGGCGGGTGTTTTAACAAGCTTTCTTTTTAAACAATAGCGTATCCGCCTCCCGTATTGACAAAACTCAGTTTTTTGGAGTAGTATATTTATAAGTCTGTGATTGAGAGAACTGCCATGAATCAGCCCCCGAAGAAAAAAATTCCGAAAATTTTTTCGCCGGAGTATGACAAGCTTTGGATGATACTCCTGCCGATTATTGCCATATATTGCTGCGTGCTTATTCTTGCCCCCCAGATATCCGCGCTTGTTGAGTATATAAAAGCAGGCGGCATCGCGGAAACTCCGGCAATTTCCGCCAATGAAAATGCCGGCGTCCGTATCGCTTCGGATACGCCGTCGCTTCAGACACAGGAATGGGATGCCTGCGCGCCGGATGAACGCCATTTGAAGCTCACGGCGACATCATCCGAGCGGGATATGCGCGTCGTTGTGCGTGATGACGGCAACAATGTCGTCACGGGAGAGCAGTTTTCCATAACGGTCACATCGCCAACCGGAGACGCGGCAGAATATAAAACCGGAACGGACGGGAGCTGTTATATAGTCGAGCTGAGCCCCGGCGAATATACCGTCAGCATGGGCGAAGCCGTGGGTTACGCCGCGGCCGAGCCTATAAAATGCGCCGTCAACGCCAAAATAGAATATGTTCCGATAGAGAACATAAGTCAGGTTATAGATATCGTCGATTACAGCGACATTTCGCCGGACGAGGTCAAGACTCCCGAAATCGTGCCCGAACAATCGATTGTTATCCCCGAAGTGATTAACACGCCTGCCGAAGCCGACTCTGTGTCGGAAGCTGCCGCCGCTGAGCAAGAAGTTCCCGTGACGGACAGTCTCGGGCATCAGCTTTATTCCTATACCGTAAATCTCGGTCCCAACGGGTATATTCTCTACCGCGGCACGAATCAGGAAAGCGATATTTTGCCAGTGGATGAAAACGGCGACAATGTTCCCGAGTACGGCTTGAGATATGAGCCTGCGGAGCCGGCTGTTTCGCAGACGGAGAGTGTTGCTTCCGAAAATACGGCCGATGACGAAACTGCGGAAACCGACTCTGCCGCGCAGGAAGAAGCGGGATATTACATAAGCGTTGCGCTCTTCAATGCGGACAATACCCCTGTCGAGCTGTACGCTATTGACGCTGTTCCGCTGACGGAGCAGGTCGGCGTAAACGACAGCATAGGCGGTTGGAAAAAAGAAAACGGGCATACTTATTATTACGGCAGTGACGGCCAAAAAGAAGTCGGGCTTAAAAAAATAGACGGCAAGCTTTACTACTTCAATGAGCGCGGCGAAAAAGCGAGCTCTCTCGGCATTGATGTCTCATGCTTCAACGGCAGTATCAACTGGAACTCCGTAAAAGCGAGCGGCATTGATTTCGTCATTATTCGCGCCGGCGGGCGCGGCTGGTCAAGCGGCCTTGTGTATGAAGATACATTTTTGCGGGAATATATGACCGGCGCGCGAAATGCAGGCCTCAAGGTCGGGGCGTATTTTTATTCCACCGCCGTCAATACAACCGAAGCCGTTCAGGAAGCCAGCGTTGTTATTGAAAAGCTCAAGGGCGCGCATCTTGACTATCCCGTGTATATCGACATGGAATTTTCCGGCGACTACCCCAACGGCCGCGCGGATCTGCTTTCCACGGCGGAGAGAGTCGATATAGCGAATGCGTTTTGCCGCACGATTATGAGCAGCGGTTACGCCGCCGGCATCTATGCGAGCGAATATTATATGGCATCGTGTATGGATTATCGTTCCGTAGCCCAATATTCCTATTGGCTTGCAAATTATACAAACGACAACGCCATGCCGTCCTTCTCCGGCCGCTATGATATCTGGCAGTTTACCAACTGCGGCCAACTCAGCGGCATATCCGGAACCGTTGATTTTAACGTAATTTTTTGATATTCGGCGGTGACGCAAATGAAATACGTATATCCCGATTATATGGATGATTTTCACTGCATCGCCGACAGGTGCGGCCACAGCTGCTGCATCGGCTGGGAGATTGACATCGATGAAGAGAGTATGGAGCGCTTTTCGTCTGTCGGCGGGGAACTCGGGAAAAAACTTAGAAAAAGCATTTCAACCAATCCAATACCGCACTTTATACTCGATAAGGACGAGCGCTGCCCTTTCCTCGAAAAAAACGGGCTTTGCGAACTTATACTCACTCTCGGAGAAGACAGCCTCTGCGATATCTGCGCCGAGCATCCGCGTTTTTATAACGAATTTGACGGCAGAGTTGAATGTGGCATAGGCATGTGCTGCGAAGAGGCGGCAAGACTGCTTGTTAACGGGAAAGAACCCGTCCACCTCATATGCAGCGGTGAGGAAGATGAAACCTCGCAGCCCACGCTGATAACGCTGAGAGACGTTGTTTTAGAGCGGCTTAACGGAGCGGGATCCTTCAAAGAACGGATGTCGAGTAGCCTTTCACTGCTCGGCAGGAGCACTTTTTCATTAATTCCGTCTGAGGCGGCGAATTTTTATCTCACTTTGGAACGTATGGATGAGAGTTGGACTGCGATTCTGCGTGAAATGAGCAGATACAACTCGGCTCCGGAAATTTTTGAGATGCTTGAGAAGATAAAATATACGCGCATAGCGCACTATTTTATCTTTCGTCATTTTGCCTCGGCAGAGGATTATGACGATGCCGCGTACACGCTTGCCTTTGCCTTCCTCAGCGCCATGATGGTCTGCTTTCTCGATAATATCGGATTTGCGGAGGATGCGCTTCGCCTGTACAGCGCGGAGATAGAATATTCCGACGAAAACGTTTCTTTGATAAAAAGCGCGCTTCGGCGCGGCCGGTTAATCACGTATAACATATAACCAATGATCAGATAGGAGAAAAATCATGTCATCCGGAAGACACACAAAAAACAGCAGGGCGAACTCTGTTATTCTCGCCATTGTTCTGGTCCTTATAATCACCGTCACGGCGGGGATTTTCCTCGTGGCAAAAATTCAGAACGCGAAGGACGTTGTCGTACCCACTCCCACGCCGACGCCTGAAGCGACGCCTACGCCCGAGCCGACAATATCGCCCGAGGAACTCAAACGTCAGGAGGAAGCCGCCCTTGCCGAAGCCGCCGCGAAAGAAGCGGAGGCGGCGCAGTACAGCTTTTATCAAAAGCTTGCCAACGGCTATGATACCGACATTCTCATTCTCGGCGACTCAACGGCGGCTGACATGGACTTCAGCGCGCTTGCCGACCGTTTGCATAGCTCTTACCTTTCAAGTTCAGACGGAGCAATCAACATAAGCAGCCTTGCAAATGCAGACGGCAATCTTTTGTGCGATATACTGCGCGTTAACGAAATGCCCGACAAGCCCGACTATGATCTTGCTGTGCTCTGCTACGGCTTGAACGATACCGGGAATGATGTGACGAGAAATTTTGAAGCTCTTATTGTGGCCTTAAAAACCAAATTTCCCGACTGCTCGATTATCTGCACCATCGAGCCGTGCTTCCACGCTGTAACAACGGAGCTTCAGACGATGACAGAAGTCTGCAATTCGTATAATGTACCGGTTATAAATCTGTTTTCGGAGTTTTACGACAATGGCGCAGATTCATATTCAGGCTACTTTGACAACTCCGGCGACGGCCTCAGCGAAAAGGGTGAGGAAGAATGGATAGAGCTTCTTTGCGAAACAATAGACGAAAATGTCGCTCAATCCACCGGAAAAATGGGTGACACGCCCTTAATCATAAGAAAAGCAGAAGAAATGGCAAAGCTCCGCTTCATTTCCGTTGACGATGCGCGGGTTTCCCGCAAGGACGACACAACGTATACTCTTGACATCAAGGCAAGTGGCATGTCCTATATTCTGCATAAACAGGATATAGGCGGCAGTGATGTAAAAGTCATCGCCGATGATATACTCTATCAATTCGGGAACCCCTGCGGGGTAAAGACACCGGACGGAAGCTATATAATCCCGATTTTTGAGGAGCTGGTCTGCGAGAAAGATTTCTCCATTATATTCGCAAGCAAGGAGCTTGCCGACGGACTTGAAGGCTTCTACCTGATTGAAGATACCGAGGAAGAATAAACTGCATCAATACCAAAAACAGAGCGCACCGGTAAATGACCGATGCGCTCTTGCTGTATTCTATATCAACATTTTATCCCGACGGAGCATGTAATAGCCGTAGCCCGCAATATCCGCGAGCGCCCAGCCGATCGGAATTGCCGCCCATATGCCTGTTTCGCCGACAGTCGGAGCAAGCATGTACGCCAGCAGCACGCGTGTGCCGAGCGATATCACCGTGAGCACAACGCTCATCCCCGGACGCTCTATTGCGCGGTAAAATCCGTACAGCAGGAACAGACAGCCGATACCGAAGTAAAAAGCGCCCTCGATCCGCAGATAGCGAACGCCGCAGGCGATAACCTCCGTTTCGCCGGCCTGCACGAAAATCCTCATCAGCATGGGAGCGAATATACATACAAGCGCGGATATAAAAACGGAAAATATCACCGACAGCGCGGTTGCCTGCCGAAAGCCCTTTTGCACGCGCTCTCTGTTTCCGGCGCCGTAGTTTTGCGCCGTGAAGGTTGAAAAAGCATTGCCGAAATCCTGCACCGGCAGGTATGCGAACGTGTCTATCTTGACGGCGGCCGCGAACGCCGCCATCGTGATCGCGCCGAAGCTGTCCACAAGCCGCTGAATCAGCAGAATCCCGAAATTCATTGTTGACTGCTGCACGCATGTGAGGAACGACAGGTCGAATATTTCTTTCAAAATCCGCGTGTTTTTCTGCCAATGCCTGCGCTCCGGCAGGAACTCCCCGCATCGGCGCACGAAAAATATCGCCAGCCCTATGCCGGACACATATTGCGCGATAACCGTCGCCGCCGCCGCGCCCTCAATGCCCCATTCGAACACAAGCACGAACAGCAGATCAAGCCCGATGTTGAGGAGCGCCGCCGCCGCCAAAAACCACAGCGGAGCGACAGAATTGCCCACGGCGCGCAGGAGACAGGCGAAAAAGTTATACAGCGATGTGGCTATAAGCCCCATAAAAATTATTATCAGATACGCGCGCATGTCGGCGTAAAGCTCCGCCGGCACGGCCAAAAAACGCAGTATCGCATCGATAAACACGTAAACCGCCGCGTTGAGAACAACCGTTACCGCCGCGATGAGCGCAAACGCATGCGCGACCGCGCTTTTCAGCGCGTCTTTGTCGCCTCGCCCGAGATATATCGAAAAAAGAGCCCCCGCGCCCATCGACAGCCCCAGAAATATAGACGTCAAAAACGTCATCAGCGCGTATGCGCTGCCCACCGCTGCCAGCGCGTTTTTGCCCATGGCCTGCCCTACAATGAGCGTGTCGGCGATATTATAAAGCTGCTGCAGCACGTTGCCGACCATCATCGGCAGCGCAAACAGCACAAGCGCTTTTAAGATATTTCCCTCTTTGAGGTCACGATACATTCAATCACCCAATCACATTATTCGCTTATTGCGTTCTCCGCGCGGTCGAATGTTGCCTTAACGAAACTCCTCAGTATGATAAACGATATTATCACATTTACGAAGTCCGCCGCTGCCTGCGTCCATACTATGCCGTACATTCCGAAGAAGTGGTTGAGCAGAAACATCACCGGTATGTTCAGCAGCGCCCACCGCTGAAACCCGAGATACAGCGCCGTGCCGCCCTTGCCGAAGGCCTGAAACAGATGCACCGTGAGAAAGCTCGTAAACATGAGCGGCGTCGCAACGCTTCTCGCGCGGAGGAAAGATGTCCCTATGGCAACGGTTTCAGCATCGTTGATTAAGAAATTGACTATGTTTCCGGCAAACGTCTCATAAGCCGCTATGCAGATCAGCGCGCAGACTATGCCGGAGAAAAACGCCAATCGGTAGATTTTTTTCATGCGCTCGTAGTTCTTTGATGCGAAGTTGTACGCGACAAGCGGTATCATTCCCTGCGATATGCCGACCCCGATGTTTACCGGCAGCCGTTCGGCTTTCAGCACTATTCCGATCGCGGCAAGCGCAATATCGCTGTATCCCGCCATAAGCTTGTCTATAATCATATAGTCGATATCGAACATCAGCGACACGAAGCAGGCCGGCAGCCCGACATAGAAAATCTGCCCGACGCTTTTCCGCGAGATTCGCCTCGGCAGCAGCGATATCACGGTGTTTCCGCGCAGTCTGAACAGAACGATCGCGTAGTAAATGCAGGAAATCACGTTTGACAGGAATGTCGCTATGCCGACGCCGAGAACCTCGTTGCCCTCCGGAAGAATAGCGTACATGAAAAGCGGATCGAGTATGATGTTCAGTATTCCGCCGAGCGCGACGCCTATGCCCGCTTCGATCGACCTGCCTGTGCTTCTGAGCATGTTCGAAAGGACATTTGCAAGCACCGTCGGAATCGCGCCGTATACTATCACGCAGGTAACGTACTGCTTTGCATAAACAAAAGTGTTATCTCCCGCGCCCAAAAAGGTCAGAAGAGGGCTCATAAATACGGCCGCGAGCAGGGAATAAGCGCCGGCGACCGCAACGCCGAGCCATATGCTGAAAGCTGCCGCCGCCGAGGCCTTGTCGTCGCATCCCATTCCGAGAAGGCGCGAAACATGCGTTCCGCCGCCCACGCTCGAAAGATTGGCAAGCGCCAAAAGCACGTTGAATATCGGCAGAATGAGCGAAACGCCCGCAACCATATATGGGTTGTTCGTCTGCCCGACATAAAATGTATCCGCCAGATTGTATATAAGGGTTATTATCTGCCCGATTATTGTCGGTATTGCCATTGTTGCCAGCGCCCGCGGCACCGGCATTCTTTCGAAAATTTCAGCTTCGTTTTTCTCTCTCATATTTCTCTTGCAATCGCAAATCTGTCTCCCAAAAAAATCTCCCGCCGTTTTGAACGGAGGGAGATTTTCGGCGTATCAACGCTTATTCCGCGTCTTCCCAGTTATGCCATACGTTCTGAACATCGTCGTTATCTTCGAACATGTCCAGCATCTTCTGCATGTTCTTGATGTCATCCTCGTTGGTGAGCTTGATATAGCCGTTCTGGGGAAGCATTTCAACCTGTGCGGAGAGCAGAGTGTACTTCTTGGCAAGCGCGTCTGCGACAGAAGCCAGATCTTCCTCGGTGGTGTAGACGTTCATAACCTCTCCGTCCGCCTCGAAATCCGCCGCGCCTGCGTCAAGCGCGTCCATCATTACCTCGTCCTCGTCCAACTCCTCGTCCTCGTTATCGATGACGATAACGCCCTTGCGGTCAAACGACCATGACACGCAGTTGGAAGCGCCCATGTTTCCGCCGTACTTGTCGAAATAGTGCCGCATCTCGCCGGCGGTGCGGTTGCGGTTGTCGGTCATCGTCTCTATAATGACCGCGACGCCCTGAGGCCCGTAGCCTTCGTAAGTTATCTTTTCATAGTTGTCCGTATTGCCCGAACCGAGCGCCTTTTCGATGGTGCGCTTAATATTGTCGTTGGGCATGTTTGCCGCCTTTGCCTTCGCTATAACGGTGGCGAGCTTGGAATTAGCGCGCGGATCGCCGCTGCCGCCTTCCTTGACGGCGACTATCATTTCACGCGCGATTTTGGTGAAAGCCTGCGCGCGCTTAGCGTCCGCCGCGCCCTTTGTTTTTTGTATATTGTGCCACTTGGAATGACCTGACATTAGAAACAGCTCCTTGTATAATAGAAATCGTGTTAACTCAAAATATTTTAGCACAGCAATATTGATATGGCAAGAGAGATTTTTCACGTTCCACCCCCTTTCCGGATTTCCGGAAAGGGGCGGAATTCTCTATGGCGTTTGTTATCCTGCTGTGTTATAATATTCTGCACAAACATAAAACTTATATGGTTATGGTGAGAAAATGAAAAAGAATTATAAGAGAACTCTTGCCGCATGTTATCTCGGCTTCGTCACTCAGGCCATATCCGCGAATTTTGCCCCGCTTCTGTTTTTGAGATTTCATAATGACTATTCGATTTCGTGGAGCCGTATAGCGCTCATTTCGACGGTCTTTTTCTTTTCCCAGCTTCTTGTGGATGTTTTCTGCGCAAAATTTGTCGATAAAATCGGATATCGCAAGGCGGTCGTCGCATCTGAAATTGCCTCGGCTGTCGGCCTTGTGGGTCTCGCCTTCCTGCCGGAGTTGCTTCCCTCTCCCTACGCGGGGATTATCATCTCCGTTGTAATTTACGCCATTGGCAGCGGGCTTATCGAGGTGCTGGTCAGCCCCATTGTCGAGGCATGCCCGTTTGACAACAAGGAGAGCGCCATGGCAATGCTCCATTCCACCTATTGCTGGGGCAGTGTCGCCGTTATTTTGCTCTCCACCCTTTTCTTTGCAGCGTTCGGCGCGGAGCGATGGCGTGTTCTCGCATGCCTCTGGGCGCTTGTCCCCCTTTATAATATCTATAATTTCGCCGTCTGCCCTATCGAGCATCTCACGGAGGACGGGCAGGGACTCAGCATTACCGAGCTTATAAAAATGCCTATGTTTGCCGTCGCGTGCGTACTTATGATTTGCGCCGGAGCGAGCGAGCTGGCAATGTCTCAGTGGGCGTCCGCCTATGTCGAATCCGCCCTCGGCTTCTCCAAGAGCGTGGGCGATATTCTCGGCCCCTGCCTTTTTGCCGCGTCAATGGGAATATCCCGCACGTTCTACGGCAGACACGGGGATAAAATAAACCTCTATAAGTTTATGACGATTTCCGGATTATCGTGCGTCGCCTGCTATCTGCTGGCATCTCTTTCCGAAAATCCGGCGTTCGGGCTCATCGGATGCATCGTCTGCGGCGGCACCGTGGCCATCATGTGGCCGGGCGTAATCAGCATATCGTCAAAAGCCATACCGCTCGGAGGAACGGCGATGTTTGCCCTACTTGCGGTTTTCGGCGACCTCGGCGGATCGCTCGGACCGGCTGTCGTGGGTTTTGCCGCGCAGAGCTTTGGGGACAATCTCAAGATCGGCATGCTCGCCGGCTGCATTTTCCCGCTGATTCTTGTGGTTTCCGTAAGCGTGATAAAAAAATTGAGCAACAAATAATATATTTATATAATATTCAAGGGGGAAAACAAAGTGTTCACATTCAATCATTTTAATTTCAATGTCCTCGACCTCGACAGAAGCCTTGAGTTTTATGACAAGGCTCTCGGTCTCAAGCCTGTGAGAGAGGTGCTGCGCGACGGGTATAAGCTCGTTTTCGTCGGCGACGGGAACAGCAATTTCACTCTTGAGCTTACCGACATTTTTGACCGCAAAGACGCTTATGACCTCGGCGAAGGAGAGTTTCATCTGGCGTTTGAGTCGGATAATATCGCCGCGGATTATGCCCACCACAAAGAAATGGGCATTGTCTGCCAGGAGCAAAAGCCCGGCCACACCTTCTATTTCATCGAAGATCCCGACGGATATTGGATAGAAATAATCGAAAAGAAAGAACGCCGTTGAAACGCAAAAATATCAATCCACGCAGACCTTGAGAGCCTGCGTGGATTGTTGTATATACAAGTCAAAACTGCATTATACCGCAACCGGAATTTTTCGGTTAAACTCGGAATATTCGTAATTTTCCACTCGGAAGCTGTCGCGGGTGAACTTATAAAAATCGTCAACATCCGGGTCAATTATAAACTTCGGCGCCTTCTTCGGCTCGTTCTTGATAAGCTCCTCGATGGCGGGAACATGCCTGTCGTATATGTGCGCGTCCGCTATGACGTGTACTAACTCTCCCGGCTCAAATCCCGAAATCTGCGCCATCATCATCGTAAGCGCGGCATATTGCACCACGTTCCAGTTGTTCGCCGCGAGGAAATCCTGCGAGCGCTGATTGAGAATCGCGTTCAGCCTGTTGCCGCTCACATTGAACGTCATGGAATACGCGCATGGATAGAGCGCCATTTCGCTCAGATCCGCGAAATTATAGATGTTCGTCATTATGCGCCTTGACGCGGGATTGTGCTTGAGATCCCATATAACCCTGTCTACCTGATCCATATCCCCCTCGGGATAATGGTGCTTCACGCCCAGCTGGTAGCCGTACGCCTTGCCGATAGAGCCGTTTTCGTCTGCCCACGCGTCCCATACACGCGTCCTCAGCTCGTTCACGTTGTTGCTCTTGGCCTGCCATATCCACAGCAGCTCGTCTATCGCGGATTTCCAATATGTGCGGCGGAGCGTGAGAAGCGGGAATTCCTCCGAAAGATCATAGCGGTTTACTATGCCGAATTTTTTTATCGTATGCGCCGGCGCCCCGTCCTCCCAGCGTGGGCGGACATCTCTGTCCGTGTCCCAAACTCCGTTTTCGAGAATATCTTTGCAATTTTGGATAAATATTTCATCTGCTCTGCTCATATTTCAAACCTCCGCAGTTCGTCCGTTGTTATATGCTGATTATATATTCTTTGCCTTTTTCCGTCAACTGCGCGGAGTTGAAAATTTTTTTGAAAAAAACATCAATTATTCATAAATAATGAATATTCGCTATTGACAATGCATAAATATTCGTGTATACTTCGCCATGTCGAAAGACAGAATTGATAAGTAAGTGTTATTCACAAAAAGGAGATAAAAAATGAAAAAGGCATTGTCTTTGATTCTTGCGCTTGTAATGGTATTTGCAATGTGCGCTTGCGGAAATACAGCCGCTCCCGCCGAGGAAACCACCGCCGAAGAAGCTGCTCCCGCTGAGGAAAATGCACCAGTTGAAGAAGCCGCTCCTGCTGAGGAAGCCGCAGCCGAAGAGACCGCCACCGAGAGCGATAAGCTCATCCTCGGCACCTCTGCCGACTATGCTCCGTTTGAGTTCATGTATGCAGACGAGAATGGCGATATGGTTTACGGCGGCATCGATGTCGCTGTCGCGCAGTATATTGCGGACGACATGGGCAAAGAGCTTCAGGTTGAGAACATGAGCTTTGACTATCTGCTCACCTCTCTCGCCAAGGGCGACTATGATATGGTCATCGCCGCCATGGAGAGCACCGAAGAGCGTCAGAACGCCGCGGACTTCTCCGATCCTTACTACACCGATGTTCCTCCTATGATCCTTGTCAAGAAGGATGATGCCGAGAATTACAAGACTCTTGCCGATTTCAGCGGCAAGTCCGTCGGCGCTCAGACCGCGACCACAAAGCTTGACATCGTCAACGAGCAGATGGAAGGCGCAACCTCCGTTGCTCTCGCTCTTGTCACCGACCTCGTCAATGAGCTCGTATACGGCAAGGTAGATGCTGTTGTCCTTGACGGCGCTGTCGCTCTCGAGTATGCGAAGACCAACCCCGACCTCGTCGTTGCGGACGCATCCTCCGAGCTTGGCGAAGCCGCTCCTTACTGTGTTGCCGTTGCAAAGGGCGATCCTAAGGGCCTGCTTCCCGCAATCAACGCCGCTATCGCAAAGATGACCGAGGAGAACGCCATTGAGCAGTTTATCGCCGATGCAGACGCTCTTGTCGATGCAGGCGAGGCAGAGGAAGTTTCCGCAGAAGCTCCCGAAGAATAATCAATTCATCGGTAAATATCTGTAAATTATACGCGGTGGCGTAAAGTCTTCTCGGCTTTACGCTATCGCGCAGTTTAGTATCAGTATCTGTAATGCCGGAAAGGACATTTGTTGCTTATGTGGTTCAGCGAGTTATTTAAAGGGATGTCCCCTGCGTCTTTCTTTAATTTTTCTTTCCTTCCCAAATACGGCGCGTATTTTCTGCAGGGCCTCGGCTATACCGTCCTCCTTGCCGTGGTTTCCGTCCTCCTCGCGGTTATTCCGGCTCTCATGCTGGCAATAATGCGCTTGAGCAAGAATAAGGTTATCAAGGGAATTGCGGGCGCGTATATTGCGGCATTCCGCTCTACGCCTCTGCTTGTCCAGCTGAGCATAATATATTTCGGCCTTTTCGGCGCAATAACAATTCCCAGAGTGACGATTCTGGGATTCCTCGATATCAGCCGCTTTATCCCCGGCGTTGTGGCTCTTGCTCTCAACAGCTCCGCTTACGTTGCCGAGATATTCCGCGCCGGCATTCTCGCCGTTGATATCGGCCAGACGGAGGCCGCGAGATCTTTGGGCCTTAGCGGCGCGCAGTCGATGCGCCTTATCGTTCTCCCGCAGGCGATAAAAAACGTACTTCCGGCTCTCGCCAATGAAATTGTCACAATGGTCAAGGAATCCTCAATCTGCATGACCCTCGGAATGAGCGAGCTTATGTTTGTCGCGAAAAATGTCGCGTCAACCACGTATATTTCCATCGCGCCCTATGTTGTCGCCGCGATTATTTACTTCTGCATCAACTACCCCGCATCCAAGGCAATAGAAGCCATCGAAAGGAGAATGCGCCGTGGAGACAAAGTCTGAAATTCTTATAAGCGTCAAAGATCTGGTGAAAGAGTATAACGACGGCAAGGTCGTCGCTCTTAACCATTGCAATATGGACGTGAGAAAAGGCGAGGTCGTCGCCATCATCGGCCCGTCCGGCTCCGGCAAATCCACCATGCTGCGCTCTCTCAATATGCTAGAAACGCCGACATCCGGGCACATCTATTTCGGCGGCGTCGAGCTCAACAGCAAGGATGTCGATATAAATCTGCACCGCCAGAAGATGGGCATGGTCTTTCAGCATTTCAATCTTTTCCCGCACCTCACCGTGAAAAAGAATATTACCCTCGCGCCTGTGCACCTCAAACTGAAAACGCAGGCCGAGGCGGACAAAAAGGCGGACGAGCTTCTGGCGCGCGTAGGCTTATTGGATAAGGCCAACGAATATCCCTCTATGCTCTCCGGCGGACAGAAACAGCGCATCGCAATTGTCCGCGCCCTCGCTATGGAGCCCGAGGTCATGCTCTTTGACGAGCCCACTTCCGCCCTCGATCCCGAGATGGTCGGGGAAGTGCTGGATGTCATGAAGGAGCTTGCCCGCGGCGGCATGACTATGGTTGTCGTGACGCATGAAATGGGCTTTGCGCGCGAAGTCGGCAACCGCGTCCTGTTTATGGCGGACGGCAGCATCCTCGAAGAGGGAACGCCTCACGAAATTTTTGATGAGCCGAAAAACCCGAGATTGGTGGACTTCCTTTCAAAGGTTCTCTAAAACATACGGCTTCAAATATTCCATACGATTTTGTTAACATTAGCACTCAAACTGCAAGAGTGCTAATGTTAATATTTTGTTCACATATACTGCTATAATTATTAACATTTGTACGGTATCTTATATACAAGATGAAACGAAAGAAATAAATCGTTCATCAAGTTGAATTGTTAATAATTATGGAGGTATATATTATGTTTGAACTTATTCCTTTTGATCGTACATTTCGTCACATGGCCAACTTTGACCCGTTCCGTGATTTCGACGCGCTTGAGCATAGTCTCATGAACGGCGGCAGCGTTCTCTCTTCCTTCCGCACCGATGTCCGCGATACAGGCGATGCTTATGTCCTTGAATCCGAGCTCCCCGGCTTTAAGAAAGAGGATATTAACATCAACATCGAGAACGATTGCCTCACAATCAGCGCCGAGCGTAAGCTCGATGAGGAAAACAAGAAGTCCGGCTTTGTAAAACGCGAGCGTTTTTACGGCTCCTTCAGCCGCAGCTTTGATGTGACCGGCATCAACACCGATAATATCGAAGCCAAGTATGACGGCGGCGTCCTGACGCTCACTCTGCCGAAGAAGGTTGAAACCGTTCCCGCAAGCCGCAGACTCGAGATCAACTAATCGACAAAATCAATGATGACCAAAACAGGGAACAGACACATCGTCTGTTCCCTGTTTTTATGCTTAGGGCAACTATTATTCGGAGCTGCATTTTTTATTTCCGCCTATGCGGCGCATTTTCACGAAGCGCCTTATATAGCGCGTCCGCGCTGATGGGCTTTGGCAGAAAGTCGCTCATGCCGGCTTCAAAGACGCTCTTCCGCTCGTCCTCGAAAACATCGGCCGTCATCGCGATGATTGGAATGTTATGCGCATCCGCGTGACCGGATGCCCGTATGGCCTTCGCTGCCTCTATTCCGTCCATAACCGGCATACGCACATCCATCAGGATGACATCGAACACGGAAGTCTCCGCCTCGTTAAACATGTCCAATGCTTCCTGACCGTTCTCCGCGGTTGTCACGATACAGCCCGCGTTTTCGAGAATAATCTGCGCCACATATGTGTTGAGCTCGTTGTCCTCCACGAGCAGAACACGAAGCCCGTCCAGGTCGTGCGCATTCGCCGGCGCAGCTTCCTGCGCTTTAACCTCGCCGCGGGCAACGATATCCACATCAAAAACTACGATGAACTCTGTTCCCACGCCGGGTTTGCTCTTTACGGAGATTGTGCCGCCTATCGTGTCGACAAGGCCCTTGACGATGGCAAGTCCCAGCCCCGTGCCCTGCGTTTTGCGGTTTGTCAGCGTTTTTTCACGGGTAAACGGCTTGAAGAGATTCTCCTGGAATTCCTCACTCATGCCGATACCGTTGTCGCGGACGATAAACTGAAGCTTCAGCCGGTTATCCTTAACTTCAAGGTTATGAATCTCAAACCAGACATCGCCGCCCTCCGGAGTATATTTCGCGGCATTGGACAGGAGATTGAAGAAAATCTGATTGAAGCGCAGCTTATCCACCGAGATGGTGTATTCTCCCGGCTCCAGCTCCGGATGAAAATGCAGGTGCTTTTCCTCCATCATCGGGCAGATGACCGTGTCGACAGTCGCGAGCAGTTCCGATCTTGTCAGATTTTCGCGGTGCAGCGTAACGGCGCCGCTTTCGATTCTGCTCATGTCCAGAATATCGTTGATAAGCCCCAGCAGGAATTTGCCGGAAATCTTCATCTTTCTCAGATAATCATGCACCGCATCTATGTCATTTTCGGCGAGCGCGATATCCGTGAGATTGAGGATGGCGTTCATAGGCGTGCGGATATCATGGCTCATATCCGAGAGGAACCGCGTCTTTACGCGGCTTGCTTCCTCCGCCTTGTCCAGCGCATCCTGAATGGCTTGCTTCTGACGCTCCTTGAGCAGGTCGGAATCCTTTGTGGCGATAAAGAAAAAGGAGAGCCCCGCAACCGCCACCGAGCAGAACGGAAGAAACGGGAAAATCGTTCCAAACGGAATAAAAAAGTTGTTGATTAGCGAGCCGAGGAGCGCGACGAGGGATATCTCCACAGCGCGTATGGCGTAACGCTCGTCCTTTTCTCTTTTATTGATGTAGATAATCAGCAGGTCAAGGATTGACTCCAAATAGTAGAAAAAGTTGAGATACGAGTAAATCGTGTACAGCGACCCTCTCGCGTATACACCGTTGGCGTCGAAATACCATAAAAGCCCGGTGAACGGTGTCAGGATAACCATGCCGAGCAGCACCACAATAGGGATTATTTCAATCTTGCGGATGAGCGGTCCGAAGGTACTTCCGACGAAGGTGCGCACAAACCCATGCCACGCATACGGTAGCGCGGTGTAAACAAGATAAAAGACGAAAGCCACTATCTTCCATGCGCCCAACGGAATATTATCCGAAAGATGACAGGCGATGAAAATAAAATCGCAGATCACATACAGCGCCGTTACTCCCATGAGTATCAGAGAACGGTTGCGGCTTGTCTTATCCAAAACCGCCGTTAACGAACGGACGGCGAACATGGCCAGAATGACGAGCATAAAGGCAGAGCTCAGCATGTAGGTGTTCAAAGTACTGCTCATGTGTGTAGATCATCCTCCTTGCGCGTCGGCGCGTTTGTTATATAATACGGCTATGCCATAAGTTTATTCAAAAAGAAGTATCGCATTACCACTGTCGGAATATAAATAATCGCCGACAGGCGCAATGCGTCCGTCAGCAGTCAGAAAGAACGTTATTCAGAAACCGCTTGACATTGCAAATGAACGGGCTTACCCTCCCGGCAGAGCAGAGCAGAGCAGAGCAGAGCAGAGCAGAGCAGAGCAGAGCAGAGCAGAGCAGAGCAGAGCAGAGCAGAGGAGAGCAGAGCAGAGGAGAGCAGAGCAGAGGAGAGCAGAGGGCATAGTTATGTAATTCATCATCATTATCAAACCCTCCTTCTGAGCATTTCGTTGAAATTTTTAGTACATATTTACAAAATTCTGATTATACTATAACAGAATTTCGGCAGAGAGGCAAGAAGTTTCTTAAAAATCTCAAAAAACTGTTGACAATTCTCCTCTGCAGTAGTATATATTGCTTGAACAGTTGAATGATTGCTCAAATGTAATACGGAGGGAAATCGAAATGAAGAAAAAATACAAGATTGATGTCGATTGCGCAAACTGCGCGGCAAAGATGGAAGAAGCCGCAAAGACGGTTGACGGCGTGGTCAATGCTGTCGTTAATTTTATGGCGCTCAATATGACCGTTGAGTTTGCGGACGGCGCTGATATCAACAGCGTTATGCGCGAAGTCCTCAAAAGATGCAAAAAGGTAGAGAGCGACTGCGAGATATTCCTCTGATTGATTAAAAACATTTACTTTCCATGCGGGGGATGCACAAATGAACCGTAAACAAAAAATAAATCTGATACGCATTATCGTCTCGGCCACCATTCTTATCGCGGTCGCCGCATTTCAAATAGAGGGTATCCCGGCAATTATCATGTATGCCGCCTCATATCTGATAATCGGCTATGATACAATTATCCGCGCCGTAAAGGGCATAATCAACCTCCAGCCGTTTGACGAGTGCTTTCTGATGGCGGTCGCTACCGTCGGCGCGGCCGCGCTGGGCGATTATAAAGAGAGCGTCGCCGTTATGCTCTTCTATCAGATAGGCGAGTTTTTTGAGCATGTTGCGGTCGGCAGGAGCCGCCGGAACATCAGCGAGCTTATGGACATCCGCCCTGACTATGCCAATGTTTACGATGAAAACGGCGAGCTCGTACGCGTAGATCCCGATGAAGTGGAAATAGGCACGGAGATTGTTGTCAAGCCCGGCGAGAAGATTCCCATTGACGGCGTTGTAATCGAGGGCAAAAGCTCGCTCGATACCGTCGCTCTCACCGGCGAGAGCGTTCCGAGAAGCGCGGATGTCGGCGATGAGGTACTGAGCGGCTGCGTCAATATGACGGGTCTCCTGAAAATTCGCACAAGCCGCCCGTTCGGCGAGTCCACCGCGTCCAAAATTCTTGACCTTGTCGAAAACGCAAGCTCAAGCAAGTCGAAGAGCGAGGCGTTTATCGCCAAGTTCGCGCGCGTTTATACGCCGGCAGTCTGCTTTTCGGCGCTCGCCCTTGCGATTATCCCACCTGTCATTTCCCTTATCGCCGGCGGTGACGGCAACTGGAGCGAATGGATATACAGGGCGTTGACGTTCCTTGTTATAAGCTGCCCGTGCGCTCTTGTTATCAGTATTCCTCTCACGTTCTTTGCCGGACTCGGCGGAGCAAGCAGCGCCGGCGTGCTGATAAAAGGCTCCAACTACATGGAGACGCTCTCCAAAGTCACAAATGTCGTCTTTGACAAGACCGGCACGATGACAAAGGGCGTGTTTGAGGTCACGGAGATTAACACCGTCAACATCGATGAAAGCGCGCTTCTTGAATATGCCGCCCTCGCGGAGACGTTTTCCTCCCACCCGATCGCCAAGAGCATAATCCGCGCCTACGCAAAGACGCCGGAAACGGAGCGCGTCTGCGATGTTGAAGAAGTGAGCGGCTGCGGCGTGACGGCGAAGATAGACGGGAAAACCGTCGCCGCCGGAAATCATCGGCTTATGGAGCGCCTTGGCGTGGAGTACGCGCCGTGCGATAAAGTCGGCACGGTTGTGTATGTCGCCGTTGACAACATCTATTGCGGATATATACTGATATCCGATATAATAAAGCCCGAGGCGGAGGACGCGATTTCTCTGCTTAAAAAGCGCAAGGTGAAAAACATCGTCATGCTCACCGGCGACAATGAAAGCGCCGCGGGGGACACCGCGAAAAAGCTCGGTATAGAGCATTATTACAGCCGTCTTCTCCCCGAGGACAAGGTTGAGCGTGTGGAGCAGCTGCTTGCCGCCAAGGACAAAGGCGAGATGCTCGCATTTGTGGGCGACGGGATAAACGACGCTCCCGTGCTTGCGCGCGCCGATGTGGGCATCGCTATGGGCGCGATGGGCAGCGACGCCGCGATTGAGGCGGCGGATGTGGTGCTTATGGATGACGATCCGCGCAAAATTTCGAAGGCCATCGGCATTGCGTCAAAATGCATGCGTATAGTATACCAGAATATCGCCTTCGCAATAACCGTCAAGTTTGTCTGCCTCGCTCTGGGCGCCCTCGGCTACGCGGGCATGTGGGCGGCGATATTTGCGGATGTCGGCGTGATGGTTATATGCGTGCTGAACGCGATCAGAGTTTTGAACGTTTCGAGAGTATGACGGAGAATATAAATGTTGCCTGATAATAAAGAAATTGAATGCTGCGAAAGCACGGAAATTCATCGTGACAGATTGAAAAAAGTGACGGAAGAAATGCCCGCCGAGGAATCGCTTTATGATTTGGCGGAGCTTTTCAAGGTCTTCGGCGATTCGACGCGCATACGTATTCTCTTCGTGCTCTTCGAATCCGAGGTCTGTGTGTGCGATCTCGCGGAAGCGCTGAACATGACCGTTTCCGCCATATCCCATCAGCTTAAAATATTGAAAACAAACAAGCTCATAAAAAGCCGCCGCGAGGGAAAATCGGTGTTTTACTCTCTTGCGGATGACCATGTCCGCTCGATAGTCAGCCAGGGCATGGAGCATATATGCGAATAATACGATAACATAAAAGCGGCATCGGTTCTGCCTTTGAACCGATGCCGCAAATTTTTGTTTGCTTTTTCCGTTATTCTTCCGCCTG
>CAVHIP010000030.1:0-22243 GCA_963636125.1 Oscillospiraceae bacterium | reverse complement strand
CCAATTGTTCTCAAGCCACAAAACAAACGCGGCGAACGCCCCGTCGATGCTCTCAAGGGAATATGCGCCAACGTTAAACGCATGGACTTGAATAACGGCGTAAGAGAGAATGAACTTCAAAAGCGCGGATTTGCGTTTGTATAATCCGTTCTGCTCGGAAACAGAGAGAGTCACCATTTGTTTTCCACCTTTTCCGCGAAGCCGGGGAAATTCTTTACGCTTATTGCCGTGCCGTCGTCAAGAATCGCCGTTCCGCTGAATTTCCCGAAGACCTGATGCTGGTCGGATTTTATAAGCCTGACATCGGTGCAGGAGGCTCTGTCCATCTGCGGGACGAAGTCCATCTCAAACCTGCCGTCATCGGATGTGAACGTCCACGGGGAGAGGAAATCTTTCTCGTCGCCCGGGATATTGAACTTTACCTGACTTAGCTTATGCGCCTTGCCGTTATAGAAAAGCATATTTTCGCTTGCCGCGGACGTATCGCCGAAGCCGTAGCCTATATTCCAGCCGAACGGCACGCCGCCCACGTGATAAGAGGCGCTGCCCCAATACCAGGTGTTATGATATGTCCACACGCCGCGTCCCCAATCGAGAACCGCAAAGCTGTCGGCAGGGTCAAAGATATAGGTTTTCTCGCCGTATTTCATCTCGCCTCTTGCGCGCAGGCAGTTTATCTTTTGATTGAAATAGAAATGAGCGGGCTTTTCAAAGGGGGTGCATATGACCATGCTCTCCTCCGGCTCGTCAAACAGCTCAACGCTCCCCACGAACGCGCCCTCCGGACCGAAATCGTCCATATGCGCGGTGAGCACGCGCCTGCCGTTGCCGTCGTTCTTGAAGCTCAGGCCGTAGCCTTTGCCGCAATGCTCGCTGTCGCCGCTCCGGCTGCTCTCCGGCAGCTTCACTCTGCCGAGGGGCATAAAGCTCATGGGGCTTTTCGTTATGTTTATATTGCGGTCAAAATCAAGCAGTGAAATCGAGTCAAGCCCCATATAGCCGTTGTCGGCGATGGTGAGCGCCATTGCGAAGCGGCCGTTGCTCACGAGATAATAATCCCACTCCTTGATACGCAGGGGCGACGCTTTAATCGCGCTCCTGTCGTATATGGGGAGAAGCTTTTTCGCGTACCCTGCCTCCGTAAGATTGCCGTTTTCGTCCAACAGGGGAATTTCACGCGTAATTTCATGCTGCATAATACGCAACTCCTTTTTTTGAGATTACCGTCAAAGATTCTGCTTTATGAGGCGGATATCCCGACCGGCAAAGGGCAGATGCAGAAATTCGCCGACAAGGCGCGATGCTATCTGCGGGGTATAGCGTTTTTTGATATCCTCATCCATAAGGTTTGTGCTGATTATCATTCTTTTCCCGTTGACAAGGCGGGTGTTTATAAGAGTATACAACGCGCTGAGCGACATGGGCGTTGTCATTTCCGTGCCGAGATCGTCGAGAATCATGAGATCGCAGTCCAGCATGCGCTTTACGCGCCTGTCCGCCGCTTCCCAGTCCTCGGCGTCGCGGCCGAATTTCTGCTTGTCGAAATATTCAAGCGCGGTGAAGGCGGAATCATAGCACACCGAGCAGCCCTTGTCCGCGACGGCTCTCGCAATGCATGCGGAGAGATAGGTTTTGCCGAGCCCCGTGTCACCCTGCATGAGGAGATTTGATGAGACATTCGGGAAATTATCCGCAAAGCGGCGGCAGATTTCCAGCGTTTTCGTCATAACCAGCCGCGGAACGACATTATATTTTTCGTCCGTCTCATCGCCGTACAGCTTGAGATTGAAATTTTCGAAGCTCTCGTCCCCACGGCGCAGAAGCGTCCCCAGCTCCTTCGTGAGCTCTTTGTTATAGAGCCTGTCGAGACATTCGCACACGCCGTCGTTATATATGCCGGTATCGCCGCATTTTTTGCATGTACAGATATCGTCGAGATAATCTGTCGCAAAGCCGTTCGCCGTGAGCAGCTCCGCCCGCTCCGCCTGCAGTTCGAGGTTTTCATCCTTGAGGAGCTCCACCTGCTGCCTGATATCCGGACGCTTTGCGATGGTCATGCGCACAATCTCCGCCATCTGCTCGCGCATTCTGGCGTCTATCGCGGAAATCCTCGGCGCGCGTGAATACACCTCGCTGTGTCTGCGCTGGACCTCGGCTTTGTTTTCGTTTCTTATTTTCTCAAGCTCCGCTCTCGCTCTCGCAAGGAGCTTTCCGTCATATGACATCGCGCATCATCCTTTGCAATACTTCATATTTTTTTGATAGCTTCGTCAAGCGCATCGAAATACTTGCTCATCTCGCCGCCGTTCGTCTTGCCGAATGAGGGCGCCGCGCCGCCGCGTTTGCCGTCCTTTTCCTCGACTTCCTGCGGCGTCATGAGATTTTTCTCTTTCCAGCTCCGGATTATTTTATCCATGTATTTCCACTTGAGCGCGCCCGTGTTGGTCACGGTGCGTTCGTACGCGATGGCTATCGTGTCCTCCGAAAAGCCCATGTCGAGCCATGAGTTTATATACTCGCGTTCGGTTTTCACGAGCTCGCGTCCGCGTATGCCGAGGATTTCTCTGACGCGTCCGATATCGCTTGCGCGTCTGTCCGACCACTCTATATATTTCTCGGCTGCGTCTATAGTGAAAATTTCCTTTTTCGCCCATGAAATAGCTTCGCTGCGGATAGCGTTCATGGTCGGGAGCCGCTGTGTGCCGTATTTTTTTTCATACACGGCGGCAATGCGGTTGAACAGGAGCAACAAAACCTCCGGCGGCATTCCTAAATATTCGTATATCTCTAAAACCGTTCCCATCTCCGCACTGTTGAGGGAAAGCTTGCTCATTATCCGGCACGCTTCCTTGCAAATCGCGGAAAAAGTAGGGTCGGTTTCGGCTTTCTTTTTTATATCCTCGGCGGTGTACTGCGGTCTCTCATCGAAGGGCTCCGATATGTCGGCAAGCGTTTCCCTGCTCTTCTCACGCCGTATCAAGCGGTTCAGCTTTTCGCTCGTTTCCTTTACCGCGTTGAGCGTCATGCACAAATCGCGCGCCGTGCGCTCGTCATCCGCGCAGAGCGTACTGAGTCTGTATATATACAGCAGCGCGACATCCGCATCGTGCGCGGCGACAAGCCGCTCCGCATCCTGCGCCGGTATCTCAAAGGTCTTCCCGTCGGGCATTCCGAAACCTCCCTTCCGCATTAAGTCCGTCAAATTTCAAAAATCGTTAACGATTATAGCATTATTTTTGTCTTGTCGCAATAGGTATATATGTGCTATAATCCAGCATGAATAATTGTGTTTTTACGATTTCGCACTTGATATAAAGGAAATGATACGATGCTTGAGCTTCTTTCCCCTGCCGGATCGCCGGAGGCGGTGATTGCCGCCGTACAAAACGGCGCGGACGCAATATATCTCGGCGTGGGGGATTTCAACGCCCGACGCGGGGCGAAAAACTTCACCGAGGAAGAATTCGAAAAGGCCGTGAGATACTGCCGTATCCGCGGCTGCAAAACCTATCTCACGCTCAACACGCTCGTCAACGACAGAGAGGCGGAGCAGGCGGTCAACACGGCGCGGCTCGCATCCCGCTGCGGGGCGGACGGGATTATAATTCAGGATCTCGGGCTTATCGAATTGCTGCGGCGGACGGTTCCGGATATTCCGCTCCACGCCAGCACGCAGATGACCATCCACAATCTTGCCGGCGTTCAGGCCGCGGCGGAGATGGGGCTTACAAGGGCTGTCCTGGCGCGTGAGCTGAGTCTGGAGCAGATTAAATATATCTGCAAAAACTCGCCCATTGAGATAGAGGTTTTTGTCCACGGCGCTCTGTGCTTCTGCCACTCCGGACAGTGCTATATGTCCGCGCTCATCGGCAGGCGCAGCGGAAACCGCGGTATGTGCGCTCAGCCTTGCCGTATGCAGTATTCTCTCGGCGGCAGGATGGACGATTACCCCCTCTCGCTCAAGGACAACTGCCTTGTCGACGAGCTGAAGGCTCTCGAGGACGCGGGTGTAACGTGCATAAAAATTGAGGGGAGAATGAAACGCCCCGAATACACCGCCATCGTCACCGGCATATACTCCAAGGCGCTGAAGGAAAACCGCCAGCCCACGCCGGAGGAGATGGACATGCTGACAAAGGCTTTCTCAAGGCAGGGCTTCACGAAGGGCTATTTCAACGGCGACAAGAAGGATATGTTCGGCGTGCGCGGCGAGGCCGCCGAGGGTACGGAGAAAATATTCACCACCGCAAGGCACGCCTACGCGGAGGGCGAGATGCGCCGCGTTCCTGTTCATTTTTATACGATAGCGGAGAAGAACGAGAAAATAAAGGCGATCGCTTTTGATGACGACGGCAATAAGGCCTTGGCTTTCGGGCCCGTGCCGGAAAAGGCGCTGCGTCAAGGGCTGAGCGAGGGCTATCTCATCGAGCAGATGTTCAAAACCGGCGGCACGCCATACAACTGCGTCGAAAACAAGGCGAAAACGGACGATGGGCTGTATCTTCCGGCGGCGGCGATTAACGAGCTTCGGCGCAAGCTCGTTTCGGAGCTTTCCGAAAAACGCGCCGCGCCGCCCGTGAGAAGAAATTTCCCCATGCCGACTCCTGTACAGAATGTGCAGACCATCGCGGACCCTAAGCTCATTTTTCAGGTGCTCACCGCCGATCAGCTCACGCCCGAGCTGGCGAGGCTGAGGCCTGCGTATATCTACGCGCCCGCCATGATTATGGCGGAAAATCCGGATCTGCTCATCCCGTTCGCGGAAAACGGCTGCACGCCGGTCGCGGTGCTGCCGAGGATAATAACCGACAATCAGACGCAGGAGGTTTTCGCCGCGCTGCAGAAGCTTTTCGACCGCGGCGTCAACGAAGCTCTTGTCGGCAATCTCGGTCAGGTCGTTATGGCGAGAAGAGCCGGCATGAAGCTCCGCGCGGATTTCGGCTTCAACGCTTTCAACTCCCGCACGCTGGAAATGCTCAGCGCGATGGGCTTTCTCTCCGCGACGGCCTCCTTCGAGCTGAGGCTGGCGCAGATAAAGGACATGGCAAAGCCGCTCGACACGGAGGTAATAATGTACGGCAGGCTTCCGCTGATGGTCTCCGACCAGTGCATCATCAGCCGCAGCGCCGGAAAATGCAGCTGCCAGACACCGGCGCAGATGTCCGACCGCATGGGCTCCGTGTTCCCGGTGGTGAAGGAGTTCGGCTGCCGCAACGTCATATACAACGCGCACAAGCTCTATCTCGCCGACAAGAAGGAAGATCTCTATTCCGCAGGACTCTGGGCGCTGCGCATGATGTTCACGACGGAAAGCCCGAGGGAGTGCATAGAGGTCGCGAAGGGGCATCTCGGCTTATCCGATTACAAGCCGAACGTCCTCACGAGAGGGCTTTACTATCGCGGAGTTGACTGAAAACGAGGTAAATAAATGAGCATAATTTTAGCGTCCGGCTCTCCGAGGCGCAAAGAGCTTCTGGAGATGCTGGAGGTCAAGGACTTGAAAATAATCCCGGCGAAGGGCGAGGAATGCCCGCCGGAGGGCGTGGGGCCGGAGGAAACTGTCAAGTTTCTGTCCCGCCAAAAGGCCGTCGAGGTCGCCGCGAACTCGCAGAGCGACGATATTATTATCGCGGCGGACACTATCGTGTGGTTTTCCGAGCGCATATTCGGCAAGCCTCACAGCGAGGACGAGGCAAAGCGCATGCTTTCGGAGCTCTCCGGACACACCCACCGGGTCTATACGGGCGTGACCGTCATAGGCGGGCGCAGAATCATCAGCGAGTGTGAGATGAGCGAGGTTCGCTTCAGAAAAATCTCTGCGGATGAAATCGACCGCTATGTCGCGACGGGCGAGCCGATGGACAAGGCGGGAGCATACGGCGCTCAGGGCAAAGGCGCGCTTTTCGTCAGCGGCATCGACGGGGACTTTTTCAATGTCATGGGACTGCCGCTGTGCAGACTTGACGCGATGCTGAAAAAAATCGGCTTCAATTTGATATAAACGGGAGTATGAGGGCTGACGCATACCCGCCCGCTCCTCATTGAAACATGAAAGAATATCTTAAGAAAAACGGAATACGAATCGGCATTATCGTCATCGCGGTCGCCATAATCGTCGGCTTCTCATCCGCCGCGCGCGACGGACAGATCGGCTTTATTCAGAACGTCACGGGAATAGTCGAGGCACCTATCAAGAAGGTTCTCAGCTCCACGGTCAACTGGTTTGACACGATATACGGCTATCTCTACAAGTATGATTCTCTCCAGGCAGAGAACGAATCTCTCCGTCAGCAGCTTGCCGACGCGCAGCAGGATGCGAGAGACGGTATGGAGGCCTCCGAGGAAAACGTAAGACTGCGCGAGCTGCTCAATCTGCGCGAAAAGCACACCGATTATGTTATGGAGTCTTGCAAGGTGGTGCTGTGGTCGTCGTCGAACTGGTCATCGTCATTTACGATAAGCAAGGGCAGCAGCTCCGGCATCGAGCTTAATGACCCTGTTGTCACGGAATACGGCGTTGTCGTCGGGCAGGTGACGGAGCTGGGCGAAACATGGGCAACCGTCAGCACGCTTTTGGACGTCGACATGAGCGTCGGCGCGTACGTCAGCGGCTCCGGCTCGTCCGGCATGGTCATAGGCGAGTACGCGCTCATGAAGCAAAAGCTCGCCAAGCTCACGTTCCTTGCCGACGGCGCTCAGCTTTTTGTCGGCGATGAGATACTCACATCCGGCTCCGGCGGCGCATTTCCCGCGGGGCTTGTCCTCGGCACTATCACGAACATCCAGACCGAGGCCGGCGGGCAGATAGAATACGGGCTTATAGAGCCTACCTGCAACTATGACTCTCTCGTCCAGGTGTTTGTTATCAAGAGCTATGAAGTGGTGGAATAAGCTTTGAGCATAAAAGACTTTTTTTCGCGTGAAAACATAAAAAAGCTGCTGAAATACGCCTTATATCTGTTTCTCTCGCTGGTCGCGCAGAACATGCTGTTCACACAGATACGCCCTCTCGGCGTCTGTCCGCTGGTGCTTCCGGCTGTGGCGGTCGCGGTGGGCATGTTCGAGGGCGCGACCTTCGGCGCGGTCTTCAGCCTGATATTGGGCTTTTTTGCCGATATGGCATTTATCGAAAACACAACTCTCTTTACAATCCTCTTCCCGATTCTCGCGTTCGCCGCGGGCTTCGTGTCGCAGTTTTTCATCAACCGCCGCTTTTTCGCATATATGGGCGCGGCCTTTGTGGGGTTGCTGGTTACGGGGATTGTCCAGATGCTGAAAACAAGCGCGCAGGATGCGTTCGCCCCCGTGATGCTTGTTACCGTTTTTCTCCAGACGCTTTGGTCTCTGCCTCCCGCGGTGCTGGCATATTATCCGCCCGCGGAATGGATAGAATAGTCATCCGCCACCCGTTACGCGCCGTTATTTTCACGAAAGGACTTTTTAATGCACGGACTCATCAGACCCGGCAGAGTTGCGGCTCTCGCCTTGATTCTTGTACTATTGCTTACCGTATATATGGTGTTCCTCTATAAGCTTCAGATTATAGAAGGCGAAAAATATTATAACCAGAGCAACGAAATCACATCCGAAAAACGCACGGTTACCGCCGCGCGCGGAAATATTCTCGACCGCTACGGCAGAGTGCTGGTAAGCAACGCGGAATCGTATAACCTCACCATCGACACGGCCAAGCTCTTCGCAAACGATGACCCGAACGAGACGATTCTCGGGCTTGTGCAGATGGTTGAGAGCTACGGCGACACATATACCGACGACTTGCCGATCACATCCTCCCCGCCCTTCGAATACACCGAGGACATGACCGAAATTCAAAGAACGATGCTCAACGCCTATATCAAGGACAAAATAGACGATCTGCCGTCGGAAAACCCCACCGCGGTGGAGCTGATGAGCTATATGCGCACCCGCTATGAAATAGACAACAGCTACAGCGCCGAGGAGATGCGCATTATCGCGGGCGTGCGCTATTCGATAAACGTCAGATATGCCATCAACACCGCCGACTATGTTTTTGTCAACGACGCGAGCATGCAGCTTATCACCTCCATCATGGAAAACAAGCTCTCCGGCATACAAGTCAACAGGGCTTTCACCCGCGAATACGGCACAGACTATGCCGCGCACATTTTAGGGTACACCGGTCTTATGACGCAGGAGGAATACGAAAAATATTCTCTTGAGGATTACTCCACCGACGCCACCGTCGGCAAGGACGGCGCGGAATACGCTTTTGAGGACAGACTTCACGGTCAGGACGGAGTGGTTATCGAAACGAAAAACGCCTCCGGCACGGTACTGAGTACGGTTTATGAGAAAGAACCCGTGCCGGGAGATCATATATATCTCACGATTGACATCACCCTTCAGGAGCAGGTTGAGCGTATCCTCAACTCCGCGATGGAGGACATGATAAAAACCCGCGAGCAGGAGCGCGCAGAAGGTCTCGCGAGAGGCGACTACAACGAGGAGATGAAAGACGAGATTACGGGCGCCGCCGCGGTCGTCGTCGACGTCAACACGGGAGAGCCGCTCGCTATGGCGAGCTGGCCGACATACGATGTCTCCACGATAATCGAAAATTACTCAAATCTTCTCAAAGAGGACAACGCGCCGCTTTTCAACCGCGCTCTGATGGGCGCGTACGCCCCCGGCTCCACATTCAAACTCTGCACGGCGATCGCCGCGCTTACCGCGACGGACACGAGCGGGGAAAAGCTCGTCGACCTGGACACGGAGACGCTTGTCAAGTGTCAGGGCGTTTACACCAGATACTCTGCCGAAGGCTACTCCCCCGAATGCTGGATCTGGAACTCCACCTCCGAACATCTGACGCACCCGGAGGAAAACGTCACCACCGCAATAAGAGACTCGTGCAATTACTTCTTCTATACCATAGCGAACGATCTCGGCGTTGACGCGCTCGGCGAATATGCCCACAATTTCGGGCTGGGCGTCTCGACGGGGATTGAGCTTGTCGAAACGACGGGCAACATGTCCAACCGCGCCAACCACTATGACTACGCAGGCTCCGAGTGGCGTATAGGCGACACGCTGCAGGCGGCCATAGGTCAGTCCGACTCGGTTTTCACGCCGCTGCAGATGGCGGAATACGTGGCGACGGTCGCGAACAGCGGCACGCGCCATTCCGCCTCCATCCTCAAGTCCGTCCGCTCCTATGACTATTCCGAAAAGCTGTACGAGCGCGAAGCGGAAGTTCTGAGCACGGTGGAAACGGCGGATTACAACTGGGACGCCGTGCACGAAGGAATGTACCTCGTTGTGAACGACCCCAGCAACAAAGCGAACTACGACCTGTTCATCACGTGCGAATACGGCAAGCTCAACAACAAGAACACAAAGACCGCCGGCAAAACCGGTACCGCACAGAAGGGTGAAAACATCACCAACGACGGTATGTTCATCTGCTACGCGCCCTACGGCGATCCCGAGGTCGCGGTAAGCGTCGTTGTCGAGCGAGGCGGTTCGGGAGCAAGCGTCGCGTTTATCGCGAAAAACATTCTCGACGCGTATTACACCATACAAAGCTACAGCGACTCGTCCGAGGAAGAGATGACACTGCTGAAATAATCCGAAAAAACGCAAAAATAAACTTGCATAGCAAATTAACAGCGGTTATAATGAAAATATGATGGAAAAAGATGAGAGCGCATAATGCGCATAAAGGAGTAATATGAACATAGCTTTAATGGCGCATGACAGAAAAAAAGAGCTTATGGTGCAGTTTTGCATCGCTTACTGCGGCATCCTCGCCGAGCATTCTATCTGCGCCACACACGTCACGGGGAAGCTTGTCTCCGAGGCAACCGGTCTTCCGATTACGCTCTATCTCCACGCCGACCAGGGCGGCGCGCAGCAGATAGGCGCGAGAATTACATATAATGAGCTGGATCTCGTGCTGTTTTTCTGCGATCCCGCCAACCCCAAGGGCTTTGACGATATTAACAAAATCGAGCGCCTGTGCGACCAGTATCAGATTCCTTTCGCGACCAACGCAGCGACGGCGGAGGTTCTCGTGCAAGGGCTTCGCCGCGGCGATCTGGATTGGCGCAACATCGTCAATCCGCATAAGCGTTAATGCGCTGCGAATAAACTCACGGCGCGGCATTTTGCCGCGCCATAGATTTTGTATGAGGGCAAGCCTATGGCAGATGGCGAAGTCAGAATTCTGAAAGCCGGCGAAAGCGCGGATGAAGCGAAGCAGCTGGCGGAGCTTTTGAATAAAGATAAACAGAGTATAGTCACGCTCGGCAGCCGCGCCCTGCTGGACGCGTTTTTCGCCATGAACGGAATGGACGCAAAAAGCGATGAGATACGCGGCGCCATCGCCGGTCTATTAACGGACGGCGAATCCGCCGTGAAGGACAGGCTTATAAACAACGCGCGCATGCTCCCGTGCAAGGCGGAAACGTTGCTGGATTTTATCAGCGGCAAGGGCGGCGCGACCGACACCGTTTTCGCGATTGAGCGCTATTGCGGCATTACGGCGGAGTTTGACAAGGCGGCAGACGATTTTAAGGCGTTTGTGCTGATGCTGCTCATATACGGCGTGCCGGCGGAGAGAATTCTGATTGACCTCGCCTATTCCGGCGGCGGCGATTTTTCCGGTACGGTTTTCCGCTTCGGCAATATCTCCGGCGGATTTAAATAATTTTTATTACAGTAACCCCCGCAACATTTGTTGTTTGAGAAAAGAGGATAAATATGTTTCAGTCACGTACGCATACCTGCAATGAGCTTCGCTTGGCCAACGCAGGGGAAAAAGTAAAAATAGTCGGCTGGATGGAAAACGTCCGCGAAGTCGGCAATAATTTCGCGTTTATCGTTCTCCGCGACTTTTACGGCACCACGCAGGTTGTCGTCGAGTCCGAGGAAATGATGAAAATCGTCAAGGGCATCAACAAAGAGTCCACCATTTCCGTCGAAGGCGTTGTGCGCGAGCGCTCCAGCAAGAACCCCAAACAGGCAACCGGCGAAATCGAGGTCGTTCCGGACAAAATCGAGGTTCTGGGCAAATGCCGTTATAACGAGCTGCCCTTTGAGATAAACCGCAGCCGCGAAGCGGACGAGACGCTGCGCCTCAAGTACCGCTATCTCGATTTGAGAAACCCCGCCGTTAAGAAGAATATCATCCTCCGCTGCAACGTTATCGCCGCGCTCCGCCAGGCGATGATAGAGCACGGCTTCCTCGAAATAACCACGCCTATTCTCACCGCCTCTTCCCCCGAGGGCGCGCGCGATTATCTCGTCCCCGCGAGAAAGCACCCCGGCAAGTTCTACGCGCTTCCGCAGGCTCCTCAGCAGTTCAAGCAGCTTCTGATGACCTCCGGCTTTGACCGTTATTTCCAGATCGCCCCCTGCTTCCGCGATGAGGACGCGCGCGGAGACCGCTCCCCCGGCGAGTTCTATCAGCTCGATATGGAAATGGCCTTCGCAACGCAGGAGGACGTTTTCGCCATTCTCGAGGACGTTCTGCCCCCGATTTTCGCAAAATTCGGCACTTATGACATCGCTTCCACCGCGCCGTTCAAGCGCATCCCGTATCTCGAATCGATGGAGCGCTACGGCTGTGACAAGCCCGACCTGCGCATAGATCTGCATGTGGAGGACATCACTGCGCTTACCCGCGGAACGGAGTTCGCCGCGTTCAACACCGACAAGGTGTGCGTGAAGGCCGTCGCCGTGTCCGACTGCGCGCTTACCCGCAAGCAGATAGACAAGCTCTGCGTCGATGTCGAGGTTCAGTCCGGCTTCAAGCCGTATTGGTTCAAGATGGACGAGCACGGCGCAATCGCGGGCGGCATCGCCAAATTTGTTGCCGACCGCGCCGAGGCTCTGACCGCGCAGCTTGAACTCAAGCCCAACACCCTCGTTCTCGTCTCCGCCGGTACGCATGATGCCGCCGTCAAGACCGCCGGCGTCATGCTCAAGCAGTTGGGCGCGCTCTGCCCCAACCATATGGACAAAGAACGTTATGAGTTCTGCTGGATAGTTGACTTCCCCATGTACGAAATCGGCGAGGAATCCGGCGAGCTTGAATTCTGCCACAACCCGTTCTCCATGCCCGCAGGCGGCCTTGACGTACTGCTCAAGGCGGAGCGCGGAGAGATAGACCCGCTCACAATCACCGCCGATCAGTACGACCTTGTCTGCAACGGCATTGAGCTCTCCTCCGGCGCCGTGCGCAACCATGACCCCGAAATCATGATAAAGGCGTTCGAGATGGTGCGTCTGGGCGAAGAGGACGTCAAGAAGAAATTCCCCGCGATGTACAACGCCTTCTGCTACGGCGCTCCCCCTCACGCAGGCATCGCGCCGGGCGTTGACAGGATGGTCATGCTCCTCGCCGGAGAGGACAGCATCCGCGAGATAATCCCGTTCCCAATGAACAAGAACGCCGCCGACATCATGATGGGCGCGCCCTCCGTTGTCGAGCAGAAGCAGCTTGACGAGCTGCACATCGCCCTCGTCGGCAAGCTTGAAGAGTAATTATTTTCGTTTAGATAGAGACCGTAGAATTATGGTCTCTATCTCTTTATAGAGGAGTTATATGATTTCAGAAAACTGCCTGCCTGATTACGATCTTGACTCTCTGTTTTGCCGCGAAAACACCTCCGCTGTCCGCGCATTGGCAACAATTGGAATTTTGTTCTGTCATCTTCCCGAGACAATGGTGCCGGACAATCTTAATCCGTTTATTATTTTTTTCGGTACTGGCTATATACCTGTTTCTCTGTTTTTCTTTTTTTCCGGATTTAATCTGTTTTACGGTTTTTTGAATAATCCCGACGGATGGCGCAAAGGATTTTGGAGGAAAAAATTCTTTCGCATATATCTTCCTTTTCTTTTTGCTAATGCTGTCTATCAGATTTTTAATTGGATAAACGGAATAGGGCCTTTCCGGATACAAGGTGTTCTCCACTACTTACTCGGCATTGACCTGCTCAACAGCACGCTTTGGTACGTTCAGAGCATTATATTGCTGTATTTTTTGAGCTATTTTGCCTTTCGACTTGTGGAATTAATTCGCAAGACCGATGTTTCCGAAATAATCCTCACATTTGCAGCCGTTGTGATAATGGCGTTTTATTACGTTGTTTACTCACGCTACGGCGCTTATCTCGACGGTTATTCAAACTTCCCCGTTCCGTTTTTTATCGGCGCGATGATTGTAATATGGAGAAAGCAGCTTTTCCCTCTGTGGCTGAAATACCGGGATTATATTTTCCTGTTATCGCTTTTTCTGCTCTGCTGGTCTTTGGCGGCGCAGTATATCTTTGGATTAAAGCTTGAAATCAACGGTTTTAATGTTTACGTGCTCATAGCAACCGTTGCGGCGCCCATTGCCGTTATGACAATTTTGTTCGGCAGACAAGCTCAAATTCCTTTTCTTAATTCGGTTTCAAAATATTCGTTTGAATTGTATTTACTGCACGCCCCATGCTACAGATTTTTCAGGTATGTTATAAATATTGAAAATAACTTTTTATATTTATCGGCATATCTTATTTCAGACATCGCGCTTGCGGTAGCTTTGAATAAAATTTGTTCGTTTTTGTTACGCATAACCACAAAAAAAGTACAGGAGAAATGCCATGCTGTCAACTGTTAAGAGCTTCGGCGTGAGCGGAGTCGGCGGATACGAGGTTTCGCTCGAGGTATACATCTCGAACGGGCTACCGGCGTTTGATATTGTCGGGCTTCCGGACGCGGCGGTCAAAGAATCCCGCGAGCGTGTACGCGCCGCCATCAAAAACAGCGGCTTCAAGTTTCCGTCGACGCGCGTAATAGTCAATTTAGCGCCTGCCGACAAGAAAAAGGCGGGCACGGTTTATGATCTGCCGATGCTTGTCGGCATCCTCACGGCTCTCGGCGATATCCCCAATCCCGGGGCGGACAGCGCGTTTTTCGGCGAGCTTTCGCTGACAGGGGAGCTCCGCCCGATTCCGGGCGCTCTGCCGATGGCTATCGCGGCGCAGCGCAGCGGCATCAAAAAGCTCTATGTCCCCGAGGATAACGCCTCCGAGGCCGCCTTTGCCGACGAAATAGAAATCTATCCTGTCAAAACCGTGCATCAGCTCATATGCCATCTCACCGGCGAAAAAGAAATCGCCCCCGCGGTCGCGCCGGATATCTCCGCGGACGCCGGCATGATACCGGATTTCGCGGATGTCAAGGGGCAGGAAAACGTCAAGCGCGCGTTTGAAATCGCGGCGGCGGGCGGACACAACATACTCATTATCGGACCTCCGGGAGCCGGAAAATCCATGATGGCAAAGCGCCTGCCCGGCATTTTGCCGGACATGAGCCGCGGCGAGATGATCGAGACCACAGAAATTCACTCCGTCGCCGGCCTTACAAGCCACGCGCACCCCATCGTTTCTCTCCGTCCGTTCAGGTCGCCGCATCATACGGTGTCCTCCGCAGGCCTTTCCGGAGGCGGCAGCATCCCGAAGCCGGGCGAAATCAGCCTTGCGCATAACGGCGTGCTGTTTCTGGACGAGCTGCCGGAGTTTCGGCCGGACGTGCTGGAGGTATTGCGTCAGCCGCTCGAAGACGGCGAGGTCACGGTTTCCCGCGTCGCGGGGTCTGTGACGTTTCCGAGCAGGTTCATGCTGGTGTGCGCGATGAATCCGTGCAAATGCGGCTGGTACGGGCATCCGTCGGGCAGATGCAAATGCAGCGAGCAGGATGTCAAGCGCTATCACTCCCGCATTTCCGGCCCGCTCCTCGACAGAATCGACATCATCATTGAAGTTCCCGCGCTCGATTTTGAGGAGCTGAAGCAGAGAAAGCCGTCGGAAAGCTCCGCGGAAATAAAAAAGCGCGTCGACGCGGCGAGAAAGCTGCAGAGAACGCGCTACGGAGAGAGCGGCACGATGTGCAACGCGCATATCGGTACGAAGCAGATACGCGAATTTTGCACGCTGGGCGAGGGCAGCGAGGAGCTTATGCATATGGCGTTTGACAGCATGAATCTCTCCGCCAGAAGCTATGACCGCATCCTGCGTGTTGCCCGCACAATCGCCGATCTTGACGGCAGCGCGGACATTCAGCCCGACCATATCGCCGAGGCCATACAGTACAGGACGTTTGAGCTGTAATTTCACTCCGTTGTTGTTTACCGAAAATTAACCAAAGCGACCGCTTTTCCTCTTGCCCTTTTCGGGAAAAAATGTTAAGCTGTATTATGTAATCCGGATGTGGAAATTAAATATACAAAAACATAATTATCAATATTAAATTAAAAAAGGAGCGTGGACAACATGGTTAAATTGATTATGGGTCTGAAAGGTTCCGGCAAAACGAAGAAGCTTGTAGACCTCGTTGTGGAAGCGGTAAAAGAAGGCAACGGAGATGTGGTTGTAATCGAAAAAGAGCGCAGCCTCACTTATGACATTCCCTATCAGGCGCGGCTCGTTGACGCGGGCAGCTATGACATAGGCTCTTATGATCTGCTCAAGGGCTTCCTCAGCGGTATTCACGCAGGCAACTATGATATCACGCATATCTTTATTGATAATTATTATAAGCTCGTGGGCGATAAGAGCAGCGAGGCAATGGCTGATTTCGTCAAATGGCTCAACAAATTTTCCGCAAGCGAAAATGTTGATTTTTATTTGAGCATCTCCGCCGACCCCGACACCGTCCCGGAAGAGCTTAAGGAATATATAATCTGACAGCAAAATGCCCCCGACATCAAGTCGGGGGCATTTGCTTTTGTATCAGAAGAATCTGTACTCTGCCCATTTGCGGAACTTTTCGCCGGGTCGGAGGGTTATATCGGGAAAATTCGGATGGTTGGGGGAATCGGGATATTCCTCCGGCTCAATCGCCACGCCGTTCGGGTTGCCGCTGTAAATCTGCACGGCGGGAAAATTTGTCCACAGCTCCATGGTATAGCTCTCGGTCTTAAAAGTCAGGGCGTGTTCGCCGGTCAGAACGAAAGCGTCGTCAAAGCTCATGTCAAGCTCGCGCATGGACGAAAAGTCGAACTTTCCGTCGCAGGGGAGCAGCGTACCTGTCGGGATAAGGCCGCCGTCAACCTCAAGATGCGCATTCGAGTTGACACAAATCTGCGGCGTTCCGGTGTAGACAAAATACGGATGCAGCGTCGGCGCGAAAACCGTGGGCGCGTCGGTCTCACCCTCGAATACAACGCGCAGGGCGTTCTCTGTGAGCGTATATGTCACGGTCATTTTCAGATTGCCGGGGAAGCCGTTGTCGCCGTCGGGGGAAAGGATGCTCATGCGGATTTTCTCTCCGTCATCGCTCTCCACCGTCCAATAGCGCTTGTCATATGAATCCGGGCCGCCGTGGAGCTGGTTTTTCCCCTCGTTGGCGGCTAACTTGTACTCTTTTCCGTCCAGCGCGAAGGACGCGCCGCCTATGCGGTTTCCGCAGCGTCCGATAGCCGCCGAGTAGAAAGCGCCGCTCTCGGCGTATTCTTTTTCGCTCCCGCATTTGGCGACGGTCTCCCGCCCCATGAACTTCAGCGAGTGCGCAGTTGCGCCGAACTCCATCACGATCAGCTCGAGCTTTTCGCTTTTCAGAGTATGAATTTTCATTTTTACTCCTTTATATTTTCCTGCTTATCCGCGATTTTGAGGAAGATGAAGCCCAGCAGGAAAAATATGGCGAGGCAGGAAACCGCGACATTGATTGTGCCGCCGGCGAACTTCACCCAGGCGATGACAGCGGAGCCGAGGAATGACGCGCCCTTGCAGAAAATGTCGTAGATACCGAAATATTCGCCGGAGTTTTCCGCGGGGATAATCTTGGAGAAATACGAGCGAGAGAGGGACTGTATAGAGCCCTGGAAGCAGCCGACGCCGAACGCGAGGATGCCGAAGTGCAACAGCGTTTTGAGCGTGAGCGCGTACAGGCATACGCAGAAGTAGCCGACAATGCAGACCAGAATCAAATTCACCGTGTCGTACTTCTTGGAAAGTCTCGCGAAGAGAAGTGAGCCGCCGAACGCGACCACCTGAGTCGCCAGCAGGAATACCACCTGTCCGACGGTGTCGAGATTGAGGTCGGTGCCGATGTTGATGCAGTTGTCAATAATCGTTCCGACGCCGTCAATATACAGGAAGAAGGCAATGAGGAAGAAGAAAATCTTTTTCTCGCTGACGGCGATGCGCTTGAGCGTGGCGAATATTTTGCGGAAGGTTTTGCCGATGGTGTTGTTCTCGACCTCAACATAGTTTGACTGCTTATAGGTTTTGAGAAGAGGAATCGTCACAAGCAGCCACCATGCGGCTGTGACGGTAAAGCCGATGATTTTTGACAGGTTTTCCGACAGCGCGCCCACCATGTCCGGCCCGAGAACGTAAGCCACGAGCGCGACTATAAACGGAATGCACGAGCCGATATAGCCCCAGGCGTAACCGTAGGAGGAGACCTCATCCATGCGGTCTTCCGTGGTGATGTCGTTCATCATGGAGTCATACACGGTGAGAGATCCGCTGTAACAGATCTTTGTAATCACGTATAAAATGAGAAACGCGATCCAGTTGGATAAAAATCCGTTGATAATGCATCCCGCGATGCCCAGCGCGACAACGGTTGTGAAGATGATTTTCTTCCTGCCCCTGTGATCGGCGAGGACGCCGACTACCGGGCCGAGCAGCGCCACAATGATAGTGACGACGGAGATTGCCGCGGCATAATAGGCTGTGGCCTGATCGGAAGAAATCACGCCTTTTGCAAGGCTTTTGAACCAGATGGGGATTAGCGAGCAGGCAAGCATGGTGTAAGCGGAGTTGCCCACGTCATAAAGCACCCATGCGAACTCCTGCTCTGTGAGCTTGCCGAAAACTTTTGAACGGTTCAGCTTTTTGAAAAGAGACATTTTTTCGCGCGGTCGGTCTGCTGCCGCCAATGATATCATTCCCTTCGCATTTTTAGCGTTTAGCGTTAATCCTATTAAATTATAACATCAGATTGTGGTTCGGGCAAGGGTTTTATATACGCCCCTGCTAATATTCTGCTTCCCGATTAAAGCAAAATCCGAGTCTCCACACAAAATATTTTCCGCAGACTGCGCAACTTTTTAAAAAAAGGCGCGTCTATTAGCCATGAACAAGTGATTTGCTATTGTAATTGGAAAATTCGTGATATATAATATTATGTAAAGCAATGGCAATACCGCAGACAGATTGCGCGGTGTTGCCCAAGATTTCGGAGGAAGAAAAATGAAGAAGTTTAGAGTAAAGCTTTTAACGGCTCTGATTATAACCGCGCTGCTTTTCCCGATGGTTCTGTCCGCTGCCGCGGCGGCAGACTCCCCGCTCACAATACTGCAGGATCTCGACTCTTACCGCAACGTCTCCGCCAACGAGCAGGTGACGCTGAATTTCGAGGTCACCGGAGGCAACGGCACAATATCTTACGAATGGTACAGCAATGCGGGGAAATTGAACTGGTCTTCGTCCGGCATCACTTTTACCGTTTCTTCAAATGACCGGATTTACTGCATCGCAAGAAGCGGAAGATACACCGTGCAGTCCACGACCTGCCAGCTGTATGTTAACTCCTCTTCCTACAACGGATACACTTATCCAACCGCCACGCCGACTCTTGACAACACCGCGCCCGTAACCACGCCCACCATAGTGACTCAGCCGAAAAACACATCCGTCGCTCTCGGTCAGAGCGCCACGCTCACCGTGCAGGCGACCTGCGCTTGGCAGAATCAGGGCGTTGCGCTTGAGTATCAATGGTACAGCAACAGCACCGGCGATATGAGATATGCGAAGGCGATAGACGGCGCGACCTCGGCGACATATACCGTGCCCGCTTCTTACTATTCAAGCAAAACATATTATATCTGCTCAATTACCGCCACAAACGGCGTTGATGTCAGCCAGGCCGTACTCACGGATGTCGTATATGTCTATTGCGGCGAGCTGAACATCACCAAGCACCCCACCGGCGAAACCGTCGCGGCGGGCGGCAAGGCGACATTTATCTCCAGAGCCGACGGCGCGGCCTCGTTCCAGTGGCGCATTGTCAGAAATGACGGCAGCAACTCCTTTATCCGCGCGGACGAAGCTCCGTCCTATATAAACGGTCTGCAGGTTTACGGCGCAAATACCGACACTCTCGTTCTGAGCAACATCCCCGCTTCCATGAACGGCATGAGCATTATATGCGTTTTCTATGCGGACGCGGCGAGAACGCAGTTTAAGATTTCAAATTCCGCTCAGCTCACCGTCACAAGTACGACGACCTATTCGGCAACCTCAACCGCATCTCCCAGCGCGACCTCGTACATTCCCGGCGCCACCGCCACGGCGACACCCACCGCAGCCCCCGCTGCAAACACAACCATCATGGCGCCCACTATCTCCGTACAGCCCGAAGGCGTTGTGGCCGAAAGCGGGCAGAGCGCAACTTTGTCTGTTGTTGCGGTTGACGACAACACGTCCGGCACTCAGCTCAAATATCAGTGGTACAAGAACGACAAGAACTCCAACGCCAACGGCACGGCGATCGCCGGCGCGCAGTCGGCTACTTACACACCGGAAACCACCTCCGGCAGCAAGTATTACTATGTCGGCGTTTGGGCAACGGACGGCAGCAAGACAAGCAAAGTCGTATATTCAAGCCCCGTCGCCGTCAGCTTTACGGACACCGTTGAGGCGTCTCCCTCCCCCTCCCCTTCCGCAGCTCCCACCACATCAAAGAACAGCAACAAGAGCCTTATGTCCCAGCTGGCTCTCCCGCTTATAGCAATGCTTGTCGCCGCCGCAGTCGGTATCGGCGCATTCATCGTGCTGAAGAAATCCGGTGACGATGACGGAGATTATCGCGGCAACGGCAGGAATAGAGGCAGAAACAAACGCAGCAGGTACGATGACGACGATGATTATTACAACTGATTTTTCGGTGAAGCAATGAGCGCGTTTATCATCAAAATAATCGCCCTTGTGTCAATGCTTATTGATCACACCGGCTGTATGCTTTCGGTAATGCAAAAATTGAGCGCATCACAGTATATGGTGATGCGCTCTTTAGGTAGAATAGCTTTTCCGCTGTATTCTTTCCTTATTGTCGTCGGCTTTGAGAAAACATCGGACAGGGCAAAATATCTCACGAGGCTGTGCGTTTTTGCCGCCGTTTCGCAGATTCCCTTCTGTTTCGCGCCTCTCTCGGCAAGCGCATCCCATCCCGCTGTCGAATATTTTTTCTCATTCCGCGCCGATGCGGTTTATCTCGCGGTATTGGCGATTTTGCTTGCCGCGTTCGCCGTTTCCGTTATCCGGAAGAAATATGTTTCTCTTTGCGGCTCCCTTTTGGCGGCATATATCGTCGCGGGAATTTCCTGTACAATCGGCGGCGTGACGATTTTGACCGATAAGCTGAACGTATTTTATACGCTCGCCTGCTCTCTCGCCGTTCTGCGCTGTACCGATATGATTGAACGGCGTGAGCAATGCAACGTTTACGATATCGCGGCGGCTGTTGTTTTGACGGCGGCCTGCTGTATCGCTATTCTGAGCCGCTCCGACTACGGGTATAAGGGGCTTGCGCTTATCTTCGCGCTGTATGTTTTCAGAAACAATCGCGTCATGCAGGCAGTGTCGCTCGTTATATGGAGCCTTTGCCTCTATCCGCCTACCGGCGCATTTCGAATCTGTCTGTGCGTCGGCACCGCGCTGTCGGCAATCCCGGTACTTTTCTATTCCGGAGCGCAGGGCAAAAAGTCGAGGGCATTTTATTACTTCTATCCGGCGCATCTGATTCTGCTCGGCGTGATTTATCGGCTGGCAATATGACAGAAATTAGGAGTACTCTATGGATCACAAGAAATTAAAGCAGTATATGACGCAATATCCCAACGAAAAGCTCAAGGATATCGTGTCCATAATGCTGTATGAGGATATTATCAACCTGCGCATTGCCCCGGGTACGAAGCTCAATATCAACCAGATTGCCACGGATCTCGGCATTTCCCGCACACCGGTCGCGGACGCCGTGGCGCATCTGACCGACATCGGCTTTGTCGTCTCCCACGAAAACGCAAGCGGCAGCTTCGTGCTGAGCCTTGATATCGGCGATATGATCAAGCTTTATCAGGTTCGCGATGCGATAGAATGTGAAGCCGCATCGCTGAGCGCGCATAACATGGACGAGCAGACGCTGTACCGCCTGAACGGTCTTGCGGATGTATTCAAGGATAGCGTACGCAAGCGCGATGTGCTCGGGATGAAGGATACCGACATGCCGTTTCATCGGCTTATAATCGATTCCTGCGGCAACCCGTATCTTATCGACAGCTATGAGCATATCCTGCCGAAGCTCACGATGTATCAAAGCTCCATGCTCAACATGATCGCAAGCGCGGACAGCAAAAATAATCCATGGCTCTCCAAGGTAATGTATAATCACACTGCCATTGTCTCCGCTATTCGCATGCGCATGCCGGAGCTTGCGCGCAGCGCGATGAGCGAGCATATAGATTCGTCACTTTCCTTCATTTCCTTCTCAAGCGTTAAAAACAAAGATCCGTTCGAACCCTGATACTTCGGGAAATGGGGAATATTTATGGAATGGCTTGACGGGAAAAAACGATGCAAATGGGCAAACCCGAAAAACGACAGATACGTTCGCTATCACGATGAAGAGTGGGGCGTTCCGGTACACGATGACGGGAAGCTCTTTGAGATGCTGATTTTAGAGTGCTTCCAGGCGGGACTGAGCTGGGAATGCGTGCTCAACAAGAGAGATGCTTTTCGAGATGCGTTCGACGGTTTTGATTTGGACAAGGTCTGCGCCTATGACGATGAAAAAATCGAGGAGCTGATAAGCAACCCGAAAATTATCCGCAACAGATTGAAAATACAAGCCGCCGTGACCAACGCGCGCGTGTTCCGCGAAATCCGGCGGCAATACGGCAGCTTCTCAAATTACCTTTGGCCTTGGACAGACGGCTCGGTTATATACGAAACCGGACAGGCAAGCTCATGTTTATCCGATAAAATCTCCGCGGACTTAAAAAAGCGGGGCATGAAATTTGTCGGCACGACGGTGATATACGCGTACTTGCAGGCGGTCGGCGTGATTTATTCCCATGATGACGGCTGTTTTCTATGCAGGAGCGCCACGGATGACGAAACTTGATACTATTATTTCATTAAAATCTTCAATTTTAATGAAATCTTTTGAAGCCTGTAAGAGCCGCGCTAAAGCGCGGTTA
>CAVHIP010000029.1:0-22617 GCA_963636125.1 Oscillospiraceae bacterium | reverse complement strand
ATATGGCGGCTATCAGAGAGAGCAGCTCCGAGTCCCATTTTTTATCTTTGATTTCCGAATAGTTAAAACATCTCATTCCCACGTGCCTCCCTTCATTCCCTCAAATAATAGCAGAAAATAAGGGAATGGTCAACAGGTTAAGGGAACATCACGCTTATTCTTTTCAACAGGTTCAGGGTCGTATTTCCGCATGGAGCGATGGCCCAGTGGTAACTTCGCGCCAATGCTTTGGCAACAGCGTCCGGGTCAGCCGCTACATATTCGTCAAGTAGCTTGCTGTACTTTGGCTTTTCGTAGACGCCCTGCAAAATTCGTTTTAGTGTGCTGTCATTTACAAGACGATACATACTTTGCCGAATCGTATTCGCATCGGCAATATCCGCAAAGTCAGAAGCCGCGAAAATAGTGCCATCCTCAGAAGAAGTGACCCGCTCTTTTATTCTGCTCATATAACCATTTGCCATATGAGATTCGCCTTCTCCTGTATGTTCGTGTTTGTCTGCTTCTGCAGCTCGCTTATTGTCATTGCCGCATTCCTCCTTGCCGTTTAATTTTTCGGTATTTGATTCTGTATAGATTATATCGTAGCCGCCGCCATCGCGCAAGCGGAGAGATGCCGAAAACCGATCAAAACATAGCCATCAGCTTTTTGAAAGTGTCCTGCCCGTCGAGGCAGGTGTCGGTCAGATAGCCTCTTTCCGTTTCCCATTCCGAAAGGCCACGGTAGTAATACGCTTTTTTGGAGTCCTCAATGATGAACGGGACAATATTGTAACGCAGACATTCCTTGAGGGCTATCAGCCGGCCGACTCTGCCGTTGCCGTCCTGAAAAGGATGGATACGCTCAAAGTTATAGTGGAATTCAATGATGCTGTCTATTGAAACATCATCGAGCGCTTCATAGCCCGACAGCAACGCTCTCATCCTTTCCGGCACCTCCTCCGGACTTGCGGTTTCCCTGCCTCCGACAACATTGCCCCGCCTTTTGTAATCGCCGACGGCAAACCATAACAGCGCCGAGTCCTTTGTGCTCTGCTTCAAAATGCGGTGCAGTTCTTTGATAATATCCTCGGTCAAAGGCTCCTCGGCCCGATCTATCACATAATCAACGGCGCGGAAATGGTTGACTGTCTCGATGATGTCATCAACGGGGATTCCCTCTCCTGCGTCGATTGTGCTTGTTTCGAAAATAAGCCGTGTCTGCTCCTCGCTGAGCTTGCTGCCCTCGATGTGATTGGAGTTGTAGGTCATACGAATTTGAAGCTCGTGGTACAAGCCGCCGGACATACGTATGCTCTTCTCATCGCGCAGCGTTTGCAGCAATGCGTTATCCGAGACGCTTCTGTACAATTCTTCGCTCTTGCAGTCCAGATATGCGGCAATCTTATCAAGCACGCGATCGGCAATCTTTTCGCCGCGGCCGATCTTGGCAATCGTCCTTGATGATATTCCAAGCTCTTGGGCAAGGGCAGTCTTTGAAAGTCCCTTTTGAGTGAGTTTTCGGCTGAGTCCTTCGTATGAGATCATGAATGATTCTCTCCTTGTTTTGTTTAGCTTTACTTATTGTAACCAAATTTGCGTGAAAAGTAAAGGTTATCCGATGAAAAAGTAAAGGGAAGGCGTAAAATTTCGCGGGTATATACTCTCTGTATATAAATACGCAACGGAAATACGCAAAAACTGCGTGTCTGCGTCTTGAAAAATACGCAAGAATTGCGTATTTGGCTTGCGAAGCGCTTGCATATTGCGTGCAAATATATTATACTGTACGCATAAGGAGGCGATAAGCTATGGCAAGAACTTCCAATGTTTTCGCGCGGGTAGAGCCCGAGATCAAAGATCAGGCGGAACAGATACTTAACCAACTCGGTATACCTATGTCCAACGCGGTCGGCATGTTTCTGCGGCAGATTGTTCTGCAGCGCGGCATTCCTTTTGAAATGAAGCTGCCGGAGCGCAAGCCGCTCGCTTTAGGCTCGTTAACAAAAGAGCAGCTGGACGCGGAGCTTGAAAAAGGCATGGCAGATATTCGCGAATGTCGCACCTATTCCGCGCAGAGCGTCATGGATGAGCTGAAAAGAGATTACGGCATATGAATTGGGAAATAGAATTCACCGACCAAGCAAAACGCGACCTGCGGGACATAATAGACTATATTACTTTTGAGTTGCGTGAGCCGCAGATTGCCGTCAATACGGCGCGGCAAATCACAAACGAAATTCTCTCCTTAAATCAGATGCCCATGCGGTATCGGCTTTATGATGAGGAGCCTTGGCAAAGCCGTGGATTGCGTTATTTTTCGGTCAAAAACTATCTTGTTTTCTATTACCCGGACAAAAAACGCAACACTGTCTTTGTTGTCCGCGTGATTTACGGCGGGCGGGATATCAGCCGACAGCTAAACGAATGAATTTATGCAGCAAAAGCCGTGGGGAAATCCTCACGGCTTTTGCATATTTTACAGATTTTTTATGCGGTTTTGGATGAGCAGGCCTACTGTGTCGGCGAGTTTGTCAAGGCTTCGGATTCTGGCATAATCACGGTCATAGACGAGCTTGGCGGAGGGGACGTCCTCATCCGCGCCGGTAAAGACGCAGAGCACGGATATCCCGTCGGCGCGGGCGCGTCTGACTTCGAAGGCGGTGTTGTCGATGCCCGCCTGCCCGTTATACTGCTCCGGCTCCTGCCCTTCGCGGCGCTGAATTTTAATAACGTCGTTGGGCTTGACATCGGAGAGGATTATGAGCAGCTTGTGGCTCGCCGCGGTCTTGTTCATGAGATAGTGCGCGGCGGCGATGGCGAGCCCGTCACGGTTGCAGCCGTTTGAGACATACTCAAATATCTTGGCGTTATCGGAGGGCTTATTATAATCCCTGAAAATGCGGAGAATTGTATAGCCGGTCATGGAGCAGAAGGACATCACGCGGCATGGAATATTGCATCTTGTGAGACTCTCCGCGATCATATAGCCCTGCGCGGAGACAATCTCCTGCCGGCTCTTCTGCGAGGTGGAAGCGTCCAGCAGAATATCCACGCTGAGATCGCCCATATTATCCTGCTCGTTTTTCTCAAAGACTTTCTCGTCGTTCAGCTCGGTCGCGCGCCATACTCTGCCGCCGATGAGCGCGCCGCTGTTCGCGCGGACAGGTGACGGCTGCAGATGCAGAAGGACGGAGTTTTGAATCTTGTCGGCAAGCTTGGCTATCGTGACGCGGTTTTGGGCGAGATTGGCGTTATATGACTGCCTGTTCTTTTTAATCTGCTCCGCCTCGCGCTGTCTTTCGAGCGCTTCAAAGCCGTTGTGTATCTCGGAGGATTTTATCTTCTCGCCATAGGTAATATGCAGATGGCAGTTAGTGTGGCTCTTGCAGCAAAGCGAACGCTCGGCGCGCATCATGTCGCTCTCGGAAAAGGCGGGGCGGCCGTACTTCGTCTCCATAAAATTGCGGAGCTCTTTCTCGCTCATCTTGGTGTTGAGCTGATTTTCCGGCTGTTCGCCGGCGGCTTTGGAATTGTAGGCGTTGTAAGGGTGATCGGCGTATCCGATGCCGAATTTTCTGATGCGGCTTTCTTTGTTTGATGCCTTGCGATGACGCAGGCCGGGTATGAAGAACTTATGCTCCTGCTTTTTCTCCTCCATGCGTATCTGAAACCAGCGGGGGAACATTTCGTCCGCGCGGCAGACTATCTCATCGGTACTCATCTCCGGGGAAAATTCCAGCTCGTCGAGCAGCTTCATGTCGTACTTGTTCATTTTGGCTTCGCGGCCGAGAGCGCGGGAAAAATGGGCGGAGGCGATGGCCTCATAGAGATGATACCCGTCGCCGCCGGGATACTGCGCGACAAACTTTTCCGCGTACTCCCGCCTCAGCCGCTCCAAAATCGGCCGTTCGGGAAGCTCCCTGTAATAGGCGCAGTTTTCAAGTCCCAGCCAAAAAAGCGACTGATAGAGATCCGAATCCTCATACTGATCGAGAATTCTCAGCACGGCCTCTAACTTGTCATATTCATAATGCCGACGAACCGCGCCTATTATGCAGTTCCAATATAAATCCGCATTCCCGTCCTCATCAAAGGCTTTGAAATCCGGCGTGAATGCGTAATTCTGCGCGCCGTTCCATATTATGTTAACCGCTCGCTTGGTCTGCAGCTCGCTAATCTCTCTCATTTGTTTTCAAACAGCTCGTTTCTTCCGAGGGCGCCGTCAATACGCGCGGAAATGATATCCTGCACCAGACTGCGCTCAAACATGTCAAAGCTCTTGTTGGTGATGCCCATCTCCAGCGCCTGACCGAGCGTGAGCCCCTGCTCGACAAGGAGAACGGACGCGAGCAAGCCGCGCAGATCGAGCGCCTTTGTGGAAATTTCCGCGCTGTCGCATTTTTTGCGTATCTCCTGAAACAGCTTGGAAAGCTCCTCGGCGAAATCCTTTTTGAGCGTGGGGTACTGCTCGATTATCAGCTTGGTAAGATTTTCCTCGGAGATGACGGGCATGTTTATAACCATAAAGCGCGATGCGAGCGCCTCGTTAAGCTCTCTCGTGCCGGCATAGCCGTAGTTCATAGTGGCGATAAAGCGTGTGCATGGAGCGAGCGTAATGCGGTCATACCCCGGAACGTCGATGATACGGCGGAAGTCAAGCGTGGCGTGAAGCACGGAAAGAGACTCGTTCTTGGCCATGTTTATCTCATCGAGCACGCCGAAGCCGCCCATCTCCGCACAGCAGTAGACAGGGCCGTGGCGCAGAGTGACTTCGCCGTTTTTGAACGTGTCCGCGCCGATGAGGGAGGCGGCATCGGTATTGAGATAGAACGATATATCCCATTGAGGGCGGTCAAAGACAGCGGAGAGGTTTTCCGCAAGGACGTTTTTGCCCGTCGCCTTCGGGCCGACGAGCAGAATATTCTCCCCGGAGAGCAGAGCTGTCAGCGCCTGCTCCCAGACTTCTTTGCCGTAATATTTATATTTCGGCTTCGGCACGCGGTATTCCGCCTGCTCGTCGGCAGGATACTTCGAGCGAAAGTCCTCAACCTTTTTGATTATATCTTCATTTATTCCCTCTTGCCTCAAGAAATTCAGCATGTTTATTACCTTCCGGATTTTTATTTTTCAGATTTGCGCTTTAATTATATTCTTTCAAGCCTTTATTGTAAAGTTTGAAAAATAAGATTATACTTGTGCCGGAGATATTTTAACGGCAGGAGACGAAAACATGGACGAGATCGGTTTGAGGCACGAGATATGCTCCGTTGACGGGAGAACATACGGCGGCAGTCAGATGCTGTCGGATGACAAAAACATAAAGAAGTGCGGTTGCGGAGTCGTCGCGGCGGCGGACTTGATCATATATCTGCGCAGATACCACTTTCCTTTCAACAGCCCGCTTTTGAAAGATATTCCGGATGGCGGCGCGATACCGCTCGCGGAATACCGGAGACTTCTTATCAAGCTCAACCGGCGGTTTTTCCCGCTCATCCCGTCAAGGGGAATAAACGGGGTTATGCTGACCGCAGGGCTCAATCTGTTCTTTCGGCTCGGCGGCGGCAAAATGACGGCGGTATGGTGCGTTTCCGGCGGCAAAATGTGGGAGAGAAGCGAAGACATGCTGCGGAGAGATCTGCCGGTTATCTTTTCAGTCGGCATGAATTTTCCGAAATTCTGGGGCAAGGAGCAGCTCAGGCTGTATACAAAATCGCCGGACGGGACTTTGCGCCCGGGCGGATCGGCGCGCGCCCATTTTATGACCATGACCGGCATGGACAGCGAATACATCCGCGTGTCCTCGTGGGGAAGGATGTATTATATTTCCAAGGCGGAGTTTGACGAATACGTCCGCAAAAATTCGGGAAGCATCATCTGCAACATTGTGTATATAACGGGAACGCAAAAGTAACAAAATTTTTTATCGTCAAAAGCAAATCCTTGTTCAATGCAACAGAATGTATGGTGAAGATAAAAAACGGGATTGACAAATCAAAAAATCGGTGGTAAATTTTCGACCATCAAGCAGAGCTTGTGTAAAGTAACCAAGAAAGGAGCCTGAAATATGTGCAGTTTCACTAATAGTTTCAACTTCACAGAGTCTTCTTCCGCTTGCCGTGAAGAGGTTTCTTCCGCACGCTCTCAGCGCTCCACCGCCATCGTCATACTTATGGGCATCAGTGTTCTGATGTCCATTTTTGCTGTTATAGGCATTGCGAATATTATACTTGCCGCCCTCGGCATTATAATACTTACCATCGCCATATGCCTTATTATTGATATTATTTATTTAATTCAATCGCCCCCGGGTGGAAAACCGTATTCAATAAACTGTTAACAGGTTATATGCAAAACGGTTCCGCTTTCGGGCGGAGCCGTTTTTTTGTATATATAATGCCGCGCGCATCCTTCGGCCGGGGTTTGGCGGGCGGCAGACGTTTTGAAACATCTCTTGAAATCAAAAAAGGAGTAAAGATTATGAAAAAGGTTTTATCTATGGTTCTCGCCGTCGTAATGGCAGTGTCCGTGTTCGCGCTTTGCGGAGCGCCCGCTTTTGCCGATTCAACGCCTATTAAAATCGGCGGTATCGGCCCCGTAACCGGTCCTGCCGCTATCTACGGCAAGGCAGTTGAAACAGCCATGCAGATCGCCGTCGAAGAAGTCAACGCTCTCGGCGGAGTGCAGTTCGAATTGAACTTTCAGGATGACGCGCACGATGCGGAGACCTCCGTCAACGCATACGGCAATCTGATGGACTGGGGCATGCAGGTTCTCATCGGCACGGTCACATCCACGCCCTGCGCCGCTGTCGCCTCCGAGGCCGCTGACGAGCATATCTTCGTCCTGACTCCGTCCGCTTCCTCTCCCTCCGTCACCGAAGGCAAAACCAACGTCTTCCAGATGTGCTTCAGCGATCCTAACCAAGGTGTCGCATCCGCAGACTATATCTCCGAAAACAGCCTCGGCTCCGCTGTCGCTGTTATCTACAACAACGGCGACGCTTACTCCACCGGCATTTACGAGAAGTTTGTCTCCGAAGCAGGTGAAAAGGGTCTGAACATCGTTTACACCGGCACATTCACCGATGACTCCGCAACCGACTTCTCCTCTCAGCTCACCGCCGCCCGCGATGCAGGCGCAGATCTGCTCTTCCTCCCCATCTACTACACTCCGATCTCAGTCATCATGAATCAGTGCGCCGCCATGAACTGGGATGTCGACTACTTCGGCGTTGACGGTATGGACGGTTTGCTCGCTCTTGAAGGCTTCGACACATCTCTTGCGGAAGGCGCATATCTGCTCACTCCGTTCTCCGCAGACGCAACGGACGAACTCACGACAAGCTTTGTCGAAAAGTACAAGGCCGCTTGCGGCGATGTCCCCAACCAGTTTGCCGCAGACGCTTATGACTGCGTATGGGCCGTTTACAACGTGTGCGCGGAAAACAATCTTGACGGCAGCATGAGCGCGCAGGATCTGTGCGATGCGCTCATTGAAGGCTTCACCGGCGGCTTCACCTACAGCGGTCTGACCGGCTCCGACATGACATGGAACACCAGCGGCGAAGTTTCCAAGGCTCCTAAGGCCGTTGTCATCCACGAAGGCGCATACGTGCTCAACGAGCAGTAATCCGAGCAGAATTTTTCGCGGAATCCGGAGAATCGGCTGTTTCTCCGGACTCCGCAAGAGTCGAAAAATGAGCGTCGGTTAAATCGCCGTATATTGCGGCGATTTAACCGGTGCTTACACACAAAGGACGGTAACCTCAATGACTTTTCTGACATATCTTATCAACGGCATAAGCCTCGGCAGCGTGTACGCGATAATCGCGCTCGGCTATACCATGGTTTACGGCATCGCCAAAATGCTGAACTTCGCGCACGGGGACATCATTATGGTAGGCGGATATATCTCCTACTTCGCGGCAAACTCATTCGGTCTGCCCCCTGTCCTCTCGGTGCTCGCGGCGTGCCTTGTCTGCACGTTTCTCGGCATTATCATAGAACGCCTTGCGTACAAGCCGCTCAGAAGCGCGGCGTCTTTGGCCGTACTTATCACCGCCATCGGCGTCAGCTATTTTCTGCAGAACGGCGCAATGCTCTTATGGTCGTCAAACCCGAGGGTTTATTCCTCTCTCGTCTCCTTCGATGGCATAAGCCTCTTCGACGGCAGACTCAATATTTCCGGCGAGGCCATTGTTACCGTCCTTGCCTGCATCGTTATCATGGCGGCGCTCAGCTATCTCACGCAGAAAACAAAGCTCGGCAAGGCAATGCGCGCGTGCAGCGAGGATAAAGCGGCCGCCCAGCTCATGGGCATCAACGTCGACTCTACCATCTCCGCGACATTTGCGATAGGCTCCGCGCTCGCGGCAGTGGCGGGCGTGCTGCTCTGCTCCTCATACTCAACACTTATGCCCACTACCGGCTCCATGCCCGGTATCAAGGCATTCACAGCCGCGGTCTTCGGCGGCATCGGGTCTATTCCCGGGGCGTTTCTCGGCGGGCTTCTGCTCGGCATAATCGAGAAGTTCGCGCAGGCGTATATCTCCACGCAGCTGTCCGACGCAATCGTGTTCGCGGTGCTGATAATAGTGCTGCTCGTAAAGCCGTCCGGTCTGCTTGGCACGGCGGAGCGTGAGAAGGTCTGAGGTGAGAAAGATGAAAATGAAAAAATATACCAAACAGTGCCTTATCAATTACACGCTTGTCATTGCGCTTTTCGCGCTGTTCCAGACGCTTTCGGCCACAGGTCATCTCAGCCGTTCGATGAAAGGTCAGCTCGTTCCGGTCTGCGTTTATATCACAACCGCCATCGCGCTCAACGTTGTCGTCGGCTTCAGCGGCGATCTCAGCCTCGGGCACGCCGGCTTTATGAGCATAGGCGCGTTCTCCGGCGTTGTGTTCTGCCAGCTTTTCTCCGGCATTTCCAACGAGGCCGTCAGGCTGATACTCAGCATGTTCTGCGGCGGCATCACTGCGGGTATTTTCGGCTTTCTCATCGGCATCCCCGTTTTGAGACTGCGCGGCGACTATCTGGCAATCGTCACGCTTGCGTTCGGGGAGATTATAAAAAACATCGTCAACTGCGTCTATCTCGGCTATGACGGCGAAGGCTGGCACTTCAGCTTCGGCAAGTCGCTTGCAATGGGTGACGGCGCGGTAACCGTGCTGAACGGGCCTATGGGCGTCACGGGCAATGAGAAACTGTCCACATTCACCATCGGCTTTCTGCTCGTGATGTTCACGCTTTTTGTCGTGCAGAACCTGATAGATTCCAGAACGGGGCGCGCGATAACCGCAGTGCGCGATAACCGCATCGCGGCGGAGAGCATCGGACTTTCCGCGACCAAATTCAAAATGATCGCGTTTGTGACCTCCGCGTTTCTCACCGGCATGGCCGGCACGCTCTATGTCATGAACTATGCCTCCGTTGCGCCGAGCAAGTTCAGCTTCAACACGTCCATACTCATCCTCTGCTTTGTTGTTATGGGCGGCATGGGCAGTATAAGAGGCTCTGTCATCGCCGCGATACTGCTCACGGTGCTTCCCGAAAAACTCAGAGCCGTCGGCGATTACAGAATGCTTATCTACGCGGTGCTGCTCATCGCCGTAATGCTCCTCACGCAGTCGCAAAAGGGCAAAGATCTGTTTGCCAAGATAGCGGAGCCCGTAAAGGAGTTCTTTGAATGCAAGGCAAACAAAGGAAAGGGGGATGCCGGCAATGACTAAGCTTGTCAGAGTCGTAAATAACAACGCGCTTCTTATGGAGCGTGATCTCGACAAAACCCCGGTGCTTGAAACGCGCCACCTCGGCATACAGTTCGGCGGCCTCAAGGCCGTGGACGATGTTAATCTCACCATCGGGCGCAGCGAAATATCCGGTCTTATCGGGCCGAACGGCGCAGGCAAAACAACGCTTTTCAATCTGCTGACCAAAGTGTATAACCCGACAAGCGGATCTATCCTGCTCAATCAGCGCGATATCAACACCTACACCACCATTCAGGCAAATCAGGCGGGAATAGCGCGCACTTTCCAGAACATACGCCTTTTCAGCGGCATGAGCGTGCTTGACAACGTGCTTGTCGGACTTTACAGGGAGCAGCCGTACTCGCTCCTCGAATCCACGCTGCGTCTCCCATCCTTCGCCCGCTCGGAAAGAATCCTGAAAGAGCGCGCGATGGAGCTGCTCAGCATTTTCAACATGGAAGACATGGCAGACGTTCCGGCGGGCAGTCTTCCCTACGGCGCGCAGAGGCGGCTTGAAATAGTGCGCGCGCTGGCGACCAACCCATGCCTGCTTCTGCTCGACGAGCCGGCGGCGGGAATGAATCCCTCCGAAACGGCGGAGCTCATGGAGCATATTTTGAAAATCCGCGACACATTTCAGATCGCGATATTGCTCATCGAGCATGACATGAATCTGGTAATGGGCATTTGCGAGGGTATCGCCGTGTTGAATTACGGCAGGGTCATCGCCAAAGGCTCGCCGGAGGATATAAAGAACGACCCCAAGGTAATCGAGGCTTACCTCGGAAGGAAGGAGGCAAAGTGATGTCCGAACCTATGCTCAAGGTGGAAAATCTGAACGTTTATTACGGCACTATTCACGCGCTCAAGGGCGTTTCCTTTGACGTCAACGAGGGCGAAATAGTGACACTGATCGGCGCAAACGGAGCGGGCAAAAGCACAACGCTCAACACAATCTGCGGTCTTCTGCGCAGCAGGACGGGCGGCATCAGCTTCGAGGGCAAGAGCATAATGCACCGCAGCGCGCACATGATCGTTTCCGACGGAATCGCGCACTGTCCGGAGGGCAGACATGTCTTTGCCAAGATGACAGTTGAGGACAACCTGGAAATGGGCGGCTTTACAAGGCCGCGCGCCGAAATCGCCGATTCGATTGCCGCGGTTTACAAGAGCTTTCCCCGTCTCGAGGAGCGCCGTACTCAGCTTGCCGGCACATTGTCCGGCGGCGAGCAGCAGATGCTTGCAATGGGCAGAGCCATGATGTCAAAGCCGAGGCTTCTGATGCTTGACGAGCCGTCGATGGGTTTGGCGCCGATACTCGTCGAACAGATATTCGACATGATAAAGGAGCTTCACAAGCAGGGCACGACGATACTTCTCGTTGAGCAAAACGCGCAAATGGCGCTGTCTGTCGCCGACCGCGGATATGTGCTGGAAACGGGCAGAATCTCATTATCCGGCACGGGCGCGGAGCTTGCCGCCAGCGAGGACGTCAGAAAAGCGTATTTAGGCGGATAATAAACCACCGGAGCGGTAAAAACAGCCGCTCCGGTTTTGTTTATATCAATATTTTGCTTTATTTCATGCTTCGTTGCAGCAAGGCGGCTATATCGCGCATGCGTTTTTTGTCCACCTTGCAGGTTTTTCTGTCATAGCTGTAAAGGCCGTTTATTTCGTCCTCCACATCGGACAGCTGCGTGTAGATGCATCCGCAGCAGCCGGACGGAATCGCGGGGATTATCATTTTCTCGTAGAGCTTTTCGATTCTGTCTGTAAGCTCATCTACGCTTGCGCATTTGCCGTAGCCATAGGTTTTGTTCTGTCCGTTCAGATTATAGCTGTATCCGCCGCACTCCGTCACGAAAAGCGGGCGTGTCTTGGGCTTGAGCTTCTTCAGGCGGAAATAGATATGCTCGCTGTCAAAATCGCTCTTCCTCTGCGCAAACCAGCCGGAGGTTGAGTCGTAAAGGCGGGTGGGATCGAGCGCTTTCAGCCGGTCATATATCAAATCGCTGTTGAACTGCCCCCAGCCCTCGTTGAATATGGTATAGGCGATAATTGAGGGATGATTATAAAGGGTACTCACGGTTTCAACGCTGTGGGCGATGAAAAAGTCCATCCGACGGTCGGTTTTTTTGCAGGTGTCTGAGATGCGGAGGCCAACGGTGCCGAGCGCGGTATCGCGGAAAAAGCTGTAATCTCCGCTGTTCACCATATCCTGCATCACGAGCATGCCGAGGCGATCGCAGGCGTAATAGAATTCCTCCGGCTCGATTTTGATGTGCTTTCGGATTAGGTTTATGCCAAGCTCCTTCATGCGAAGAACGTCTTTTTCGTATTCGGAAATGTCGCCGGGCGTAAATATACCGTCCTCAAAATAGCCCTGATCCAGCACGCCGTGCAGGAAAATCGGCTCGCCGTTAAGGCAGACGCGGTTTACGCCGTTGATTTCGCGGATTTCCACGGTGCGCAGGGCAAAATATATCTCAACCTCGTCCTCACCGCGCCTGAGGGTATGCGTGTAGAGCTTCGGATTGTCCGGCGTCCAAAGCTCGGGAGAGGCAACGTCTATCCGCTCGCTCTCGGTCTTTACGCCATCCGGAGATGTAACGCTTATCTCAAGATTCGCCCCCGTGAGATCGGGGGTGATTTTTACATTTGAAATATACGTTTCCGGAACGCTTTCAAGCCATACGCTTTTCCAAAGGCCGGAAACCGGCGTATACCACATGCCGCCGCGATCCTTGCGTTGCTTGCCGTAAGGGTAGGTATGATCGAGCGTGTCGGTCACTTCAACGCGCAGAATATTTTCCTCCGCCAAGTGTTCGGTTATATCGAACGTGAACGGCAGATATCCGCCGATATGTTCGCCGAGAAATGCGCCGTTTAGATAGACCTTCGCAATTTGATCCGCCGCGCCGAAGTGCAGCAGAACGCGATCGGAGAGCTTGGTATAAACAAATTTTTTCTCGTAAATCAGATGTTCCTCGCTCCTGCATGACGGAACAAGCCCGGGTTGACCGTTTATCAGCCACTCCCCGTCAAGGCTCTGCCACTGAGCGCGTTTCATCTGAGGTCTCGGATAGTTCATACTCTTCCCTCCGTTTCTTTATCCGGCTCCGACACGATCAGTCTGCCGAGCCATGATACAAAGCGCTCCGCAATGGGGCGAACGAGCTTATCCGCCGCGGAAACGACCTTGTCCGCAAGGAAGGCGAGAAACACCGCCGAGACATACGACAGAGGCAGCGCGATGATAAAGAACAAGTAGCGCATGCCGATAACAGGCACGAAGCGGTTGAGCCGGCCGTATATAAAAGAGTCCGTAATCGAGGTGAAGAGGAATATGCCGTAGGAATAGTTTGACACGGCTTCCATGAACTTCGCGATGGGTTTGGGGCAATGCTCAAGCCTTGCGTCAAGCGCGGCGAGGAATACAAGCGGCGTCATGACTGCGTTTTGCAGGCTTTCGTGCGCGTAGAGAAAAGTGCTCCGGGCGGCGCCGTAAAGAGGGGACGACATATCATAGAAAAGGTAGTTATACGCCGAAAAGACGAGCAGGGCCGCGAGATATTTGAGCCCCCATTTTTTGCCGGAAAGCTCGCTTCGGTATTCGGCGGCGTACGCGCCCATGAAATAGAAGGTAATCGGCCATATTCTCTGCCACCAATAGGCATATGTGCTTGCAAAGGCGTTGAGGAAGGAAAAGGGGCCTGAGGAAAGATAAAAAAAGGTGAGAATAAGCAGTCTCTTCTGCCCGCGGGATTTGAGAGAATTATATATGATGTTCAGAAACGGAATCATAAGGAACAGGCCGAAATACAGCAGCACATACCAGCCGTATTCGGTACCTGTGTAGTTGATAATTCCGCTGAGAAAGCTATGCAGCGTGAGCTCCTCGCCGAGATAGAAGTGACTGTAGAGCATGTTGAGAACGGAGCACAGCAGGTACATTTCAAAAAGCTTGAGTATGCCGAGGTAATACTTCACGCTCAATGTCTTTTTGCTCTGGAAAAAGCCGTTGAGCATGATGAAAAGCGCCAGCGCGGGGACATACATCGTGCGCAGCGCGTCCGTGAAGAAGGCGACAAACCCGGTGTAGCCGGCGTTATATATGTTGCAGTGGGTGCAGAAATGCACGCCCATGACGAAAAACAGGGCGATGCATCTAATAAAATCAAGATTGGGGTCGCGTTTTTTTATCGCTGTCTGTGGCATTTTGAAAACAGCCTCCTTTGGTTAACCGGAATAGCTTTCGCACAGATGCTTCACGCAGCATTTTGCGCAATCGGGTTTTCGCGCCGCGCACACCGCCCTGCCGTGAAGCACGATGCAATGGCATATGTCGTTCGAGCGCTCCGGCGGCAAAACCTTGCGAAGCTCGGCTTCGATTTTCACGGGGTCTTTGAGATTATTGACTATGCCCAAGCGGTTTGTAAGGCGGATGCAGTGCGTGTCCACCACGGTGGAGCCGGGAATTTTGAATATATCGCCCAGGATGAGATTTGCCGTCTTGCGGCCGACACCGGGCAGGGCGGTCAGCTCCTCCATCGTCCTCGGCACCTCGCCGTTATATTTTTCGAGAAGAATCTGCGCGCAGGCGACAATGTCCCTCGCCTTGGCGTGATAAAAGCCGCAGGAGTGGACATATTTTTCCACTTCCTCCACATCCGCCCCGGCAAAAGCCTCAAGAGTCGGGAATCGGGCGAAGAGCGCGGGCGTAATCATATTGACGCGCTCATCCGTGCACTGCGCCGAAAGGCGCACGGAAAAGAGCAACTCATATTCCTTGCCCTTAGTCCAATTGAGGGCGCATTCGGCAGGATATTCCGCCAGCAGCAGGCGCGCTATTTCGTTTATTTCTTCCTGTGTTCGCATATTTTTCAGCTCCGAACTCAAGTATAACTTTTTTTCTTGCCATAGTCAACCGCAGAGAAAGCGACAGCAGAGGACAAACGCCTCTGCTGTTTAATATTATATATTGTATTATTTGAATTATCTCACCAGCGTTATTACGCCGCCGCATTCGAGGGATGTCACCTCTACGGGGCCCATCGTCGGGCTGCCGTAAACGCCGTTGAAGTCCCACACGACCTGAACGTTGTAGGTGTTGGAGCTGTTCACGGGCAGAGAAACGGACACCGTATAAGTTGCCAGCTCGTTGAGATTGAGCGTGTTGTCGGTATAGCTGATGCTGTTTGCCGCGCAGCTTTCGTATTTATCGCCAACGGAGATATGGATCGCGGAGGGGAAGCCGATATAATCGAGCGCGTAGGATTTCGCGTATACCTTGAAGGTGATGTCCACCTGCGTGTCGCTTGCCGTGGTCGCTGTCCAATCGGCGGTCATGTTGAGATATGTGCCGGAGTTGGATTCAAATGTGCCGCTGCCGAGGACGGTGTTCACAGGCTGAGGAGTGGGGGTAGGCTCGGGGGTAGGCTCCGGTGTCGGCTCGGGAGTGACAACGGTGGGCTCCTCGGTGGGGTTGGGAAGCCATGTGACTTCGGGCGCGGCAGTGGGCGTCGGCGTTTCTATGGCGGTTACGAGGCTCTCGTCGCTCTCGGTGGACTGAATGCGGAAGCTGCTTATATCATCGGTCGAATTGTCGTCGTTAAGCAGGGAGAAAACCACCGCGATAAGAAGGACGAAAACAACAACAAACAAAACCGCTATCAATTTGTTTTTCATTTATATCACATCCTCATATTTATTATTGCTATTATATATTATTCGGGTCAAAAAGTCTATTGCGCGGGTGTTAATTTTCCGCCGGACACGTCTTTTCCATGTCCTACAGTTATATGACTTGCGCATGAAGGATTATGTTCCGCATACCGTATTTTATAAGCCAAGAAAAAATTTTTTTATTTTTTTCGATTTTTCGTGTAACTTATCCCGTCACCGCGCATCTATTAAACGAAAGCGATGAGAAAGAAAAAGAAAACGGCGCTGAAGATTAAATTTGATAATTGATTTTGATAAGGAGATAACATCATGAAAAATATAAATTCCAAAACCGCTCTTAATAACGCTCTTACTTCCGTCGGCATAAATGACAGCAATTACTGCTGCGAATATATCTGCCTCGAGAACGGCCTCTATCATCTCATAGTCAGCACGCTTATGCTCAGATACGAGTTCTATGTTGACGCGGAGAACGGCGAAGTCCTCGGCACGAACACCGAGCCTGTCATCGAGATGAGCGGCACCGCGCAGGAGATGCAGCTCTGCGCGTAATCTAAGCGTGAAACCGGCAGAAGCCGAAATTAAATTGTATACCCTCTTTTTCCTATGCGGGGTGTCCGGAATCAGGTGCCGGACATCCTGCTTATTTTATTCTCAGATAATTTCTCTACACAAAGATAGAAAATCATCCGTTTAATTACATTTTTAGATTACTACCACATATTGTCTACTTTATAGCAAGCTTTCGAACTTTATTGGCTTACTATAAACGCAAAATCCATTTTTATAGCAATTGTACCATTCATAGAATAAAATAAGAGAGTGAACTTCGATTTTAAACTCATTCATAGAAAGTCCGTTTCCGTATTTTTGATACCACAGCTTAACATCTTCATATTTGAATGGTGTACTTTCATATGGGCTATCTATCCCTGAACATGTTTCAAACAAGTCTTCAAGAGCTTGATCACTACGCAATTCCTTATATTTAAGCTCCTCATAGGACATATAGTTTGTAGCCGGTGCAATCATTGCGTACATAAATCCTTTTTCTTTGCAATATGCTTCCAATCCTCTATACTTCTCCATGTTAGAATGATAGCTCATTGCTGTTAACGACTTTACTTCAAAAATTGCAATTTGATTTTCATTTGTAAGCACAGCAATATCCGGTGAATACATCTTCACATTGCCGAATGCGTTCTCATATGGAATTTTCAATGACTGACCGCGAACATCTTTTACAACATGATTTTCTTTTAAGTAATTTAAAAATGCAATTTCATCAGCAGAATCACATGCAATTATGTGTCCTCTCTCGGTTATGTGAATATCAACAGGATTTCCCGAAGGAGAGTCTCCGTCTATCCATTCTGCTAAGTTGTCAAAGTAGTTTTGAGAAAACCTTCTGGCATTATCGCGGTTTTGCAATTTACTAAGAACATTCAATAGCCATAACCTCCGTTTTCAAAATATAATATTATTTAATTCAACTCTAATTCAAACCTGTTCCACGGATATTCTTCCGGCGGGGGGAGACGGAATCGGAGGCGCTCGCCGGTTCGCGGATGATTGAACTCAAGCGCGTGGGACAGCAGGGCGATTTCGCAGGCATCGTCCGACACGGCGTATTTCCTCTCGCCTACCAGCGGATAGCCTCGGGAGGCGAACTGACAGCGTATCTGATGGGTGCGGCCGGTTACAAGATCGATTCTGACAAGGGTCATATCCTCGGCGCGGTCAAGGGCGGTATAGTTTAATATCGCCTCCTGCGCGCCCTTTTGCGGCGAGTCGGCGACAAAGGTCATGCGGCGCGCCTTGTCGCGGATGAGCAGATCCGTCATCGTGCCGCCGTCCGGAACGGATCCGCGCGCGACGGCGAGATATTCTTTGTGAAAGACCCCGTCCTGTATCTGTTTGCCCAAGGCGGAGGCGGCCTCTTTGCTCCTCGCGAGCGCCATCAGCCCGCTTACAACCCTGTCAAGCCGATGGACGGTGCGAATATCTGCGTTCGCGTCCCCAAGGGCATCGCGTACAAGCTCCGGCATGCCGCCCGGCTCATCGGTCGAAAGCACACGCGCCGGTTTCACGCAGACGATTATATCGTTGTCCTTATAAATAAAACGCATTTTCTCTCTGATAATATTGATGATACTCAAACACTCCGGCATTTCTGCCGGAGTGTCGCTTTGTTATTATTTCTTATTCTGCGGCGATTACTGCATCATGTTCTTTCTTCTGGGGATGAGGGCGATTGCGCCGGCTCCGGAGAGGATCATGATCGCAACCCACAGACCGATGTTGGTCTCGTCACCGGTGGAAGGAGCGTAGTTGGCGGTGACAATGCGGAATGTCGTGCTCTGGGTGGAGCCGTTGGTTCCGTTGAGATTCATGGTGTAGGTGCCGTATGAAAGCTGGTTAAGGAAGTTGGAGTTGAGAGTGAGGGTCTTGCCGTCGGTGCTGAGAGAGTAGTTGGCAGGATCAATCCACTTGCCGCTGATGTAAACATCGGAGATGGCATTGCCGGAGTTGAAGTACAGGTTGGAAGCGGTGCCCTTGACATGGGCATTGTCGCCGTAGGTCGCGCTTGCGCTCGTGCCGTTGCCGGAGATATAGATGTTCGCATAGACAAGGCCGGTGGGATTGTTGTACTCATCATAAGCGGTGTACACCTTGAGGGTGTGGGTGCCGTTGGAGAGAGTGTTGAGGTAAGCGGACTTCAGGGTGAGAACGCCGTTCCAGTACGAAGCAAGGCTGGTGCTCTTGGTGTTGAGGTACTGGTTATCAAGATATGTCCAATATGCCCATGGGCTTATCTGGAAGGACAGATCGCCGCTGCCTCTCGTCCAGTTGACGGATTTGGGCAGGATATACGCATTGCCGTAGGGGTCAACGCTGTTGATGCCGACAAGAACGCTTGCGGTTCTGGAGGAATCGTTGTTGGAGGTGCATGTTACGGTGATGCTGCCTTCAAGGTCGCCGCCGACGATGCAGAAGTTGTTGCCCTTCTCATAGGCGTTTGCTACAAAGCCGATATCGCTGGGGGAATAGCTCCATGTGAAGGTCTCGTTGTTGCGGGCGTTCGCGACGGAGACAGTAACGGTCTTGCCGGATTTTACGATAGTGTCGCTCGCGGTCAGTTCAAGAGCTTCGGACTTGGAGATGTTGATGAGCGCGTAGCCGTACTTGCCGTCATTTGCATAAGCCCTGACTTCGACGGGGTTGGTCGTGGCGGATTTTGCCGTTACGGTAACGGTGTTGCCGTTCTCTTTCAGGCTGACCGCATCAGATGTGCAGTACCAGTGGTCAAAGTATGATCCAACGTTATCTTCACCCGCGCCGCTTACATAGGCGGTAAGAGTGGTGCTCTCGCCGATAACCAGATCCGCCTTTACGGGAGTTACGGTAACAAGGGTATTTCCAATATCGGTTACTGTGACAATGCATTTGCCGCTTACTGCGGTGCCGTCGGTGGAGGTTGCGGTTATGGTCGTGGTACCGGCTGCTTTAGGAGTTACCGTTGCCGCTCCCTCTCCGCCGGTTACTGTTGCAACCTTGGGGTTGGAGGAAGTCCACTGGAGCTGAGGCCATGTCGCGCTGTCAGTTTTCACGGTGTACTCGATTGTACCGTCTTCTCCACCTGCTACGAGTTCAAGATACTGGGTGTCAACTTTGATGCCGGTCACGGGAATTGTAACATAAATAGGGATAGTGGCTGTAACATCAGTGTCAAAACCGTCTTCATCAACTACAGTCGCAGTCAGATATGCGGTGCCGCCTTTGCCGGTCGCGATAACCATTCCATCGGAATAAGATGCTATCTCTGGATCATCAACCTCGTATCTGATAGTTCCCTTTGCGCCATCCGGATATATTTTTGCATATCCGATTTCTTTACTTCCATAACGCTCGAGTGTAACAGAGCCATCGTTAAATACCACACTGGTAGCGTCGGGAACTGCGGAAGTGACGGTTACGGTGAATCCGGCAGTCTGAGCTGCTTCCTTGTAAGTTTCGCCGTTTTCGACATAAGGCACTATCTTATGGGTACCTTCGCCAAGCTCCAAACCGGAGAAGCCACCCTCAATAGGGTTATTACCTGCAGTGATGCTCGATGTTTTATTTGCTACACCGTCAACATACCACACAAGATAGTAATTCTCCGTCGGAGCAGCGTCGGTAAGAGTTAATACGAGTGAATAACCTATGCTGCCATCGGCTGTAATCTCGTAGCTGCCGTTTGCTTGTGCTTTGCTTTCAAGCGCATAGGTAATAGATACGCCGGCTTCTGCGCTTGCGCTTACTGCCAACATACTTGCGAGCAAGCATACCAGCAGGAGTGTTGAAACTACTGTCCTCATTTTTTTCATTTCTAATATCCCCCTTATGAGGTAGTTTACATATTTGACGCGACTATAATAACACAGTCAAAATGATTTGGCAACAAAAAATGACAGAAAAATTAAAAAATTTTACAATTATTTTTGGAGCCTTTCGATCTGTTCCCCCAAGCCGCAGCCACAATCCCAATATCTGTTTTGCCTGTCTTCTTTTTTCTCGACAGCCTCCGCAAATATCCGGGATTTATTTCAGGTTAGCGACAGTGTAACATATTGTCTCTAAAAATGCAAGACTTTTTTACTATCTTTTTCCTAAAATTTTACCAAATTGTAATCTTTACAATTTCTTGCGCATCTGTGTTATGTCAATCGCTATATATTGACCGCCATGATTTTCTCTCTGCCGTCATCGGCTGCTTTTCCGCAACGGCGCATTCGGGCGGGAGCATATTTTCTCTTTTCTTCAATATATATACGTTTTAAAACGAAAAAAGTTCTATTCTTTTCTGTTCTTTCGAAAAATAATTGCGAATGTCGGTCCGGACTTTTGATGTTGAAAAAGACTTCGGTTTACTTTATAATAAACGAAAACAACAAATTATGCAACGGAGGGCATTATGAATAAAAAAGCCGTTATTGCATCGTCTCTTGCCGTTTCCGCGATTTTGAGCTTTGAGGAAGTATATCGCTATATTTTCCTGCGCGATGCGGGCGTTTTAGAGCCTTTTGAGAGAAAATACCACGCGGAGGAATATTACGAGAAGCGCGATCTGCTACGCGCGCAATTGCTGAGTCGGCCGCATATCTGCTACGCCGTCAAAAGCCATCGAGGCAAGGAACTGATCGGCAATTATTACTGCTGTGGCAAGAAGCCCTGCGGCAAAATCGCCTTTATTGTCCACGGCTATCGCGCGGACGGAGCGGAGGCGGCAGGACCCTTCGCGGAATATTATTTTTCCAGAGGGTGGGACATATTCTGCCCGGATCACGCCGCGCACGGAGAGAGCGGCGGTCAGGTAATAGGCTATGACCTGTTCGAGAGCGAGGACTGCCTCGACTGGCTGGATTATCTTTCGATGAAGTTCGGCAACGGCATCCGCGTAATATTGCACGGATTTTCGATGGGCGGCGGCACGGTGCTGAAAATGAGCGACCGCGTGCCGGACACGGTGAAATTCATCTGCTCCGACAGTGGCTTTTCAAGCGGCGCGGAAATCATCCGCCCGTCGCTCGGCGTTTTTTATCAGCCTATGAGATTTGCCAACAAGATTTTGGGCAGGTATGATATAGAAGACACGGACGTGCGGCCGAATCTCAAAAACGCGCGCGTTCCCGTTCTCTTTGTCCACGGCACGGCAGATCCGACGGTTCCGTTTGAGATGGGCAAGGAGCTTTATGAGCTTTGCCCCACGGAGAAGGACTGCCTTTTCCCCGAAGGCGTGGTGCACATAGAGAGCATATACGTCGAGCCGGACGAGTACGCGAAGAAGCTTGACAGCTTCATATCCCGCTTCGCGAGATAATAATAAGTGGAAGGATTATCGCGATGAAATACGATTTTGAGACAGTTTTGAACAGAAAAGGCAAGGATTCCAAGGCGTTTGATACAATTCCGTTTGATAATATCGTTCCGGATGAGGGCTTTGACGCTATACCGATGTGGATAGCTGACATGAGCTTTCCGGTCTCCCCCGCCGTCACGAAGGCGATACTCAAACGCATGGAGATGCCGAATTACGGCTACTTCTCCCTGCCGCGGGAATATTTCGACACGATCATAAGCTGGCAGCAGCGCAGGAACGGCGTGACGGGGCTTGAGGAGAAGCACATCGGCTATGAAAACGGCGTCCTCGGCGGCGTCAGCTCCGCGGTGCAGGCATTTTCCGCCCCGGGAGAGAAAATCCTCATGCACTCCCCCACCTATGTCGGCTTCACGCACGTCATGGAGGACACGGGGCGCGCGGTTGTCCACAGCGAGCTCAAGCGCGATGAAGACGGCGTGTGGCGCATGGATTTTGAGGACATGGACGCAAAGCTCAAGGCGAACAACATCCACCTCGCGATATTCTGCTCACCGCACAACCCTTGTGGCAGAGTGTGGGAGCGTTGGGAGATAGAAAAGGCGATGGAGGTCTTCGCCGCGAACGACTGCATCGTCATCTCGGACGAGATATGGTCGGACATCATCATGCCCGGTCACAAGCACATCCCCACGCAGATGATATCGGAGGACGCGAAAAACCGCGTCATCGCGTTCTATTCCTCAAGCAAAACCGCGTCCCTCGCGGGGCTTGTGGGCTCTTACCATATTATATACAATTCCCTGCTCCGCGACCGCGTGACGCACATGGCGGAGCTGAGCCACTATAACGACCACAACGTGCTCTCCGTCCACAGCCTCATGGGCGCGTTCTCCGCTGAGGGCGAAGAATGGATAGACGAGATGATCCAAGTTATTGACAAAAATATAAACTACGCCTCGGACTTTATCACGGAGAATTTTAAGGGCGTGGAGTTCATGAAGCCGGAGGGGACTTACATGCTCTATATCGACTGCGGCAAATGGTGCAGAGAGCATGGCGTCAGCATAAGCGAGCTGCAGCGCAGAGGCGTCAGATGCGGCGTTATCTGGCAGGACGGCGAGGCCTTCTTCCGCAAGGACACGATCCGCATGAATCTCGCCCTGCCGTTCTCAAGACTTCAAGAGGCTATGGACAGGCTTAAAAAATACGCTTTCATATAACTTGTAACTATTGTAATCTGCAATCCTGTGATATGATTATCTTGTGCAATACTATTATTTCATTAAAATCTTTGATTTTAATGAAATCTTTTGAAGCCTGTAAGAGCCGCGCTAA